>DAIDKV010000094.1 GCA_027449865.1 Planctomycetales bacterium
TCCGCTGAGTCCAGCCTTCTCGCTTCAGGCTCAGCGCCCGCATCCGTCGCCATTCCTTCCAATCCCGGTAGGCCGAAAGTCCGGTCTCCATGCCTCATTCTACGGCGGGGAGGAGTTAACTTCTCTGCGCGCCGATCAGTAAGCACCTCTCACGGTTCGCTCGCGCCGAACTCTGGGATCGGATCCATTGACCTACGAGCGTCCGAGGTCCTATGATTCCACATGATGGCTGCGTTTTCTGTCCTACGCTGGAGTAAATCCATGCCCGGTATCGCGATGAACCTTCGACTCAACCTGGCCCTCGGCCTGCTCCTTATCGGGCGGGCGGGGAGGTGGTCCTAGGGTCGTTGCGTCTGGATAAGAACGCAGCCCGAGAGGCCCCGAGACCCGCCCCGCCGGTGGATCTCGGGGCCTCTTGCATTGGGGGGCCATAATAGGGATCCAGTCGGTGGTTCGGGCGTCGATCCCGAGTCCGATCCCTCGAAACCCGAGCGAAAGAGCCGAACCATGAGCACGAACCCGACGACCGCCGCCGTCCCGACGGACGACAACCGCGTCCGGATCTTCGACACGACCCTCCGCGACGGCGAGCAGTCGCCGGGCGCGAGCATGAACATGGCCGAGAAGCTCGAGATGGCCCGCGCCCTCGCTGCTCTCGGGGTCGACATCATCGAGGCCGGGTTTCCGATCGCCTCGGTCGGCGACTTCGAGGCCGTGCGAGCCATCGCGACGGAGGTCTCCGGGTCGTCGGTTTGCGCGCTGGCCCGGTGCAACGACCGCGACATCGATCGGGCCTGGGAGGCCATCCAGTACGCCCAGGCGCCGAGGATTCACGTCTTCCTCGCCACGTCGGCCATCCACCGCGAGCACAAACTCCGGATGACCCGGGAGCAGATCGTCGAGCGGGCCGTGCAGGGCGTCCGCCGGGCCAAGGGCTGTTGCGCCGACATCGAATTCAGCCCCGAGGACGCCGCCCGGACCGAGCTCGACTTCCTCTGCGAGGTCGTCGAGGCCGCCATCGAGGCCGGCGCCACCACGGTCAACATCCCGGATACTGTCGGATACGCCACACCGTTGCAGTACGCCCACGTGATCCGGACGCTCCGCGAACGCGTTCCCAACATCGGCCGGGCGATCATCAGCACACACTGTCACGACGACCTCGGCATGGCGGTCGCCAACAGCCTCGCCGGTGTCGAGGCCGGCGCCCGGCAGATTGAGTGCACCATCAACGGGATCGGCGAGCGTGCCGGCAATGCGGCCCTCGAAGAGGTCGTGATGGCGCTCAGGACCCGGTTCGATCACTACGGCCTGACCACCAACATCAAGACCGAGCGGCTCTATCCAATCAGCCGGATGCTCTCGACGATCACCGGGCTGGCCGTCCAGCGGAACAAGGCGATCGTTGGGCGGAACGCCTTCGCGCACGAGTCGGGCATCCATCAGGACGGGATGCTCAAGGAGCGGTCGACCTACGAGATCATGCGGCCGGAGGATGTCGGCGTGCCACGGACCGACCTCGTCCTGGGCAAGCACTCGGGCCGACACGCCCTGCGCGAGCGAGTCGCCGAGATGGGGTATACCCTCACCGACGAGCAGATCGAGACGCTCTTCCAGGACTTCAAGGCGCTCGCCGACAAGAAGAAAGAGGTCTACGACGAGGATCTGGTGGTCCTGATCGAGAAGTATCTCGAAGACGTCCCTTCGCACTGGCAGCTCATCAGCATGCAGACGATGGCCGGGATGGGGGTGCTGCCCACGGCGACCGTCGCCATCCGCCGGCCGGACGGCGAGATTGTGCAGGACGCCGCCATCGGCGACGGGCCCGTCGACGCGATCTTCAAGGCTGTCGAGCGGGTGACGGGCGTTCGGGCGAATCTCCGCGAGTTCGTCGTTCGGAGCGTCTCACAGGGGAAGGACGCGCAGGGCGAGGTCACGCTGGAACTCGAAGTCGAAAGCGAGGACCGGTCGTATCGCGGCCGGGCGGCGTCGACCGACATCATCGAGGCGTCGGCCCAGGCCTATCTGAACGCCGTCAACGCGATCGCGACGCACAAGGAGCGCGGACATGTGCGTGAGGTCGTCGGCCGCCCGGGCGCTGGGGCGTGATTCCAGTCGTGGGTAATCGGCTTGGCGACGTGCGCCGGGGGCTGATACGATGATTGGGACGGTTGCCGGCCGCAGGATCGGCAACCGTCTCGTCTTCCGGAACGTTCGACCAACTCTCGGCACCCCGGCGCCGCGTTGCCTCCTCTTCGCCAACCTGCCGGGAGTGACGTCCTCGGCCCCGCCGATGGTGGACCATGAAGCCGCTCGATCGGGACATGCCAGGGCCCGAGCCCGACGGCCCGACGTCGACGGGAATCGACCCGTCGGGGCCGGACGCCATCGATGCGGAATTCGCCGCATTGGTCGAGTCGATCACGCGAAGGATCCAGGCCGGGGAGCCGGTCGTCGAGGAGAGCCTCGCC
Organism: Planctomycetales bacterium; assembly: GCA_027449865.1. Taxonomy (GTDB): domain Bacteria; phylum Planctomycetota; class Planctomycetia; order Isosphaerales; family Isosphaeraceae; genus JAKAUH01. The sequence continues at coordinate 2,472 of DAIDKV010000094.1, forward strand.
ACGGATTACCCAGGCTGGGCCGAAACGCTTCACAGGCTCTTGCCAACGCTTCGGGGCCTGGCCGAGGTCGGGAGGGCCGTCGAGGAGGACGGGACCGATGGACTGCAACGGCCCGGCGCCTTGCCATCCCGCCGAGAATTCGGGGAATTCCGGATCATCCGCGAGGTCGGTCGCGGGGGCATGGGGGTTGTTTACGAGGCCGAGCAGCTCGCGCTGGGGCGGAGAGTCGCTTTGAAGGTCCTGGCATGGGCCGCAGCCATGGACACGCGAGCCGTCCAGCGATTCCAGCTCGAGGCGCGCGTGGTCGGCCTGCTCCAGCACCCCCGGATTGTCCCGATTTACGACGTTGGTCAGGTCGAGGGTCTCCCCTTCTACGCAATGCGATACATCGAGGGGGGGAGTCTCGCCGATCTGATCGCTGAGCTACGGAGGGCCGACGGCAAGCTAGGCTCGCGTGCAACCGATCGGCTTTCGGGACGGGTCCCTGAGACTCAAAGCGAACGGCATGCCGAGGCTGCGAATGCCCCGACCGGACGGAGCGGCGCGGCGAACTTACCCACGATTCAGAGTCGGACTTACATCGGCGCGGTCGCCCGCCTGGGCATCCAGGCTGGGGAGGCCCTGGAATATGCACACGCACAGGGGATCGTCCATCGCGACATCAAACCGGCCAATCTCCTACTGGACGGGGGCGGTGGCCTCTGGGTCGCCGACTTCGGCATGGCCGACGTGCAGGGAGACACTGGCCTGACGCAGACGGGAGACCTTCCAGGGACGCTCCGCTACATGAGCCCTGAACAGGCCCTCGGCAAGCGGGCCCTGGTGGACCGCCGCACCGACATCTACTCGCTGGGCGCGACGCTGTACGAATTGCTGACCCTGCAGCCGGCTGTCGCCGGTCCGGACCGAGAAGAGATCCTCCGTCGGCTTGCGGAAGGGGAGCCGACTCCGATTCGACGGCTCAATCCGACAGTGCCGGTCGACCTGGAGACGATCCTCGCCAAGTCGCTTTCGAAGGAGCCGTCGGCCCGCTACGAGACCGCCGGGCATCTCGTCGACGACCTCTCTCGGTTCCTGGAGGGCCGCTCGATCTCGGCGCGCCCGGTCGGCCTGCTGGCCCGCTCCTGGAGATGGTGTCGCCGCAACCCGTTTCAGTCGGGGCTGGCCGCGACGCTCCTGCTGGTTCTGGTCGTCGGCATGGCCGGAATGACTTGGAGCTGGCGAGAATCGGTTCGGCAGGGACAACTTCTCCGCGTCGCGGAGCGTGAGGCCCGCGACCAGGCGGCGATCGCACAATCGATCAACCGCTTCCTGATCGACAAGCTTTTGGGCCAGGCGTCTCCGGAGAACAACCCGGCCGCTAACCGTTTGACTCTCCTGGAGGTCCTCGACCGGGCGGCGGCCGACGTGAACTCGTCGTTCCCCGGCCAGCCCCAGATCGAGGCGGCCATCCGGCTCACCATCGGGCGTGCCTATCACGGCCTCGGCGAATACGCGAAGAGTGAGTCACATCTCCGTCCGGCTTACGAGATCGCTCGTCGCGAGGCCGGCGACCTCGGCCGAGGTACCCTTGAGGCGATGTCGGACCTCGGCCACGTGCTGAGCCACCTGGGCCGAATCGACGAGGCCGAGCCCCTTCTCGCGCGAGCGGCCGACGAGTCCCGACGGGTCTTCGGCCCGACCGACCCGGCCGCGTTGAACGCTGCCGAGAACTATGCCACTCTCCTGGACGCCAAGGGCCGATACGCCAGGTCCGAGGCCCTGTACCGGCGCTACCTGGCCGACGCTCGCAGCGTGCCCGAACCGAACGAGGAGATCATCCTCACCGCCATGAATAACCTCGGGCTCGTACTCGCCCGGCAAAACCGGGCCGAGGAGGCGGAGACCCTGTTCCGTCGGGTTGTCGAGGAGTCGCGGCGGGCCCGGGGCCCGCAACACCCCGGCACTCTCTCAGCCCAGAACAACCTGGCGACGCTCCTGGAACGCCAACTGCGATTCAACGAGGCCGAGCGCCTCTTCCGCGAGTGCCTGGAGTCCAACCGACGCGTCCTTGGCCCCCAGCATCCCGGCACCTCCGTGACTGCGTATAACCTTGCCAAGGTTCTCCAGGACCTCGGCCGGTTCGACGAGGCCGAGGCGCTCTTCCGCGAGAGCCTCGAGGTGCAGCGCCGCGTGATGGGCCCCGAGAACCCGGCAACCCTGTATGCGGCCGTCGGTCTGGCCTCGCTGCTCCACGACCTCGGCCGAGACGGCGAGGCCGAGCCCCTCTTGCGGTCGAGCCTCGACGCACAGCGAAGGATCCTGGGGGAAGACCACCCCGACACACGCCGGTCCACCCGGCTCCGAGACGACCTCCAAAGGACGCGTACAGCCTCCCATCGTTTATCCGTCAAGCCGCGATGAGGCGACCGACTTCACAGGTCCCTCCAACCCTTTGCCCCAACCCGCGGCCTACGATCCAGTTGTGGGAATTCCGGATTTCGGTGAAGGATTTCCCCGCGGACTGCGGGGTAGTCTCCTGGAGGAGTGACCACGCATGCCGACCACGACACGAGAGCTTACGACCGGGCTGCTCGAACGGGCCGAAAGCGGTGACGACTGCGCCCGAGAAGAGTTACTGGAGCTGTACCGCGACTATCTTCGCAGGATGGTGGCAGCCCGGCTCGATCGTCGGCTGGCCCCGCGGGTTGACCCCTCGGACGTCGTGCAGGAGGCGCTGGCCGACGCGGCCCGGCGTATGGATGAGTTCCTCCGTGACCGTCCGTTATCGTTCTCTGGATGGCTCCGTCAGATCGCCGTGGAGCGGCTGATCGATACCCATCGGCGCCACGTCCACTCCCAGCGCCGGAGCGTCACCCGAGAGAGCCGCGACATCGGCCTGCCCGATGATTCGGCTCTTGCCCTCTCTCAACGACTCGTCGCCGATGACACGAGCCCTAGCAACCACCTCCTCCGCCAGGAGCGGCATGCGCGGCTCATGACCTCTCTGGCTGCCCTCTCGCCGCGCGACCGCGAGGTTCTGGTGATGCGGCACCTCGAACAACTCAGCACGGCCGAGATCGCCGATGCGCTCGAGCTCAGTGAGGGGGCCGTCGAGTCTCGACTGCTCCGGGCCCTGATCCGCCTAAGAGGGCGAATGGAGTCCGGATCGTGAACGTCGCCGATACCCATCACATACCCGATGCGGACGATCCGGTCCTTGCCGATCTGGCCGAGCGGATCACCTGCCGGATTCAGTCAGGCGACCCGGTTGAAGCTGACCACTACATCGGCCAATACCCGGCGCGGGCCGGGGTGATCCGGGGGCTCGTTGCCATGCTGGACGACCTGACAGCGCTCGGGCGGTCGATGGCCCATCGCCGGGCCCGGAACTCGGATCCTGTCGCGGCGGACGATGAATCCGGGACGCCAAAGGCATCCCGGCGACCGCCCCCACCCGAACCTAGTGAGCAATGACCCATGATTCCTTCCCGTCGTCTCGCCCGGACATTGCCGCTGCTGTCCGCCACCCTCGGAGCGGCCCTTCTGCTCGTGCCTGGATGCGGGGACAGCGACAACCCTTCCCGGCACGCCGCCACGATCGAATTGCCCAGTCGGGAAAATACCCGGGTCAACGGCAAGGATCTCGCCAGAAGCAAGGCCACGAGGCCACCCGCGAAGCACTGACAACCCCCCGGCTCCCGCTCGGCCTCTCCCCATCCAAATTTTGCTTCAGTGAGCCCCAAATCCTCTCCAGTCATCTCCGCTCCCCCAATCATGAAAGGTCGCCTCATGAGCCACCCTCCGTCGCCCGTTCGCCCGCGCCGCGGGTTTACGCTGATCGAGCTTCTCGTCGTCATCGCGGTTATCGCCGTGCTGATTGCCCTGCTGCTCCCCGCCGTGCAGTCAGCGCGAGAGGCCGCCCGGCGCTCGCAGTGCACCAACAACCTCAAGCAACTCGCCCTCGCGGCGGCGAACTACGAGAGTAGTAACGCGGTCTTCCCTCCTTCCAACCTCTATCAGAACCAAGGCAATTCACAGTTTGGCTTCTCGCAATGGGTGGCGATGTCGAGTTTCCTGGAGCAGTCCAACATCTTCAACGCGGCCAACTTCAGTATCCCCTGGAGCCCGGCCAACTTGACCGTCGGCTCAGTCAGCCTTTCGGTGCTTACCTGCCCGAGCGACCCCACCGCCGGCCAGACCTCCACGATGGGGACCACGATCGGGAATAGCGCGCTCGGCTCCGTCTACTTCGGGTACGGCGTCACGATCCCGCCCGCGTTCGCCTCAATGAATCAAGGCTACTCGTATTACTCGGGTAACTCCGGCCCCTGGAACGCCAATGGCTTCTACATTAATTTCACCAATGGCACCATCAGCGCCGACCCGAGCCTCGGGAACTACGAACTCGGCGTGATCTGCGACCAGGGCCGAGTCTCCATCGCCTCGATCACCGACGGGACGAGCAACACGATGCTCTTCTCCGAGAACGGTCACGGTTTCCTCTCGCGCGAAACAGGCTATGCGGCCGACACCGACTTCTGGGACGACGCCGATCCGGGAATTGATCTCTACGAAGCCCGCTTCCCGCCGAACATGTACAAGAAGTATCAGTCACCGCCGACGCCGTCGTACTGGTTCACCAACAACGCGATGAGCTTCCACCCCGGCGGCGTCAATGTCTCGTTCTGCGATGGCTCGGTCCGGTTCATCAAGGATACGATCGATTCGTGGGTCATCAACAACCCCAAGCAAGGCCTGGCCGCAGGCACGACCCAGGCGCCTTCCCCGTCGCCCACCTCGTCGGGCGTCGCGGCCTCTTACTACGGGCTGACCCTCTCGGCGGGCACCTATGTCGGAGTCTGGCAGCGGCTCTCGACCCGAAACGGAGGCGAGGTGGTCAGCTCCGATGCATACTGAACCGCAGCCTTCCATTCCCTGGAGAGAGACAATGACCCTGAGATTCTCCGCATTTCTCGGTTCTTCCGCACTCTCGATGACGGACACTCGTAGAAGGTGGGCCACCTGGCCAGTTCGAGCCAGGTACGATCCATCGTTGGAGGGTCCGTTTGCTCCTCTCTGAACTCCTCGCTGCGCCCGCGGGCAGCAGCGTCGTTCGTTGTGTGCGCGACGACGACCTCGTCACAATCTTCATCGCAATGGCTGACCCAACCGCTCCGTGTCCCGACTGCGGGAGCGAAGCTCACCGCGTCCATAGCCGCTACACGCGACGACTCGCGGACCTCCCTTGCTTCGGCACCCCTGTCCGGCTGGAACTGACGGTCCGTCGCTTCCGGTGCTCGAACCCCGACTGCTTGCGACGCATCTTCGCCGAACGCCTCCCCG
>DAIDKV010000095.1 GCA_027449865.1 Planctomycetales bacterium
GGTGGGCGATGTCGGCCGAGTCGGCCTCGTTGACGATCATGATGTCGCCGGGCGGGCGACTGGGGCCGCTCTCGGCAGGGAGCCTGGGGTAGAAGAGGAACTCGACGTCGCAGATATTGATCCGATCGCCGGGGATGAGGCGGTGGTCGACGCCCGGGATGACCTTGTTGTTGTTGACCTTGGTGGTGTTCCGGGAGTTCAGGTCGGCGAGGAAGAACTCGTCGCCACGCCGGTAGATCTCGGCGTGACGTCGGCTGACGCCGTTGGGGTCGAGGACGAGGTGGCAATACTCGGGGGAGCGGCCGATCACCATCCGATCGGGCTTGAGCTCGATGACCTGCCCGGCCGATTCACCGTTGGCTCGCTTCAGGAATGCCATAGCCGTCCCCCCCTCCCGGCCGCCGATGGGTCCCGGTCCGTCGCTCGAACGTTCGAGCCGCCTTGTCCCCTCGTGCGGGCCACCGAACTCGCGCCCGACGATCCCCGCGGAAACACGATACCACAGACACGCAAACACGAAAGTGAAGGCCGAGGCGAAGGGCGAGCCGCCCGCCCTGGGGCGGCTCAGTCGCTGGAACCGGGGCCCGCGCGGGCGGGGCGCGGAGCGTTGACGGCGTGGGCGGCGCCGCCGCCCAGTTCGATCCGATTGAGATGGATGATCAGCCGCTGCATCGCCCGGCGGAGCGGGACCTCGATGGCCTGGGTGCTGGTGCCGCGGCGGACGACCTTGACGGCGTCGGCGCAGATTTCCAGTCCGAGCGAGACCAGGGTCGGGTCGTACATGCTGGGAACCTCGGTGTCGACCAGGCGCTGGAATCCGGATTCGACGGCGCCCAGGTCGCCCTTTTCCAGGTCCATCGCGATTCGGATCAGGGCTGCGAGGTCGCGGTCGCGGTGCTGAGCCTGCTTCCAGGCGGAGAGCTCGGAGGCGAGGACGGCGAGGGCATCGACCTCATGGCGACGGTACCAGAGCCGGGCGAGCTGGACGTAGGCCCGCGAGGCGGCGTCGTGAGCGCGGGGGTGCCGGCCGGGGACGGCGAGCCAGGCGGCGGCCCAGTCTTCACGAGGGGCGTCGAAGAGAGCGTAGTGGATCTGCTCCTCGGCGTTTTCCTTCGAGGGGATGCGTTCCCAGTCGGGATCGACCCAGAGGGCCGGGGCCTGTTTGGCCGATTCGTCGGGCATCGAGAAAACGTCGGGCGAGCGGGCCGACCAGCCGGCCGCGGCGCCGGCGCCCAGGCCGATGAGGGCGGCGACGGTCGCGGCGATCCCGCTGAAGCGTGCGGCCGTGCGGCTCCCGGCGGCCTCGGAGTTGGTCTCGACGGGGGCGGTCTCGGGGACCTGGTCGCGGGGCGTGGTCGTGGTCGCGGCGAGGGGCGGTTTTTCGCGGGGCCGGGCGGGAGCGGCCACGGTTGGGGACGCTGGTCCGGGACGGGGCGCCTCCTCGGTCCGGAGCGATGGGGCCTCGATGGCCTCGGTGGGCTGGCCGGCGGCCGGCGCGGGGATCACCTCGCGAAGTTTGGTGAGATCGGCGAGCATCTCGGCGGCCGACTGGAAACGGTCGGCCGGGTTCTTGGCCATCAGCTTCATCACCAGCCGGTCGATCTCAAGAGGGAGGTCGGGGCGGTGGGCGAGCAGGCTACTGGGGATTTCGCGGATCTGCTTCAGCGCCATGGCGACGGGAGAGTCGGCCTTGAAGGGCGGGACGCCGGCCAGCATGAAGTAGTACGTGGCGCCGAGCGAATACAGGTCGCTCCGATGGTCGAGCGTGAAGCCCTGGGCCTGTTCGGGGCTCATGTAGGCCGGGGTACCCATGGTGATCCCGGTCTGGGTGATCTGGGGGCCCTCCTCGTCGATCTGTCGGCAGAGGCCGAAGTCGGCGACCTTGACGCGTCCTCGCCGGTTGATCAGCAGGTTCTCGGGCTTGATGTCACGATGGATGATGCCGGCCTCGCCAGCGGCGCCGATGGCCTGGCCGGTTTGCTTCATGATCGAGTAGGCCTGGGCGAGGTCGAGCGGTCCTCGGCGGGCGATGTACTCGCGGAGGTTGGTACCCTCGACGTACTCCATGGCGATGTAGTGGACCCCGTCGTGCTGGCTCATTGCGTAGACATGCACGATGTTGGGGTGGTTGAGCTTGGCGACGGCGATGGCCTCGGCCTCGAACCGCTCGCGATAGCCGGGCTTGGCGAGGACGTCGGGTCGAAGGACCTTCAGCGCGACGGGGCGATTGAGGCTCAACTGAGTGGCGAGGTAGACCTCGCCCATGCCGCCTCGGCCGAGAAGTCGCTCGACGTGGAAGTCGCCGATGGTGGCGCCGGCGAGATCACCCTCCGAAGCGCGGTCGAGGATCTGCGCGAGGGATTCGTCGCCAGCCTGGGGTTTCCGATGAACGGGGCTCATGGTCGGGGATGGCCTGCCTCTGCGACGGTTGGTTTCCGGGCGGCTTGGCCCCGGGCGGGCATCGTTCCTGTATGCTAGTTTATAGAAAACGCAAAGGGGTGGAAAAGGGGAAACGGTCCGGTGGTGAGCGAGCCGGGAAGGAATGCGGGGGGACGGCGTTGTCTCGCGACCCCTGGCGGCGGTATCGTGGGAGAGATGTCGTATGGTCGGCCGGATTCCGTCGTGTCGGCGGGTCGGCCATCCTCCTGGCGTTCGTCGCCGGGGGGCCCGTCCCGGGCTCGATGCGGAGGTGGGTGATGCGACGATCGCGCCGACTTTGGTATCGTCTGGCCGCGCTCGGCGGCTCGTTCCTGGTCGTCGCGGCGGTCGCGATGCTCGCCCCGACGACCGGCCGAGGCCAGATCATCACCAACGTCGGCGGCCAGGTGCCCCTGGTCTTCGACCAGGTGGTCAGCCAGCCGATGGGCCTGCCGCAGCTCCCGCCGCAAGGGGCCTGGGGCGAAATCATCAACGTCACCTCGCGCTGGATCGTCATCCAGAACCATAACGGCCAGCAGTTCCCGATCGCGCTGGAAGACATCGGCGAGTTCCTGGTCCGGTGGGCGACCACCCTCGATGAGCTGACCAACGCGTCGATGGTCGAGGCGGTCGGGCAGGATCTGGGCAACAATGTCGTGCAGACCGAGCACATCGACGTTTTTGAGGGATCCGATCGGACGCTGGTGGCGCCGACCTACAACAGTCTTCTACCGAACAACGCGATGGTGACCACGCTGGACCCGGGCTTCTACCGGTACATGAGCCCCTGGGACTACGGCGGCCAGAACATGCTCTATGGCTGGGCTTACCCAGTCGCACCAACCGGCGGCTACGGCCTGCCGACACGGCTGCACGTCGTCGGCTCGGCGATCAACCGGGTTCCCATCCAGCTCGCGATCCCCGGGAACAACATCGCCACCGTCGTCCCGTTCGCGGGGAACATGAGCATCACCCAGGTTACCCGGGGGAACATCAACCACGTTCGGAAGGGAGACTACGCCTTCATGATGCCCCAGCAGATCGGGGAACGCGGGCTGATCCTCTCGCAGTTTATCCTGTACAAAAAAATCCCGTTCGCCCAGTTCAATCCGGCGGCCATCCGATGAGTCCTCGCGGGCCCTGCGTTCGTTCCGCGATTTTGATGGCGAGACGATCCGGAGGACCTGGGATGGAAGATTACAACGACCTCGTCCTGACGTGCGAATCGCTGGGAGACTTTGGCAAGGCCAGGAACCAGCTTCTGTCGCAAGTGTCCCGCGATATTCGCCGAAAAGTTAATGATATAAGCATTTATTATCTGCACTACTACGGGTCTCAAGGAAGATTCGACCGGATGAACAATCGATCCATAGGTACGATAATCGACGAATTTTCTTCGATGGAGTCCATGAGGTCAGTCGACTCTGGCGAGCAGGATGGCGTTTGCTTTCAGCTATTCGAATCGCCCGAGAACCAGGAGGCAGGGGAATCTTCCGGGGGTTCTCAGGCACCACCCGTCGTCGGATAGAAGGATCTGCCCGTCTGAGCCCGGGACCGGCCGACCGGTCAGCGGATGCTGGCCAAAACAGATCCTCAGATGGCCTGGACTTCTCCCTGGCCGCACGTGTCGCGGGCGAACTGTTGCGGTTCCGGCGGCTTGCTCGGGGCTCTCGCGGGCCTGGAGTTGCCTGGCCGCCTTGCGGATCGTCGGCAGCGCCCTGCTCTCCGATGGCTGTTTCCAGCGAACCGTGATTGAGCAGTCGCCGAGGTCGGAGGCGGAAACCGGGGAGCCTGGGTTCTGGGTCGGTCCTTGACTTCGTGGGAGTCGGCGGCCACGATGGCCGAGGGATCGGGAAGGTACGGGTAAGGGATGTCTCTTGCTGGTGAACGATCGGGATTGGTGACCGGATCTGATTTCGCCCGGGTTAGGTTCCTGGCCGCCGAGGTGGCGGGCTCGGCGCTCCGTCGGGCTCGGGCTCCGGAGTTTTCCGCGCTCAGGAAGCGGCCGGGACCAGTACCGGAGGGTTGGTCGCGGACTCCGCCGTCGTTGCTCCGTTATTCGGACGAGCAGACCGTTCTGGCGACGGCTTCAGTCTTCTCGGCGATTGAGGCGATGGGCGCGGAGCCGGGTGAGTTTGAGGGCTGGGGGGTGGTCGCCGCCTCGCGCTACCTCGGGCGAACGAGTCTGGCGGCGGCGCTCCGGAGTTTCGCGGTTGAGGGTGTCTGGGGGACCTCACCGCATCTGATCCCGCATTTCGCGCTGCACTCGCCATCAGGAACCATCAGCCTGGCGCTCGGAATCCGGGGGCCGAACATTGGCGCCGGCGGCGGTCTGCATGGCGCGGTTGAGGGCTTTCTCGCGGCGACAACCTGGCTCGCCGGTGGGGTGATACCGGGCGTCTGGCTGGTGCTTTCGGGATGGTCGCCTGAGCGTGTTCCCGACCCTTCGCCATCCGACGACGCGGAATGTCAGGCGATGGCCCTGGCGCTCCGGCCGGTCGGTGCGGAGAAGCGACGCGTGCCGAGGTTCCAGGTTCGGATCGGTGAGGGCGACTCGCTTCTCGACGAGGTCGACGCGCCGATCGACCTGGTCCGGCTGGCCGGGGATCTGGGGGAGTCGGCGGGGTGGTTCTCGCGGACGGTGGCGACGGATCCGCCGGGTCGGGTCTGCGTGGAGCTGGTCTCGGGTCCGGAGGGACCGGGGTAAGTTTATGTCGAGTGTGAGCGAGGGTGCGGTCTGGATCACGGGCGTGGGCGCGGCGACGCCGCTGGGCTTTGGGTTGTCAGAGATCGAGGCGGGCCTGCTGGCGGGTCGGTCGGGGGTGGGTCGGGTGCTGAGCTTCCCGACGGACGACCATCCGAGCCGGATCGCCGCGCAGCTTGGGCCGATCCCAACGCTCGACGAAGACCTTCCGAGATCCGGGACAACGCCGCTGGACCGGCTCGTCCGGTGGTGTGTTGGGAACGCACTCCGGGACGCGGGGCTCTGGGCGGTTCGCTCGGAGCTGAGGATCGGGCTGGTGCTGGGCCTGGGCGCTGAGTGGATGTTCCTGTGGGAGACCGACGACCAGGCGGGCGGTCGTCGGGTGCTGGACCCGGGGCAGGACCGCGAATCGACGATCGACCGGGGGCGTCGCGACCTGGGGTTGTCGGGTCCTGCGCTGGGGGTCTCGGCGGCGTGCGCCAGCGGCAACCACGCGATCGAGATCGGCCGGCACTGGCTGCGGATGGGGCTGGTGGATCTCTGCGTCGCGGGAGCGTGCGACCTGGCGGTCACGCCGCTGGGCCTGGCGACGTTCGGCAACCTGCGTGCCCTCTCGCGACGGAACGACGACCCGGTCGGGGCGTCTCGACCGTTCGACCGCGGGCGCGACGGATTTGTGCTGGGCGAAGGGGGCGCGGTGTTCGTGCTGGAGCGCGCGATCGACGCTCGTCGACGATCGGCGCCGGCGTATGCGGAGGTTGCCGGCTGCGGGTCGAGCAGCGACGCCCACCACCACGTGATCCCGAGCCCGGACCCCTCGCCTGCGATCGCGGCGGTCCGCCGGGCCCTGGCCGACGCCCGGATCGATCCGGATTCGGTCGACCACCTGAACGCCCACGCGACGGGCACGCCTGTCGGCGACGCCGCCGAGGCCGCGGTGCTGCGAGCGGTATTAGGCGAGGCGGCGGCGAGGGTGCCGGTCTCGTCGACCAAGAGCCTGACCGGCCACATGCTGACGGCCGCCGGCGCGTTCGAGGCGCTGGCCTGCCTGACGGCGATGCGACACCAGGCGATCCCGCCGACGATCAACCTGGACGAGCCGGACGTGGAATTGTGCCTGGTCGCGCACGAGGCCCGCCCGCACCCGGTCCGGGTCGCGGTCTCGAACTCCTTCGGCTTCGGCGGGAGCAACACGAGCCTGGTGCTCCGGGCGGTCTGATCCTCGATGCACGGAGATGGCCCGATCGGGCGGTCCTCCGGGTCCTGCTCGCCCGCGGTTCTGAAGATCGCGAGAGCACGAAGGGACGAAAGGGCGAAAAAAGGCCAGCAGTGGCCAGCCGGCCAGAAGGGGTCCTCATGACGCTTGCACGATCTGGGTGGTTCTGATGCGATCCGAAGCGGCGATCGGAATGGCTGGCCCTGGTCATCAGGTCGCCGAGTGAGGGACCGGTCGCGCACGGTTGTATCGCGCGATCGGTTGATCAGTCTGGCGTGATTCCCGAGGGCGCAATTTTCTGACGGCAACCGCCTGGAATTCCGTCGAAATCCGTCCAATCCCTTGCAGTGACCTGGGAAATCGCGGATAATCCTTTGAAGTGCTCGCGATTAGACGGAAAATTGGCCGTACATAAATACGGCCGTTCACTGGTCGCATTCTTGTTAGGCGATGGAGAGATCTCGCGGTGTCGAATCCCGGCGACGATCCATTTCATCCGATCCTGCTCGATCCATATTCGTGGGCTCTGGTCGAGTTTTCCTACCGCCTCGACCCGCACGATTGGAGGCAGACGCATATCGATCTCGTGTTCGTCCGAGATGGCTTAGAGCGACGCCTCCGGTTCTTCGCCCCGCGGCAGGTCGAGCTGCCCCGCGGGCAAATGGGCGACTGGTGTCGGGTGTACGTTGCGGACGTGTCAGGCCGGCAGATGGAGGGCATCGGCGTGCGGGTGGGCAGCTTCGAGCCGGACTGGTGCGTGCCCTCGTTCTGGGCAGCCTCGGTGGTCGAGGTCACCATGCGGAATCGCCCCTAACCTTTCATTGCAGCGGACCGGCTACGCCAGCCGCTGAATTCCGGCGTTAGCCGACGTTCTCTAAAGGGTCGGTGATGACCTCGCATGAGCGTTTTGGACAGCTTCGCCTGGCGCAATTCGTCCCCGACGCCGAGATCGTCGAACTGGAGGATTGGGAGTATGACGATCGACTGTGGGTCGGCGAGGCCGTCGGGTTCTCGGAATGGCTGCGTCTCGTCGAGCATCCCAAAGTGCTCCGCAGTCTGGCTATCGACTTCGCCCAATTCCCCGGCAGTGCAGCGGCCGATGTCTTCAGCGCAATTGCCTTGCCCGTTCGGCCAGGAATGAGTCTCGGTAAGCTACGCTCGATTTTGGGCGAACCGGTGGAAGACTTCCGCTTCGTGCCCGATCGCGTTACATATGAGTTCCTCACTGCCGGTCCGGAGCCATACAGAGTCTCTTGCACTGTCCTGAATGACGGTGGGTTATCGCATCTTGTGATCATCCCCCAGATTTCCGAGACGGGCCATAATCGGCGTTAACAAGGCGATCGGCGGACTCTGCTGCGCGGGACGGGGGTACGGAGATGATTTATTTTGATAATTATCTCCGTCCCGAATGCCACGAAGATAAGGCTAAACCGATATCCGACAAGGGTTTGCACGCAGGAATCAGCCGGATTTTAGATTGAGTGCTTATGCGATAATTCCTTCAACTAACCATTTTGCCCCTCAAAACAAGCTACATAGAGCCAGCC
>DAIDKV010000096.1 GCA_027449865.1 Planctomycetales bacterium
ATCACCTGGGCGACTCCCACCGCCATCACCTACGGAACCGCCCTCAGCGCGACCCAGCTCGATCCAACCGCGAACGTGAGCGGAACCTTCGCCTACTCGCCCGCCTCGGGGACCATCCTGGGGGCCGGTTCTCAAACGCTCTCGGCCACCTTCACGCCAACCGACTCAACTGACTACAAGAGCGCGAAGGCCACCGTCTCACTGGTCGTGAACCAGGCGACGCCAACGATCACCTGGGCGACTCCCACCGCCATCACCTACGGAACCGCCCTCAGCGCGACCCAGCTCGATGCTTCCTCGATAGTGGCCGGAAACCTCGCCTATTCCCCGGCCCTGGGAACCATCCTCGGGGCCGGGACGCAAACACTCTCGGCGACCTTCACACCAACCGATCCGACCGATTACAAGAGCGCGACGGCGAGCGTCTCACTCGTGGTGAATCAGGCCACGCCCACCATCACCTGGGCAACTCCCACCGCCATCACCTACGGAACCACCCTCAGCGCGACTCAGCTTGACCCAACCGCGAACGTGGCCGGAACCTTTGCCTATTCGCCCGCCTCGGGGACCATTCTCGGGGCCGGCTCTCAAACGCTCTCGGCCACCTTCACACCGACCGATTCCCAGGACGAGAAGACCGTCACGACGACGACCACGATCGTGGTGAATCAGGCCACGCCGACGGTCTCGGTCACCGGCGGCGGGACCTACGACGGCCAGCCGAGCCCGGCGACCGCGACCGTCTCCGGGCTCGACGGGAATCCGTCGGCGTCGCTGGAGGGGGTCGCGCCCGTTCTGGCTTACACGACCTCGTCCGGGTCGGCGCTCTCTGGCCCGCCCACCTCGGCCGGTCGATACTCGGTCGTGGCGACCTTCCCCGGCAGCCCCGATTACGCGAAGGCCACCGCGCAGGCCGATTTCACGATCGATCCGGCCACGCCCTCGATCGTCTGGGCGTCGCCCCTGGCGATCCTCGCCGGAACGGCCCTGACCACGGCCCAGCTCGACGCCTCCTCCAGCGTGCCGGGAACGCTCACCTACAACCCTCCGCTCGGGACGATCCTGACGGTGGGATCGCAAAGCCTCTCGGTCACGCTCACGCCGGCCGATCCGACCGACTACACAACGGCCACCGCGACCGTTTCCCTTGTCGTCCGGCAGCCGTCTCAACTCACCTGGGCCCCGCTCTCGCCGATCGTCTACGGAACGGCCCTGACCACGGCCCAGCTCGACGCGACCGGGAACGTCCCGGGAACGATCGTCTACAACCCGCCCGCGGGGACCGTTCCGCACGCCGGAACCGAGACACTCTCGGCCACCTTCACCCCGACCGACCTGGCGAACTATGCCCCGGTGACGGCCACCGTCACCCTGGTCGTCAACCAGGCGACACCCTCGATCACCTGGTCCAATCCCGCGGCCATTGTTTATGGAACGGCCCTGGGCTCGAATCAACTCGATCCGACCGCGAACGTGAGCGGGACGTTCTCGTTTTCGCCAGCGGCCGGAACCCTCCCGAGCGCTGGGATCCAGACGCTCCAGGCGACGTTCACGCCCACCGACGCGACCGATTACGCCGACGTGACCGCGTCGGCCCCGCTCGTTGTCGAGAAGGCCACGCCGTCGGTCGCCTGGTCGCCACCCTCCTCGATCGTTTACGGAACGGCGATCGGCCCCGCGCAACTGGACGCGACGGCCAACGTTCCGGGGACGTTCGCCTACTCGGTCGCCGCCGGGACCGTTCCAGGAGCCGGAACGCAACACGTCTCGCTGACGTTCACTCCCTCCGACACCACCGACGAGACGATCGTCGGAACCTCGGCGACAATCGTCGTCCAGCCCGCCCTGCCCACGCTGATCGTTCACGCCGGAGGCGGAATCTACAACGGCGCGCCCTTCACGGCCGTCGCGACCCTCTCGGGCGTCGACGGCGCCGGCGGATCCGCACTCGAAGGAGTCGCGCCGGTACTCACCTACCTGGCCAACGGCGCCCCCCTCAACGGTCCGCCAACCGCGGCCGGCACCTACACGGCCATGGCGACCTTCCCCGGTAGCGCCGACTATGCCGCGAGAGCCAGCGCGCCGGTCGCATTCACGATCGCTCCGGCGGCGTCGTCCGTCGCGCTCGCGCTCTCCAGCAACTCGGCGGTCTTCGGCCAGTCCGTGATCCTGACAGCCACGGTCGTCACCCCCGGAACACCGACCGGGTCGATCACCTTCCTCGACGGCGGAACGCCCGTCGGCACGGTCGCCCTCGACCCCTCCGGCCATGCGACCCTCGCCGTGGACGTCCTCAACCCAGGTCCCCACGCACTGGCCGCCGTCTACTCGGGAGACGCCAACCAGACCGGCAGCCCCTCGGCGCCGACCTCACTCTCCGTTCAGCCGGCCGCGACCCAGATTGTCCTCGTCCCCCACCCGGTCTTCCGCCGCAGGAAGCTCGTCGGGCTGAGCCTCACCGCGGAGGTGCAGCCCATCGCCCCCGGCGGCGGGATTCCCACCGGCTCGGTCTCCTTCCTGCTCCAGATCAACCGAAGAAAACAGAAAACCCTCGCCGTCCTCGGCCTCGACGGCGGTCAGTCCACCCTCTCCATCAAGCCCCACAGCATCCTCAACAAGCCCCTCAGCCTCACCTTCGCCGGAAGCCCAGGCTTCCTCCCCGCGCAGCTCGCCGCCACCCGGCTCAATCCCCACGCCCTCGCCGCACTCGAACGGATCGCCGCTCGACCCTCCCACGCAAAGTTGGTCCCAGCCGGTCCCATCCGCCATCAATTGACGCTGAGATCCCTTTGTGGACCGGGTTCGTCCGGCTTCCCGGGCCAGGGACGTCGTGGAGGACAGAACCAGCACCGGTTCGTCCACGATATGGGGACCGGCCCTCACTCGACCCCATCATGAAGGATTCCGATTCTCCGCCTTTTTTCGTGCTTCCTCCAAATCCTCGATCCCAGGGTTCACTAGCACCACTTCCTGGGTAAAATGATTGTTAAACTTCCCGCCGATCCTGTTACCATGAATGACGTCGGCAAGTTCGGCGAGCCGGAGGACAGGCCTGGTGCGTGGTATTCGAAGGGCAGCCATGCGATTATGGACGATGGGAGCGATCGCTGCTGGGATCGTGATGGGAGCCGAAAAGGTCGAGGGGCGCGAGCCGGCCTCGATCGATCGGTATCATGAGACCATTGAGCCGATCCTGATCGACTACTGCCATCGGTGCCACGCCGAGGGGACGATCAAGGGAGGGGTTGCGTTTGACGAGGGCTCGGCCGCCGATCTGATGAAGCGACGGGACTTTTGGTGGTCGGTGCTCCAGAACGTTCGAGCGGGGATCATGCCGCCGGCCGGAAAGCCGAGGCCGACGTCGGAGGAGGTTCAGAGTCTGGCGCGGTGGGTCAAGCAAGACGTTTTCGGGATCGACCCGAACGACCCCGACCCGGGCCGGGTGACGGTCCGCCGGCTGAACCGGGTGGAGTATCGCAACACGATCCGCGACCTGATGGGGATTGACTTCAAGGCGGAGGAGGAATTCCCGGCCGATGACACGGGTTACGGGTTCGACACGATCGGCGATGTGCTGAGTGTCTCTCCGCTGCTCCTGGAGAAATACTTCCAGGCGGCCGAGACCATCGTGAAGCAGGCCGTGCCGACGTCCGGCCGGCGATCTCCCGAGCATTCGTATCGCGGGATCGAATTCCGAGGGACCACGAAGGGGCAAACCGGCGACCGGATGCCCTTCGACCAGAGTGCGACCGTCTCACGATCGTTCCTCGCCGAGGCGGCCGGCGACTACCGAATCGAGCTCGACCTGGCCGTCAAGGCCCCGTATCGGCTTGACTCGGGGCGCTGCTCGGTCGTCTTCACGCTCGATGAGCAGAAGCGAATCCGTGAGACCTACGATGGCCGGGCAAGCAAGACGCATCATTATGCGTTTGACGTTCACCTAAAGGAAGGCGATCACAGGATGGCGATGGCCCTCGAGCCGGGCGAGCCGAAGGGCCAGGGGGTCGACTTCCGGATCGTCGCGGTTCGTGTACAGGGTCCGCTCGACGCCGCACATCGGGTGCAGCCCCCGAACTACGCGCGGTTCTTCCCCCGCGAAGAGGCGCCGAAGGCCGATCCCGAGCGTCGCGCCTATACTCGCGAGATTTTGAATACCTTCGCGCGTCGGGCTTTCCGACGGCCGGTCGATGATCGGACGCTCGACCGCCTGGTGAACCTGGCCGCCTCGATCGACCACCTGCCGGGGAAAACCTTCGAACAGGGGATCGCGCAGGCGATGACCGCCGTGCTGGCCTCCCCGCGATTCCTCTTCCGGATCGAGTCGGTCGAGCCGGGGCAGAAGGGACTTCCCCACGCGCCCATCGACGAGTACGCGATGGCCTCTCGGCTCTCATACTTCCTCTGGTCCACCATGCCCGACGACGAGCTTTTCCGCCTCGCCGAGCGGGGAGAACTCCGTTCCCATCTGGAAAAACAGGTTCGGAGAATGCTCGCCGACCCCAGGGCCCACGAGCTTACCCGAAACTTCGTCGGCCAGTGGCTGGAAATCCGGGACCTCGACGGCCTCTACTTCAACGAGCGGGCCATCCTCCTTCGCGAAGGGGGCCGGTTCCGGGGCGCCGATACCGAGCGGAATGTCCTCACCCAGACGATCCGACGCGCCATGCGGAGCGAGACCGAAATGGCCTTCGAATATGTCGCCCGCGAGGATCGCAGCATTCTTGAATGGATCGATTGCGACTATGCCTTTCTGAACGACCGGCTGGCGAAGTATTATGAGATTCCTGGCGTGGAAGGCTCGGAGCTTCACAAGGTCGCGCTGCCGAAGGGGAGCCCACGGGGCGGCGTGCTGACGCAGGGAGCCGTGCTCGCGGTGACATCCACGCCGGCGCGGACCTCGCCGGTGAAGCGAGGGCAGTTCATCCTCGACAACATTCTTGGGACCCCGGCGCCGCCGCCTCCGCCCGATATCCCGCCGCTGGAAGCCGTGAAGAAGGATGGGCTGGGCCACACGCCGACCACTCGGGAGCTGATGGCCCTGCACCGGGAAAAGCCGAGCTGTGCGGCGTGCCACGCTCGAATGGATCCGATTGGCCTGGCCCTCGACCACTTCAACCCGCTGGGCAAGTGGCGCGAGCAGGAGAGCCGGCAGCCGATCGACGCCTCCGGCCGGCTCATCACCGGCGAGACGTTCCACGACGTGCGCGACCTGAAGAAAATCCTCCGCGACCAGCACCGGCTCGACTTCTACCGGTGCCTCACCGGAAAACTCCTGACCTACGCGGTCGGCCGGGGCCTCGAACCGACCGACGTCGAGACCGTGGACCGGATTGTTGACCGCCTGGATCGATCGGGCGGGAAGTTCTCCGCACTGTTGATGGGCGTGATCGAGTCGCCGCCATTCCAGCGCCGGCGGAACCAGGGGAAGGGATAAAACCATCATGAACGCAGAAACGACCCACGATCGCCTGAGCCGTCGCCGGTTCCTCCGAGCGGCGGGGATCTCGATGGCCCTCCCGGCGTTCGAGTCGATACTGGGCCGGGGTGCCCTCGCGGGTACCTCGGGCGTCCCGATCCCGGCGACCACTTCCACCGGGGCGCCTCTCCGGATGGCCTTCGTCTACGTTCCCAACGGCGTGAACCTTGACCACTGGTGGCCGAAAAAGGACGAGAAGGCGAACGAGCAGGCCCGGCGGAAGGCTCATCCCCTCGAACTGAACCGGACGATGGAGCCGCTCGCCCGGCTGAAAAACCAGATCCAGGTCATCGCGGGGCTCGACCAGAAAAACGCCTTCGGCGGCAAGGACGGCCCCGGCGACCACGCCCGAGCCTGCTCCACCTTCCTGACCGGCGTCCGGGTGAAAAAGACCGCCGGCGCCGACATCCACGCCGGAATCTCGGTCGACCAGGTCGCCGCTCGTCAGATCGGCCGACTGACCCGGTTCCCCTCGCTCGAACTGGCCTGCGACGCGGCCCGGAAGTCGGGGAACTGCGACTCCGGCTATTCGTGCGCCTACCAGTTCAACCTCTCGTGGGCCTCGCCCACGCTCCCCATGACCCCCGAAGCCAATCCCCGCTTCGCCTTCGAACGCCTCTTCGGCGCCGGCGACCGGGGCGAACGGCGCCAGAGCTTTCGCCAGCGGCTGGAACAGCAGCGATCCATCCTCGACTTCGTCCAGGACGACGCCCGCGAACTCAGCCGCGACCTGGGCGCCCGCGACCGCAAAAAACTGGACGAGTACCTCAACGGCGTCCGCGAAGTCGAGCGGCGGATTCAGGCCGCCGAGCAGTTCCGCGAAACCCCCGACCCCGATTGCGAAACGCCGGCCGGTATCCCTTCCACGTTCCTCGAGCACGTCCAGCTCATGTACGACCTGCTCTTCCTCGCCTTCCAGACCGACTCCACCCGGGTCGCCACATTCCTCCTCTCCTACGAGTCGAGCAACCGGACCTTCCCCGATATCGGAGTCAACGACGGACACCACAACCTCTCGCATCACCAGCGCGACCGGGAAAAACTCGCCAAGATCGCGAAGATCGACCTCTGGTACATGCAGCAGTTTGGCCGGTTCCTGGAGAAGCTCGACGCGGCGAAGGACGCCGACGGCCGGTCGATCCTGCACAACTCCATGATCGTCTACGGAAGCGGCAACGGCGACGGCAACCGACACAACCACAACAACCTGCCGTTCGTCCTCGCCG
The DNA here is from genome assembly GCA_027449865.1 of Planctomycetales bacterium. GTDB lineage: Bacteria > Planctomycetota > Planctomycetia > Isosphaerales > Isosphaeraceae > JAKAUH01. The sequence goes on from DAIDKV010000096.1 coordinate 6,703, forward strand.
GGAGCGGGGGCGGTCAGCTCTCCGGCGGCCGATTCCTCGAGATCGACGCCCAGCCGATGAACAACATCTATCTGAGCCTGCTCGACCGGATGGGCGTCTCCGACATTCCCCGACTCGGCGACTCCACCGGCCGACTCGTCGGGATTGGTTGAGGGGTGGTTTTCAGTTTTCAGTTTTCAGTCCTGGCGATGATGATCCTCTTCATCATCAAGGGACCGCTCATCACGGCTAACTGAAAACCGAAAACTGAAAACCGAAAACTGAAAACTGTTAAGGCTCAGGCCTTCGCCGTTGCGGCCTTCGTGTTCACGCGGGCCTCGGCGATCTCGGTGAGTTTCTTGTCGGCGGCGCCTTCTTCCTCCAGGGTCTCCTGCAAGATCCGGGAGATTTCCTTCTGGCCAAGCTCGTTGGCCAGCGTCCGGACCGTCCCGTATCCGGCCATCTCATAGTGCTCGACCCGCTGCGCCGCGGCGATCAGGGCCGCGTCGCGGACAGCGTCCGAGCCGCCGGCGCTGATGACCTCGTCTCCCTCGGCGATCAGCCCCTTCATCGCCTCGCAGGCCTCGCGACGAGCCGAGATACCCAGGATGCTGAAAACCTTCTCCAGCCGGGTGACGTGCTGCTCGGTCTCGCGCAGGTGGTGCTGGAAGGCCGACTTCAGCTCCTTCGTCTTCGCGGCCTCCGCCATCTTGGGCAGCGCCTTGGTCAGCCGCTGTTCGGCGTCGTAGAGATCCTGTAGCTGCAGGACAAACAGGTCTTCGAGCGAATTCAAGGTCTTGCTCGAAAATAGGCCCATGTCAACCTCCCGGGCAGGCGCGCGTCGACCGGCCCCTGACGAGCCCGGGCCGCCGCGTGTCGAGACGATCCGTCGGTCGGACATCCGTGCGGAGCGGCCCTCCTGCCGCCCCGCCGCGCGGGGAACGATCCCCGCGGCATCGTCCGATCCGTTCGTGCAAACCCCG
>DAIDKV010000097.1 GCA_027449865.1 Planctomycetales bacterium
GGTGATCCTCCTTGTTGGTCTCTCTGGCGACGTGCCCGGCTCCATTCGGCCAGTTGCAGCAGCGCCGACAGCCCGATTATGGGCGCGTCGGAGGAGGATCTTCGAGGTGATACTTTGGGGGGATTGTGATTATCTTCTGGATTCCAGCGCCCTGGTCAAGCGCTACGTGATCGAAACCGGCACCGCCCGGGTGCGCCGCCTGACGCACCGCCAGGCCGGTCACGTCATCTTCGTGGCACGCATCACCGCCGTCGAGGTCACTGCCGCCGTCGCCCGCCGCCGGAAGGGCGGGAAGCCGACCCCCGCCAAGGCATCCTCGCTGCTTCACCGCTTCCGCCAGCATCTGGCCGGGCGCTACGCCGCCGTCGCCGTCACGCCCGCCCTGCTCGACGACGCCATGCGGCTGGCCAACGCCCACAGCTTGCGCGCCTACGACGCCGTGCAACTCGCCGCCGCCCTCGAAGTCCAGCGCCAGCGCCAAGCGACCGGCTTCACCCCGTTGACGCTGATCTCGGCCGACAAGGAACTCAACGACGCCGCCACCGCGGAAGGACTGGCGGTGGAAAACCCGAATAGCCATCCCTGACCATCGGCGTGTCCCTGCCTTGCCAGCCGTTCCAGGATAGCCTATACTGTACAGGTGTAACCTTTAGCGTAATCGGCGATCCTGACATGACGTGGAGGCAGCCATGCGTAGCCGGGCCAGGAGCGTTGCGGCAGTCCTTCAGACCCGCGACACGAGCGACGGACTTTATCAAGCGGTGCAGCTTGAAGACGGAAGCTACGCTTTGATCCGTGGCGGCAACCCCGTCCAACAGCGGGACGTCCTCCCGTTCGAGCCGAGAAACGGGGCTGAAATCTATCCTTACCCGAAGCTGGCGGACCTTGAAAACGATTGGGCGGCCTGCATGGACGACATCGACAACAGCGACCTCATGCTACGCAGGACTGACGCCTCTGCCAGATCGCGCTCTCGAGCGCTACTTCTCCAACTGCCGCACGACGGACGGCCTCGCCCCTGACCGTGCTGTACAACCGCCTGCAACGCCGAAGTCAGATGGGTTTCTGTCACATAACCGGCCGTATAAGTGAGATCGGCCAGGAAGAGAACGCACGAAAGTCGGCTACGGTTCGTGGGCCGGAGTGATTGGATCGGCCCCGCACACAGGTAGACCGGAAAGAGCACTCGTCCTTCCCGGAACACATATAATACGAACATGTGAGTAATCAAGTATTTAAAGATCGCAACCGTGGTTGTGATCCGGGCGACGTACTCCAATGAGCGGAGTTTGGCATGGCTGTCGGGGGTAGTCCGGGGCGGATTTTCCCCGCCGTCTCCCTTAACGTCACCGTCAGGGACAACAGCCGCCTTTCCCCATCAGGCATTCTGATGGGCGAGAGCCCTGGTCGCCGCCTCGAACGCTTTTGTCAAGGATGCGGGCTTCACTGCAAAGCCCAAAGCGCTGGTTGGATGGAGAGCGCCGCCCTTCTGGTAGAGAGCGGCAACCGCCTCGCAGACGGCCGCGATCTTCACCGCCTGATCGTAAGTCTGGTAAGGTCCGGCCGGACACATCGCATCGAGCATCTCAACCATGGCCTGCTGACGGGTGAGTTTTCCTGGCATGTCCCGTTGCTCCCTGTCATTTCAGCCGAACGATGCCGCGCCACGGCCCGCCCTCTTACCACCTGGGAACCCCGGATTCAACGGCTTGGCAAACGCCCCCGGCCGTGGTATTTTGGACGTTTAGGATAACCAACTGATGATGCGTAGCGCCCCATGACTCGACACGACTTCAACCACCTCCTGGACACCATCAAATCGCTCCCGCCGGAGCAGGTGCGCCAGCTCCGCCAGCAGCTCGACAAGCAGCTCGACCAGCCGAAGAAGTCCGCGCGCCCGGCACCCGCCAAACGCGCTCGCCCTGCCCCGCCGAAGAAGAAGATGACTGAGGCGGAATTCGACCTGCACCTGTTGAACATCGGCCTGATGAGCCAGCTCCCGGACACCGCCGCCGATTACGACGATCCTGACGACGTACCGGTCAAGATCAAGGGCGAGCCTCTATCCGAGACGATCATCCGCGAGCGCCGCTGACCATGGCGGATTACTTCTTCGATTCGTCCGCCCTGGTCAAGCGCCATGTCGATGAGCCGGGCAGCAAGTGGGTCCGCTCCCTGATCCGCGCCAAGGCCACGTACCGCATCTACATCGCCCGCATCACGCCCGTCGAAATCTTCGCCGCCATCACCCGGCGGCAGCATGGCGGCGATCTCTCCGCCGCCCAGGCCGGAGCGATGCTCGGCCACTTCCGCCGCCACCTGGACCAGCGCTACCGCATCATCGACCTGACTCCGGCCATCTATGCCGACGCCATGCTCAAGGCCCGCAAGCGCCGCCTCCGGGCCTACGACGCCGTGCAGCTTGACGTCGCCCTCGAACTCCACAGGCAGCACAAGGCCGCCGGTCTGGCCCCGGTAACGCTCATCTCCGCCGACCAGGCCCTCAACGACGCCGCCACCGCAGAAGGGCTGACTGTGGACGATCCGCGTTCCCATCCGTAGCCTGACGCATATAGGCGATGGAGCGCTCCCACCAGCCGGGAGAATCAGCGTGCGCCTCTGGTATTCACCGACCGCGAACCGGTCAACTGTCTGTCGTCGGCCATGCTGCACCCCGATCCGCAACCTGAACCCAGGGATATTCTTTCCTAATCGTATCTAGACACCCCTGCTAAACTCAAGGTTCGCTTGCCTCGACCAACCAAATCCCCCATCCAGCCCCTGCCCTGTCACATAATCTTCCCGACAAATAGCTTTACAGTACGATGATTGTGTGACAATTCTCGTGACGGCATTCCGGGGCGAAACGGTCCCGACGCCGGTTGTCATATAACCGGCCGTACAAGTGATAGTGATCAGGGAGGGAACGCATGAACGTCGGCTACGGTTCTTGGGCCGGCGTGATTGGCTCAGCTCCGCACACTGGTAGACCGGAATGGGCACTCGTCCTCCCCGTATCCGGACTATAAGAGGACTTGATACATCACATATTCACTTATGGTATACGCCGTTGCGATGCGGGCGACGTGCTCCAATGAACGGAGTTTGGAAAAGTTCTCGCTTGACCCCATATTCTAATTCTGTAGAATGCAAATCAAAGGTCGTCCGGTTGAATCGGATAGGAGGAGGAGCCATGGCGAGGCCGGCGAGCGAGCATCCGACCGACGCGGAGCTGGAGATCCTCAAGGTGCTCTGGGCGTCGGGGCCGTCGGAACTGGGGCTGATTGTCGAGGCGCTCAACCGGTCGCGGTCGGTAGCGACGACGACGGTGGCGACGATGCTGAAGGTGATGGAGCGCAAGGGGTGGGTCGAGCGGGCGGAGGGTCCGAAGGGGTATCGCTGGGCATCGCGGTCGAGCCGCGAGGAGACGACGTCGGGGCTGCTCCGTCGGTTGATGGACCGTGCGTTCGATGGCTCGGCTGGTCGACTGGTCGCCCGTCTGATCGAGGACCGGGCCCTGAGCGACCGTGATCGCGAGGAGATCCGTCGGCTGCTCGACGCCGGCGATCGTTCGGGGGCAAAGCCGAAGGCGCCAGGGGCGAGGGGGAAGCGAACATGACGATCGAGGCGATGACTGGTTCGCGGGCCTGGATGCTCGCCGGGTGGACGATGATCCATTTCCTCTGGGTCGGCGGAGCGATCGGGACGCTCGCCGGGGCGGCCCGCCTCGCGATGCGCAGGGCGACACCCGAGATCCGATACGGCGCGGCCCTGCTCTCTTTGGGCCTGATGGCGGTCTCGCCGGTGGCGATCGCCTGGCGGATCGCGGCGACGAACCGGGATCGTCCGATCGTGGTCTCCGATGACATTCCCCCCCTGCTCCGCGTTTCGATACCGGCGGAATCGAAACCGAATTCGATGATCGTGACGCCGGTCATCCCGGCCCCTATTTCGATCGAGGATTGGCCCCGGGACGGGTCCTGGCTGGAGGCGGCGGCCTCAGCGCTCCCCTGGTTCTGGCTCGTGGGGACGCCAGCCACGCTCGCGATTCTGGCCCTCGGGCTTGCGGGGGCCGATCGGCTCCGTCGGCGAAGCCGGCCGCTGGCCGACGGCCCGACGACCGAGATGGCCCGGCGGCTCGCCGAGGCAATCGGCATCGCTCGGCCGGTTGCGGTGGGCGTCTGCGACCGGCTGGCGACGCCCCTTTTGATCGGGGTCGTCCGGCCGATGATCCTCCTCCCGGCGGCCGCGCTCGCCGGGTGGGACGCCGGGCAAATCGAGATGGTCCTCTGGCACGAACTGGCGCATGTCCGCCGGTTCGACAACGCGGTCAACCTGGTGCAGCGGCTCGTCGAGTCACTGCTGTTCTTCCACCCGGCGGTCTGGTGGGCCTCGGGGTGGATCCGTCGGGAGCGTGAGCACTGCTGCGACCGCCTGGTCGTGGCGAAAACGGGCCGGGCCCGGCCGTATGCCGAGCTGCTGGCCTCGTTGGCGATGGCTGGCGGCCGCCCCGGCGCCGTGGCCCTCGCGATGGCCGAGAACCCAATCGTCTCGAGGATCCGATCGATTCTCAGCCCGGAGGATTACGTGATGCCGCTTTCGCGCCCGATGATCGCCCTCGCCGTCGCGATGCTGATCGCGCCGGCCGCTCTGATCGCCGCCGCGCAGGTCGAAGGGCCTGCGAAGCCAGCCGGAGCCCTGCAGTCGCCCGACGCCAGGCGGATCGAGGAGCTGATCCGCCGGACCCGCCACGATGCCGAGATGTTCATGGGCGTTCAGGAGCGGATTTATACTCTGCTCCAGGTCGCCAGCATCCGGGCTCGAACCGGGGATCGGGAGGCCGCCCGCCGAACGTTGCTTGAAGCCGAGAGGCTGGCCGCAACAGTGAGTTTCGACGACAACACCTACAGTCCTCACATTCTGATGTGCGTCATCTGGGTGGAACAGAAGTGGGGGTTCCGCGACGAGGCGATCGCCGCGAGCCGGAAGCTGCTCCGGCTCGCCGAGGTACCGGCCCGCAAGGAGAACACGAAGGAAGGCGTTTATTCCGAGCTGATCAAGATCTTCCTCGATCTGGGCGACAGGGAGGGAGTGCAGGAGACCCTCCAGGCGGGGATCGCACACTACAAAACAAAGGCAGAACCGGGTTTCGAGGCCTTCACTCCGGGTGCCATCGTCGGTCTCCGGGCGGCCTCGGGCGACCTGATCGGCGCACTTCGGATGGTCGAGGCCCCGGGATTTATCAAGAACGACAGCCCCGAGAATGTCCGCAATCTGACTCATGGGGCCTTCTTCGGGGTGGTCGGGGCGATCGGCGAGAAGAACCGGGATGGCGCCGACGAGGTCCTGGCTGCGGCGCTCCGGGACGTCGACCGCCGCAAGGACGACAGGAACTGGATCACGATAGAGCTTCGAAACCAGGATCTCCACGCGATCGCCCAGGCGCAATCCCGGATGGGTCGGTTCGCCGAGGCGGTGAAGTCGGCCCGGAGGATCGAGACCGAGGCCGTTCCCGAGCATATGGTCAAAGAACGCATTGCCGAATTCATGGAGGAACAACGTTTCAAGAAGACCCAGGCCATCGCCGAGATCGCCCAGGCTCAGGCGAAGGCGGGCGACAGGGCTGGGGCCCGACGGACGGCGGAGGAAGCCGCCGTGATCGGCCGGACGATCCAGCGCGATAACATGAAGTACCCCATTGAGCAGACAGCCGAGGCCCTCGCGATGGCCGATGATCTCAACGGCGCGCTCCGGCTGGCCGGGAGTCTGGAACCCGGCATACAACTCTGGACCATCGAGTCGATCGCGGGAATCCGCCGGGAGGCGGGGGACGCGGCGGGTGCTCGTAAGGCCGCCGAGATCGGCAGGGACCTCGTCCGCAAGGAACTGGCGGGCCTGGACGCGGGGAAGCTCGATCCGGACACACCGTCAGGCAAACAGGGATATGAATGGCTCGCGATCCTCGGCCGGTTCGAAGCCCGGCTCGGCGACCGCAAGGCGGCGATCGCGACCATTCGGAGGATTAACAACGTCAACGCCCAGGAGGAGGCGATGCAGCGGATCGCCACGAACCTGGCCTCGGCCAGGGACCTCGACGGTGCGATCGAGGCGGTCGACGCGATGGGCTCGCCGAAGTCCCGGGCGAAGGCTCTGCAGGGCGTCGTCGGAGCCTTCGCCCGGTCAAGGCCGACCCGATGAGCCCCCGGCCAGGATGAGCGGATCGCCAGCCCGATCCCAATCCCGATGGCCCCGCCCGTCCGAACGCGCGGCTGAGACCATTTCTGTTTTCACGGTCGTTGTGTTAGATAGGCAAGACTGCCCTCCGGACTGTCTTCGTCCAGGTCTTCCACCACGGGTGTCGTCGTGGTAACGACCGGTGTAAGTAGGACGCGGCACGCCGTCTCATCGCTCCAGCCGGAGCTACCAATCGATCGAATATCCTATGCTTTGAATGATGCAACGGGTCCAGATCGTCCGGAGGATTTGGCGCAAAGAAGTGCGATGGAGAGGCGGGCATCCGACCAGCGAGGATCGGAAAATCCGATCCGGACCCTGGAGAATCAACCGATCGACGTATCGCTCTACGGAGCAACAAGATACACTACTACCCCCCTACCGAGCAAAATGCATTGGGCCGCTTCGGAGCTGGGGCGTCTATTCAATTCCGCCGCCACACTACCGATAATCCTCGAATAATTAGTTTTCACGAGATTCCATACAACCGAGTCCGAGAGAAAGGCCCTTCGATCTCTCGACGGGCGAGAGGGGTGGTTGGATCGGCGTCCGATCGAGCGACCTTCCCCTGGCGGATTCGGACGGAGCCCCATCTGATGCGAAATTATCACCTTGTCCTCTCAGGCGCAGGCGATTTTGACGAGATCGAGCGACTCGCCGCCGAAAAGAAGCAGCCGCGGCACTCGGTCCCGGTGCTCGCCCGCCGCCTTGGGGCAAGGCTGCACCAGCCGCACCGGGCCGCTCCGGCGATCTCGATTGGCGATCGCTTGCGGGCGCGAATTATCGGGACACCGCAGGCCTGGGCGTACGCCCGCGACCTCGCTCCTCGCCTCGGCTCCGACGACGTGGTGTATTGCATCGACACAACGGTGGGCATCCCGCTGGCCACCGAGTTACGGCGCCAGCCTGGCCGGCCGAAGCTCGTCGTCTACCTGCACAACCTGGACAGGCCCCGCGGCCGGCTCGCCGCGAGGCTGTTCCGCCCTGAGGAGACGGTCACTCTCTTCGGCTCCTGCTGCTCCAGTCAGCTCGAGTTCGTCCGTGATTACCTCAAGATTCCGGAAGACCGAACACAGCTCTTTCTCCAGCACGTCGACAACCAATTCTTTACGCCCGGCCCCCCTTCGCCCCACAAAAAACGTCCGGTGGTCGCTGCGGTTGGCCTCGAGCGTCGCGATTACGTGACCCTGGCCGAGGCAACGAAGGATCTCGATGTCGACGTCTGGGTGGACGCCTGGTCCCCCGCTGCCCGGAGGAAGACCAGTAGCTTCCCCGCCGAGCCTCCTGCGAACCTGAGCTACCGCAAAAGCACGCCCACCGAACTTGTGCAGCTTTACCGGGATGCCGATGTGGTCGTTGTCCCCATGCTGCCGAACATATATGCCGGGATCACGTCGCTAACCGAGGGCCTGGCCTGCGAGCGCCCGATCGTGGCCTCTCGCGTGATCGGCCTGGCCGATTACCTGGCACCTCCCGACGGGATTACCCCCGTTGAGCCGTGCGACCCGGCCGCGATGCGCGCGGCGATCGTTCGGCTGCTCGAAAACCCGGACGAGGCGCGGGCCCAGGCACGTCGGGGATACGAGTCGGTCGCCCAGCGTTACGACTTCGACCGCGATATCGAGATGGTCGCGGGACTGCTCGAAGCCCTGTAAGCAACCCCCCCGCTGAACGAGGGGACTCCTGTCACCTTTCTCTGATCTACCAGTGGAACCGACCAGCGGGTCCGAATTCGATCGAGGCCATCCAGCCAATGGTCCGGCCACCTCGAAACCAGCCCGACAGGATACTGAGGGCCTGGTCCTACTCACCCGGATTTGGCACGCGGCTTGCAGTCCTCTTTGAGTCCGACGATCCGAATATCCGAGGGTCCCGGGGTCGCCGGGGCCATTGGTCCGAGGGGTGAGAACCTCGGGGAGTCCCCGGCGTCCGGGAGGCAACACGGCGTCAGGCGACCAGTCCGCCGCGGGTGAGAAACCGGAACCGAAGGCCGGTCGGGTGGATCCCGAGGGCCGCGTGCGGAGGGCGGACGTGCCATGAAGAGTAAACATACGACCGAGTCGAGTCAGTGCGTGCAGTGCGGCGGTCGCCTGCGGAATGCGGTCTTCTGCACGTCCTGCGGCGGATCATGCTGTTCCTGGGCCTGCCATGCCCGGCACCTGGCGCATCACTCGGGACCAGTCGCCGTCCCACACGCGACGCGGACGGGACGATCGGCTGGCCATTCGATCGCCGAGCCACGCCGAGGCGACGACCGGCCGGAACCAGGCGGAGGACAGGCGGTCGCCGGCTGAGGATGAGGGCGAGACGGCCGACGGCGGCCTTCCGGGATCGGGAATTGCATCCAAAATGCGGATCGTCGGCGGGTCGGGACCTCGCCGAAGGGGGGGACGTTCGGGCCGGTTCGATCGACCGGCCCGAGGGGCGAGAGGGGGCATCGTACGGCCGTGTTGAATTCCGAGAAGAACCATGCGGGGCCGGCGCGCCGTTGCGGCGCCCTGGAGTCGCCGGACGGTTCGGTCCTCTTCCGCGTCTGGGCGCCCGCCGCGAAGCGGGTCGACCTGGTCCTGATCAACGGAGGGCAGCGCCGCGAGGTCGCGATGGAGCCCGAGTCCGGTGGCTACTTCCGCCTCGGCCTGCCCGCGGCCCCCGACGGCCTGCGCTATGCCTTCCGGCTCGACGGCGGGCCCGAGCGCCCCGACCCCTGTTCGCTTCATCAGCCCGAGGGCGTCCACGGGCCCTCCAGGGTCGTCAGGACCGACCGGTTCCTCTGGACCGATTCGGACTGGAAGGGGGTCGCCCGGCGGGATCTCGTTCTCTACGAGTTGCACATCGGCACGTTCTCGCCCGAGGGAACCTTTGACGGAGCCATCTCTCGCCTTCGCGACCTCCGCGAGCTGGGGGTCACGGCGATCGAGATCATGCCGGTCGCCCAGTTTCCTGGCGATCGGAACTGGGGATATGACGGCACCCTTCCCTACGCGGCGCAGGAGAGCTACGGCGGCCCCGAGGGACTGCATCGGCTCGTCGACGCCTGCCACGCCGAGGGCCTCGGTGTGTTCCTTGACGTCGTCTACAACCACCTCGGGCCCGAGGGGAGCTACATTCGCGAGTTCGGCCCTTACTTCACCGAGCACTACAAGACCCCCTGGGGCTCGGCCGTGAACTACGACGACCGGGGCTCCGACGCCGTCCGCGACTTCGTCCTGGACAACGTCCGGATGTGGCTGGAGGAGTTCCACCTCGACGGCCTCCGACTCGACGCCGTCCACGCGATCTACGACCTGGGCGCCCGGCACATTCTCCGGGCGATTGGCGAGGTTGCCGAGGCGGTGGCCTCACGACGGGGATGGCCCGCCACGATCATCGCCGAGAGTGACCTGAACGATCCCCGGTTACTCCACGACCGCGATCGGGGCGGCCTCGCTCTCAGCGCCCAATGGGCCGACGACTTCCACCACGCGGTCCACGCCTACCTGACCGGTGAGAGCGAGGGGTATTACGCCGACTTTGCCGAGACCAGCCGGCCTGGCCATGCCCATGGCCCGGCGGGCTTCATCGCCCGGGCGCTCGAATCGCCGTTCGTCTACGCCTGGGAGGAGAGCCCGTTCCGCGGTCGGAAGCACGGAGCGCCGCCGGTTGGGCTCTCGGGCGACCGGTTTGTGATCTGCCTTCAGAACCACGACCAGGTCGGCAATCGGGCGAGGGGCGATCGGGTCATGGCCGCACTCGACCCGCCGAAGCGACGTCTGGCCGCCGGCCTGATGCTCCTCTCGCCGTACCTGCCAATGCTCTTCATGGGCGAGGAGTATGGCGAGGAAAACCCATTTCCGTTCTTTTGCTCGTTCGGCGACCCGGAACTGGTCCAGGCGGTCCGTGAGGGACGGAAGCGGGAATTCGAGGCGTTCTCGTGGCAAGGGGAAGTTCCTGATCCGCAGGGCGAAGAGACGTTCCTCTCGGCGAAACTCTCCTGGTCGTGGCCCGAGGGCTCGCCGGCAGCCGGGTTGCGCCGGCTCTATCACGACCTGCTGACAGCCCGTCGTGAATGGCCGGCCCTGCGCGACTCCGATCGGCGGGTCGTCCGATTGATCAACGACCAGCCGGGCGCCGGACCCGTTCTGAAGCTCGACCGTGTCGATGAGGGAACGGGCGAGGTGGTGCAGATCGTCTTCAACCTCGGCCATCGACCAGCCCGGATCCCCGATTGGTCCGGCGACGAGGTCTCGCTCCTGTTGCGGTCCGAGGCCACTGAGTACGGCGGAGGGCGCCGCCACGACGCCCCGGCCGTTGAGATCTCACCGTTCGAGTTCGTCGCCATCGGGCCGCCCTCGTGGCGGGCATTCCCGAGCCGATGATGATTCACCACGGAGGCGAGAAGGGGACGGAGCGCCTGAGTATCCAACCGAGACAGCCGGAATCCACCGGCGCGGAGCATACCCGATGAGAGTCTGGCCGGGAAATCCCTTCCCCCTTGGAGCGACCTGGGACGGCGCGGGGGTGAATTTCGCGATCTTCGCCGAGAACGCCACCAGGGTCGAGCTTTGCCTCTTCGATTCGCCGGACGCGACGAATGAGGCACACCGGATCGTCCTGAAGGAGTACACCGATAAGGTCTGGCACGCGTACCTACCTGACGTCCTGCCGGGGCAGCTCTACGGGTATCGATTCCACGGCCCGTACGAGCCGACACGGGGCCACCGGTTCAACCCAAACAAGGTCGTGCTCGACCCGTACGCCAAACGGATCGGCCGGGCGCTGAAGTGGGACGACTCGCTCTTCGGCTACAAGGTTGGCGACCCGGAGGCCGATCTCTCGTTCGACGATCGTGACAGCGCGGCTCATGCCCCGCTGGCCTCAATCATCGATCCGGCGTTTACCTGGGGCGACGATCGCCCTCCGCGCACGCCCTGGCACAAGACCGTGATCTACGAGCTGCACGTGAAAGGCTTCACCCAGCTCAACCCAAACGTTCCCGAAGCGCTCCGGGGAAGCTATGCCGGGCTCGCCTCCGAATCGGCGATCAAGCACCTGACCGATCTGGGCGTCACGGCCGTGGAATTACTGCCGGTTCACCACTTTCTCGACGATCGGCACCTCGTCGAGAAGAACTTGCACAATTACTGGGGCTACAACACCCTCGGTTACTTTGCCCCAGCCTCCTATTACACCTGCAACAGCATCCAGCAGGACGACGTTCAGCAGTTCAAGATGATGGTCCGGGCGATGCACGCCGCCGGCCTGGAGGTGATCCTCGACGTGGTTTACAACCACACCGCCGAGGGGAACCAGATGGGTCCCACACTCTCCATGCGAGGAGTGGACAACGCCGCCTATTACCGGCTCGCCCCCGACCCCCGGTATTACATGGACTTCACCGGGACCGGCAACACCCTGAACATGACCCAGCCGTTCGTTCTGCAACTCGTGATGGACAGCCTGCGATACTGGGTCACCGAGATGCACGTCGATGGCTTCCGCTTCGACCTGGCGAGCACACTGGCCCGCGAGCTCTTCGAGGTCAACCGCCTGGGTGCCTTTTTCGACATCATTCACCAGGACCCGATCCTCTCGCAGGTCAAGCTGATTGCCGAACCCTGGGACGTCGGCCCCGGCGGCTACCAGGTCGGCAACTTCCCCGTTCTCTGGACCGAGTGGAACGGCAAGTATCGCGACTGCGTTCGCCGGTTCTGGAAAGGCGACGGCGGGGCGGCCTCCGAGCTCGCCACCCGGTTGACCGGCAGTAGCGACCTCTACCAGGACGACGGTCGAAAGCCATACGCGAGCATCAATTTTATCACCTGTCACGACGGCTTCACGCTCCAGGACCTCGTCAGCTACAACGAGAAACATAACGAGGCCAACGGCGAGGGCAACAACGACGGCGCCAACGACAACAATAGCTGGAACTGCGGCGCCGAGGGACCGACCGACGATCCCAAGGTCCTCGAACTGCGCGACCGCCAGCGACGCAACCTGATGTCCACCCTGATGCTTTCCGTCGGTGTTCCGATGATGCTCGGCGGCGATGAACTCGGACACGGGCAGGACGGCAACAACAACGCCTATTGCCAGGACAACGAGCTGACCTGGATCAACTGGGAGCTCGAAGACCGCCAGAAGGCCTTTCTGGAGTTTACACGCAAACTGATTTTTCTCCGTCGAACACAACCGGTGCTACACCGCCGGAAGTTTTTCCTTGGGCGCGCGATCCGGGGCTCGGAAATCAAGGATATCTCGTTCATCGGCCCGTCGGGCCAGGAGATGTCCGACGAGGACTGGAACGCCGGGTTCGTGAAGTGCCTGGGCGTCCGGCTGGCGGGCGATCTTATCAACGACGAAAATGAGCGAGGCGAGCCCATCACGGGGGAAACGCTCCTGATCCTGCTCAACGGCCACTGGGAGCCGATTCCGTTCCGGCTGCCGGTCCCGCGCAACGGCTACGTCTGGGATCGCATCATCGATACAGCCGACCCGACCGATGAGCCGATCTATTACGAGGGGGACCGAGAATACCCGCTCCAGGACCGATCTTTCGTCGTACTGGCGGCCCGGCCGCCGCAGGAAATCGGCCACACAGCGACCGCCGAACAGGTGAAGGCCCTCCTTGAAGAGCGCAGGGCCGGCGCCGTCGGGGCACCTCTTTCTTCCTAGCGATTCACGACCGACGGCCAGGGACCAGAGATCCGAGTCGAGCGTGATCTTCCTTGAAGATCTCTGGTACCTGACCCTCCTTCCGCCTTTCTTTGATCGAACCGAGAGGATCGCATGGACCCGAACGCAATGGCCGAGGCGCTCCTGAGGCGGGCCGCCGAGATGGCCGGGCGGGCCCGTCGGCCCGAGTCCACCTACCGCCTCCAGCTCCACGCTGGGTTCACCTTCGAGGACGCCAGGGCGATCACACCCTACCTGCGCGATCTCGGAATTACCCACGCCTACGCCTCCCCCTACCTCAAGGCCCGGCCCGGTAGTACCCACGGCTACGACATCGTCGACCACGGCTGCCTCAATCCCGAGATCGGCACGGTCGACACCTTTGAAGCCTGGTGCGCGGCCCTCCGCGAGGCCGGGATGGGGCAAATCCTCGACACCGTTCCCAACCACATGGGTGTCGGCACCAACGAGAATGCCTGGTGGAACGATGTCCTCGAAAACGGCCCGGCCTCGCGCCATGGCGCCTACTTCGACATCGCCTGGCGGTCGTCGCCTCGGCCCGAGCTTCAGGACAAGATTTTGCTTTCCGTCCTGGGTGAGCCGTATGGCGACGTCCTGGAGGCCGGCCAGCTCAAGCTGATCTTCGCCGAGGGCGCCTTCGACATCGAGTATTTCGATCGGCGGTTCCCAGTGGCCCCGCGAAGCTATTCCAACATCCTCTCGCATCGCCTCGACGAGCTGGAGCACGCGCTTGGCCCCGAGGATCCCGCTCTGCTCGAGTATCAGAGCATCCTGACAGGCATCCGCAACCTGCCCGAGCATAACGACACCGAGCCCGAGCGGATGGTCGAACGCCAGCGCGAGAAGGAGGTCGTCAAGCGTCGGCTCGCCGCGCTCGCCTCTGGGAGCGAGGCGGTGAGCCGGTTCATCGCCGAGAACGTCGAGGCGTTCAATGGCCAGCAGGGAGACCCGAGGAGCTTCGACCTGCTGGACGCCCTGCTCGAACGGCAATGTTACCGCCTGGCCTACTGGCGCGTCGCCCCTGACGAGATCAATTACCGACGTTTCTTCGACATCAATGACCTGGCTGCCCTCAGCATGGAGCGCGAGGACGTCTTCGAGGCGGCGCACCGTCTGGTTCTCCGGCTGGTTGCCGAGGGGAAGGTTGACGGCCTTCGAATCGACCATCCCGACGGTCTCTACGACCCTGCGCAATACTTCCGAAGACTCCAGGAACACCACGCCCTGGCCCTCGCCCGACTTGCCTTCCAGGAGGCACCAGGCGACGGAGCCCCCGAATGGTCGGAGCTGGAGCCGACCGTCCGCGAACAGATTGCCCGGTCACTCGACCGCCCGGGCGGCCCAGTCGGTCGTCCGCTCTATGTCGTCGCCGAAAAAATCCTGGGTGCCGATGAGGAGCTGGTCGATTCCTGGTCGGTCGACGGAACCAGCGGCTATGACTTCCTCAACGAAGTCAACGGTCTGTTCGTCGATCCGGAAGCCGCACGCGAGTTTACCCGGCGGTACAACGACCACGTCCAGGACGACGCCCGGTTCTCCGACCTCGTCTACCGGAAGAAGGCGCTGATCATGCTCGTCTCGCTCTCGAGCGAGCTGCACATGCTCACCAATCAGCTCGACCGCCTTGCGCAGAAGACCCGTCGGTCTCGCGACTTCACCTTCAACACGCTCCGCCAGGCCCTCGGCGCCGTGATCGCGGCGTTTCCGGTCTACCGCTCCTACATCGCCGACGACGGCGTTCACGAGCCCGACCGCCGCTATATTGAGATCGCCGTCCGCCGGGCAACGGCGCGGAATCCGCTACTGAGCCGCCGCGTCTTCCGGTTCATCCGGGGAATGCTCCTGCTCGAGTCGCCCGAGTCGTTCACCGACGAGGACCGCGCGGAGCAACGCCGGTTCGCCGGAAAATTCCAGCAGGTGACGGCTCCGGTGACCGCCAAGGGGGTCGAAGATACAGCTTTTTACATTTACAACCGCCTCATCTCAATCAACGAGGTCGGTGGCGAGCCGGGCCGGTTCGGCACCCGGCCGGAGATCGTCCACGAATACAACCAGACCCGGCAAGCGCGATGGCCGCGCGCTCTCTCGCCGCTCTCAACCCACGACACCAAACGAAGCGAGGACGTCCGCGCCCGGATCAATGCCCTCTCCGAAATCACCGACGAGTGGTGGGCCGCCGTCGAGCGATGGAGCCGGATCAACGAGCCGCTCCGCGGCACCAAGTCCGACGATGACCAGCCGATCCCCGACGCCAACGAGGAATATCTCCTTTACCAGACCCTCGTCGGCGCCTGGCCGCTCCACGAGGGCGACCCGGATGACCACGCCGCCTTCGTCAAGCGGATTCAGGACTACATGCTCAAGGCGCTCCATGAGGCCAAGGTTCACTCAAGCTGGATCAATCCGAACGCGGAGTACGACGAGGCTGTCGTTGCCTTCATCGGGCGAATCCTTGACCCGTCGGCCAATCCGGCGTTCCTCGACGACTTCCGCGCCTTCCAGCATCGGATCTCGGCTTACGGCCTTTACAATTCGCTCGCCCAGACGCTCCTGAAGCTCGCCTCGCCCGGTGTCCCCGACACCTATCAGGGAACGGAGCTCTGGGACTTCAGCCTGGTCGACCCCGACAACCGCCGGCCGGTGGACTACGAACTCCGGGCGCGGATGCTGGCCGATCTCCGATCGTCGATCGAGGCCTCCGGCGGCGACCTCCGCGGCCTGGCCGGCGAACTGCTCACCGCCAAGGAGGACGGACGGATCAAGCTCTACGCGACTCACCGGGCGCTGGTCTGCCGCCGCGATCACCCGGGCCTCTTCGCCGAGGGCGAGTACCTTCCCCTATCGGCCGACGGACCCAGCGCGACGCACCTCTTCGCCTTCGCCCGGAGATTGGAGAGAACGACGGCCATCGTCGCCGTTCCTCGTCTGATCGCCCGCCTGGTCGTCGATCCCGATCGTCCGCTGACCGGCTCCAGAACCTGGGCCGAGACCCGGCTCATCCTCCTGGAAGATCTCGACCCATCGACCCGTTGGCGCAACCTGTTCACTGGCGAGGTCCTCGTCGCCGACCCCTCCGACGGCCGCCCGTCGCTCGCCGCGGCCGACCTGTTCGCCCACTTCCCCATCGCGCTCCTGATCGCCGAGCCGTCCGACTGATCCCGACAACGTTCCGCTGTAACCGTCAGAGTGGCCCCGGGCTACCCAGAGACCCACGCGACCGGTTCCCGCCCAAATCCCAAAAAATGGCCGCGGGAAAATCACTCTATCCCTTTTGTAGGAAATAGGTTGCGTTAATCAACGCGAGTAAGGTCGCCGGTGTTTTTTTAAAACCGGGCAAAAGCGAGGCATTGTGTTAGTAGGGGCCTTGCAAGACCCGGGGCGAGGCGGAGCGTTCACGAGCGGAGGCCGTATCGATGACCGAGACGATGATGAGGCGGCGGCGCGAGGTGGAGTTTCTGGCGCGTGAGCTGTACCGGCAGGCGCAGGAACTTCTCACGGCGATCGGCGACCTGGTCCCCGCCGAGCTGGCCACCGGCGACGGAACACTCTCGGAAGGTTCCCCGCTCGGGACTGTTGCCGACCGTCTCGAAGAGTTGACGCTCTGCTTCGACCTGATCCAGCAGGAGCTGGGGCTGCCGGATGGGATCGAACCGCGCTTCGCGACGCGGCTCGCCGCGATGCAAGAGGCGGGCGCCTCTTCGTGACGTGGCGAACGGCCCGTTATTTCGGACGCCGGCGGGTTGACCGGAGACTTTTCGGGCCCTCTTCGGGCCCGTCGGCAAGGCGAGCGACGTGCTCAAACTGGCTTCGCTCGCGCTGGAGTTCGGCGGCAAACTCCTCCTCCGTTGGTAGGTGAAGCTTGTACCGGGACGCGAAGATCTGGGTGTTCTCCTGGGGCATCGTGTACCGGACCACGGCCTCGCTCTTGTCGGTGCAAAGGACAATCCCGATTGGCGGGTTCTCGTCGGGGGCGGTCATTTCACGCTGATAGTCATTGAGTTACATCTGCATCTGGCCGATATCCTGGTGCGTCAGGTGGCCAACCTTGATGTCCAGGAGTACAAAACTGCGAGTGAGGCGATTATAAAAGACGAGGTCGATGAAGAAATGCTGCCCATCGAGGGTGATCCGCTGCTGCCGGGCCATGAAGGCGAAGCCCTTGCCCAGCTCGAGGAGGAACTCCCGGAGCTTCTCGATCAGAGCCTGCTCCAGGTCAGACTCTCGGAATCGCTCGTCCTGGCGGAGCCCGGTGAACTCCAGGACGAACGGATCCTTCACGAGGTCGGAGGGCGACTGGATCTCGTGCCCCTCGCGTGCCAGTGCCAGGACACCCTCCCTGTCCCGGCTCAGGGCGAGCCGGTCGAAGAGGAGCGAGTCGATCTGCCGGGCCAGCTCGCGGGTCGACCACCGCGAGTTGACCGCCTCCGCTTCATAGAAGGCCCGTGCCTCGGGCCGATCGACGCGGAGCAGATGACGATAGTGCGTCCAGGATAATTGTCGACGCACTGCGTCGAATTTCGGGTACGCCAGGAAGAAGGCGCGCATGTGGAAGAGATTCGATCGATCGTAGCCCTTGCCAAACTCGGCCCGCAGCCGCTCGGAGAGCCCCTCGACGACCCGCTTGCCGTAGTCGGCTTTCGACTGGCCCGCCTGCTCTTCCTCGACGATGACCCGGCCGACTTCCCAGTATGCCTCGACCATCGCCGCGTTGACCGCCTGCCAGGCCCGGGCCCGCGCCAGGGCGAGGATCTCCCGGATCTGCCGATAGATGCCATCGAGCCGCTGCTCATCGTCTCGCCTTGCGGTATCCCAGGTGGTCCTGGACGGCGAGGAAGTGGTCGGTGCGAGTCTGCGCCCGTCGGCCATAGACGGACAACCCCTCGGGTGGGACCTTCAACTGTTCGGCCAGGAAGCGGACCATCTCGGCAGGGGCCGCGCCCAGGTCGTCCGGGCAGAACCCCAGGTAACGCAACGTCCCGAGCTGGAGGGCGAAGCCGAGCCGGCCGGCGTCATCGGGGTACTGGTTGACCTTGGCCCTGTCGGACCTGGTGAGCGTGTAGTACGTCACCAGGTCCTCGTGAGAGACCTGAGCGGGGAACCCGCCCAGTCTTCTCCGCTCGGCATCGCTGAAGCGCTGTCCGGGCATGAGCAGGCACCCCCGCCGTCACCACTTCCGCTCGAACTCCTCCTGGATATGGGTGTCGGTGAAATTGAGGTAGATGGCGGTCGTCTGGAGCCGGTCGTGTCCCAGGATCTTCTGCACGGTGGCCAGGCTGATGCCCTTGTGCAGCGCAGTCGCGGCGAAGGTATGGCGGAGGACGTGCGGGGTGACGTCCTTGGTGAGGCCGGCGCGATTGGCGACCTCCTTAACCAGGCCCTGAGCCCGTCGCCTCCGGACGGGGAACTCCTTCCGGAGTGCGAAGTGGTGCTCCAGCAGGGCCCGCACGCGGCGGGACATCGGCACGACGCGGACCTTGGACTTCTTGCCGTAGGGGCCACCTTTGCCCCGGACCCGGAGCTGGCGCTGCTGCCAGAGAACGTCCTTGGTGGTCAAGTCGCACAGCTCGCTGACGCGAAGGCCGGTGTCGAGCAGGGTCCAGACGATGAGCTGCTCGGTAGTCGTGTCGCAGGCGTTGGCGAGCCGGTCGGCCTCCTCGGCAGTGAGGGGCTCGCGGACGTATTGGTAGGGCATCTCACCCCCCGGTTCTTG
Source organism: Planctomycetales bacterium (assembly GCA_027449865.1). GTDB lineage: Bacteria > Planctomycetota > Planctomycetia > Isosphaerales > Isosphaeraceae > JAKAUH01. The sequence goes on from DAIDKV010000097.1 coordinate 18,617, forward strand.
CGCCTTCGGTCACGAAACGCGCAATCCTTGCGCCTTCCGTGAGTCAAGCTATCCCGGCAATATGGGGTGCGGAAGGGGCAGATGCCCGAAAAATCTCGACTCCGTGTGTGCCTTGGCCCGTGGGCACACGAGGCCCGGTTGCGCCTTTCTACGTGGATCGCGCAATCCGGGCGGGGAGGGCGTTTGGCAGGGGCACACGGAAGTATCTCCGGCAAACACCGTGCGGCCGGGACGCTCGCCCGAACTTGCTAAGAGGCGACTTCCACCGCCCGACGATCACCGGCGTGCGATGCGCCCGTCTCGGGCGAACCGACGACCCACGCGACGTCTTGCTTCAACAGGTATAAGGACGCGGCAAGGAGGACGACATCTTTCATGAGGAAGGGCACGTTGCCCGTCATCGCCGGGAAGCCGGCGGCCGCATCCCAGCCGTCCGGCATGAACGGAATGATGGTCACCGTCGTGACGAACGTGCCGACCGCGAGGATGGCCCCGACGACGCCCGCCCTGGGGTCCCGGAAGCCCCAGACCAGGAGCGCCGCGGTCAGCCATTCCGACACGCCCAGGAACCAGCTCGCCCCGTGCAGGCCGAACACAGGATACATCCAGGACGTCAGCGGGCCGTTCCGGATGAAGGGGATCAGCCCCTGGGCCTCGTACTCGAACCATTTCTGGTACCCGAAGAGCACGAAGATCAGGACCATCGAGGCACGGACGAGGTGTTGGTCCAGGCGGTCCCTGAGGAGGCCGGACTTCGCGAGGGCTCTGATCAGCAAGCTCATGACCTGTTCCTTTCGCAGAGACGAAGCACGCTCGACGGCCAGCGGTGCCGTTGCCATTGGGAAAAGAAACCCCGAACGCGGGCGGTCACCCCCGCATTCGGGGTGAGGAGACGCCGCCCTCGTCGTAAACCGTGAGCAACTCCCGGATGGCGAACTTCCGGGGAGCCACGCAGTCATCCGCTCGGAAACGCCCGGATACTGCCCTGGCCGATTGAAGCGTTCGGCGGGCCGAGGATCGTCCGAGATCAACCGTTCGGCACGGAACCGAACAGGCCAGCGAGCCCCTCGGACATCGTCGGGTGGGTCAGGACGGCGTCTCGCAGCGCCGTGTACGGCAGGCCCGCCAGGATCGCCACCTGGACGACGGCCATGACTTCCCCCGCCTCCGGGCCGAACGCGGTGAAACCCAGGATGCGGTCGCCGTCCGCCTCGACCAGGGCCTTATAGAAACCTCGCGTCTCGGTGAGCGTCCGGGCTCGCAGCACGCCTCCCATCGGGAGCCTGGCCAGGCGGTAGCTCACGCCCCGTTCGCGGGCCTCCCGCTCGCTCAGGCCCACCCGCGCCAGTTCCGGGTCGGTGAACAGGCAGTAGGGCACCTGCCGCCCGGTCGTGACGCGGTCTCCGCCGGTGAGGTTGGCAAGGAGCACCCGGAAGTCGTCCTCGCCGATGTGCGTGAAGTAGGGGCTTCCCGCGCAATCGCCCGCTGCCCACACTCCCTCGGCCGTCGTCCGCAGGCGCTCATCAACCTTGACGTGCCCCCGCCCGTCCGTCTCCACGCCGGTCATTTCCAGCCCGATGCCGTCGGTGTTCGGGGTGCGACCGCCGGCGACGAGCAGGTGCGTCCCCTCGATCACGCCTCCCGCCGTGTGCAGGCGGACGGACTCGCCGGATCTCCCCTCGACGCGATTGATGGCCGTGCCGGTCCGGACCTCGATCCCCTCGTCGCGCAGGAGCTGCTCGACGGCCTCGGTCACGTCGGCGTCCTCGCGGTGAATCAGGGCGCCGTTGCGCTCGACGACCGTCACGCGGCTGCCGAAGCGTCGGAAGGCCTGGGCCAGCTCCAGGCCCACGTAGCCGCCGCCCAGGACGAGCAAATGCTCGGGGAGCCGGTCCAGCTCCAGGGCCTCGACATGCGTGAGCGGGCCGGACGCCGTGAGGCCGGGGGTATCGTCGAGCCGGGCCCGCGACCCGGTGTTGATGATGACCGAACGGCCGCAGAGCGTCCTCGTCCCCCCTTCGTTGAGCGTCACCTCAATGGTCCTGGGCGCGATGAACCGGCCGCTCCCCATGACGAGTTCCGCGCCGGTCTCCCCGTACTTCGCCAGGTGCATCTCGACCAGCCCGTCGACCATCCTCCGCTTGCGGTCGCGGACGGCCGCCATGTCGACCTTCCAGTCGCCGCGCGCGATCCCGAACTCGCCGCTCCTGCGGACGAGGTCGGCGACCCTTGCGCCGTGGATGACGTTCTTGCTGGGCAGGCAGGCGATGTTCGGGCAGGCGCCGCCCACGTAACGCCGCTCGATGACCGCCACCCGCTGCCCGCGTGAGGCCAGCGCCCAGGCGACGAGCTTGCCGGGGGCCCCGCTGCCCAGGACGACCACGCCGTATTCTTCAGGATGCGCCATGATCTTCTCCTCGGATTGGATGCCCTGCGTGGCCGGTCAATCGTGGACGACCACCATCTTTCCGCCCGCCTCGTTCGCTTCCATCACCCGATGCGCCTCGCGGATCTCGTCGAAGCGGAAGACGCGCGACGGCTTCGCCTCCAGGCGGCCCGCCGCGACGTCCCGGACAATCTGCTGCAGCGGGACGTCGGAGAGCGGAAAGCCCGGGGTGCCGAAGACGAAGCTGCCGAAGAAGGTCAGGTAGACACCGCTGGCCATTTGCAGGAGCGGGTTGAAGTCCGCGATCGGCGCGAGGCCGCCGAGCCAGCCCGCGAGGCAGGCCCGACCGCTACGGCGGAGCATCCTGAGCGAGTCGAGGATGGTGCTGTTGCCGACCAGGTCGAGCACGGCGTCGATCTGCTTCGCTTCGGCGATTCGCCCGGAGAGGTCCGGCCCTTCCAGCTCCTGCCGTTGATGGTCCGCCCGAGGCCGCCCATCAGCGCGGCCACCCTGGCGCCGACCGGGAACTCGCGGCCGGGGCAGGACTTCACAAGGCCGACGCACTCGACTCCGCTGACCGGCGCGGCCTCTGCCCACTCGCCCCGGCGCATGTGCATCTCGGCGTGGTTGAGTCCGAACGCCTTGATCTCAATGACCACATGGCCAGTCTTAGGCTCGGGCTCAGGGATATCCTTGTAGACGAGGCTGTCGGGCCCCCCAAACTTCTCTAGCACAATGGCACGCATTTCAAATCTCCTGGCGTTGTTGAGAAAGCCCGCCACCGAAGAGCCGCGGCGCACGGCCCCTCCCATGAAATCACTCGGCCAGGAATCCCCGTATCGCCTCGGCGATCGGCCCGGCATGCGTTTCGAGCGCGAAGTGTCCGGTGTCGAAGAAGCGGACGTCCGCCTCGGGAATGTCGCGACGGAACGCCTCAGCCCCCGCCGGCAGAAAAAAAGGGTCGTTCTTGCCCCAGACGGCCAGCAAGCGGGGCCGGTGCTGTCGGAAATACTCCTGAAAGGCCGGATACAGCGCCACGTTACTCGCGTAGTCGCGAAACAGGTCGAGTTGGACCTCGTCGGCCCCCGGTCTCGCCAGGTAGAATTCGTCGAGAGTGTAGCCGTCTGGCGAGATGGTCGTGACGTCGGGAACACCATCGGTGTATTGCCAGAGAGTCGCCTCCGGGGTGAGAAAGGCGCGAAGCGCCTCTCGGTTGGTCGGGGTCGCGTCTCGCCAGTAGGCTCGGATCGGATCCCACCCTTCACTGAGCCCTTCCTCATAGGCGTTGCCGTTCTGCGAGATGATCGCGGCAACCCTCTCAGGATGCTGCATCGCGATTCGAAAGCCGGTGGGAGCCCCGTAGTCGAACACGTAAAGCGAGTACTGTCGAAGGCCGAGCAGAGTCGTGAACCGTTCCGTCACATTGGCGAGGTTCTCGAACGTGTACGCGAAGACGTCTCGCGCCGGCATCGCCGAACGCCCGAAGCCCGGCAGGTCGGGCGCGATCAAATGAAAGCGGTCGGCCAGGCGGGGAATTAAGTCGCGGAACATCTGGCTTGAACTGGGGAACCCGTGGAGCAGAAGCAAATGGGTCGCCTCGGGATTCCCGGCTTCGCGGTAGAAGATATCGAATCCATCCACGGCGATCGTGCGATAACGAACTGGAATCACCTCGGATTCTCCCTGGCATGTGGTAACCTTGAAAGCGCGGTCAGAACGGTCGAATGCCGCTCCCCTGAGTATTCCCCAGCCGCGAAAATCGCGATGACGAATCGAAAACCGCCGAACCACGTAACCATCTCCCATGGCTCCGACAAGGTTACGTACCCGCTAGTAACCTGTCAAGTGGTCCCATTCAGGTTACCGATTGGAGTCGGTGACACACTATCCAAATGAGCACAATCAGACCGCCGGCGTTCTTCATCTCCGGCTCCCTCGGGCTCGACTTCCTGAACACCCTCGCCACGCCGGTGGACACGCCGATCGATTGGATCGACGACGGCGAAGGGCTGCTCTCCTGGCTGGAGCAGGCCAGGCTGGTGCCGGCGGAGGATCTGGAGGCGTTGAAGGCCCGGGCGATCCCGGGCGAGTTCGACGCGGTCGCCGCCCAGGCCCGGGGCCTGCGCGAATGGTTCCGGGGCTTCCTGTGGGAGCGAAGCGGCAGGAAGCTCGTCGCCGACGACATGCGCGATCTGGAGCCGCTGAACCGCCTGCTCGGTCGGGACGAGCGGTTCGCCCAAATCGTGATCGGGCCTTCCGGTGGGGAGCCCGTCCTGGAATTGAAGGCGCTGCGACGCTGGCGCACGCCGGAATCCCTGCTCCTGCCGCTAGCCGAGGAGATCGGCAGGTTCGTGTGCGGCGGGGACTTCGAGTACGCGAAGGCGTGCGAGGGCTCGACCTGCACGCTCCTGTTCGTGGATCGCACGCGCGGCCGCGCGCGGCGATGGTGCAGCATGGCGATCTGCGGCAACCGGGCCAAGCAGGCGGCCCACCGCGACCGCCGGAAGTCTGGCCAATGAAGCGATACCCGCGCGTCGAGGGACAGGACGCACATTGCTGAACCAACGCTCATCAAGGGTCGTTGGTTTTGTCCGTTTGCTATCCCAAGGCCATCTCCCGGATCTGCCGATAGATGCCATCGAGCCGCTGCTCATCGTCTCGCCGGCGCGGGACCCCAGCGCGGTCCGCAGCCTTCGCGTTACCGGAGGTTATGCGTTTCTTCGCCATGGAAGAATTCTATCATGATGCCGGACGCCGGGAGAACGACCGATCTCCCTTTTCGAGTGTCATGATGAATCGATCGGTCATGTCTTTCGATCACCGGGATGCTCGCAGTGCGGCGACGGTGCGAACGCTCGACGTCAGCGGCCTTGCCTACCGCGCGGCTGACTCTTTCTGGTGATGTCAGAGGCATGGGCAGCCTGACGGTCTGATCGTTTCCCCAATTCCCGGTAGATGGCTTGCCAGTCCCTGGATCGTCGGGCCTTGTTTGCCCTAAGATCTCCTGGAAGAACACGATCCATCTCCAAGGGGCGGCCATGAGCCAATACAGGTTCGACGGCCGGGCCGAGACGAGGAAGCCCGGCGGATTTCACGAGCGTGCGTTCCGACGCCAGGGGCTGGCCGAGTGGGATGCGAAGTGGCATGTCCTCTCGCCCGCCGCGCGCTCCGTTTTCCTCCACAAGATCCAGGGTCCCACGGGCATGCAGTCCGATCAGGCCCCGAGCTACCTGATTCCGACAGATCACTTCGCGCCGGGCCCACTCGAAGAGCTGGTCGCCGCTGGTTTCGTCAAGCTGCTACCGGGCCGGTCGAAGAAGAGCGTCGATCGGGTCTTTGCCCCCGCGGCGCTCCACGACTTCGCCATTCGAGTCCGGATGCTCGACCGCTTCCGCGTGCTCACCGTCGACCTTCCGGAGACGTTGATGCAACACGTCCATTACGGCTTTGAAATCTACAATCTCCTGCCGTTCCTCCACACCGTGCTCCAGAATGCGAAGCTCAACGTTGTCCACGACCTCAATATCTTTCTCTCGCGATATGTGAGAAATTACCGATGGCCTCTCTGGTTCCTGGCGGCGAAGAAGGATCCGGAGGCCGAACAGGTGCTCAAGGCGGTCCAGGAGGCAGGCGGACCCGTGCCGGTCACCGAGCTGCCGGGTCGGCTGGCCGGGATGGAGCCAGACGACGTCTGGGCGGCGATGGACCGGCTCATCGGCGGGTTGGCCCTGTTCGAGGGGCTCGACCCCATGACGTTTGAGATCGTTGTGGATTTCCTGCCTGCTGTTCGCAAGGGGTTGGTGAACGCCGATCGGACGTCGTCCCGGCCGCCGCTGACCGAGTGCGAGCGATTGACCGAGGTCGGCCCCGAGGATGGCCCGATCCTCGCTGACCTCCGCGCGTTTCTCCTGGAAGTCATTGCCGACCCGCCCCGGCTCAGGCGAGACCGGAACCTCTTCCAGAAGGAGATCGGCCGGTTCGTCAACGCGATGGCGCCCCTCCCCTCCTGGCTCTCGGATCTTCTCAATTGGTCGCAGGAGAAACGGGTGGGCCTGGCACTAGCCTGGGCTCGTGTGCTCGAACTAGTCATCGATCCCGTTGTTGGCGCCGAGCCCCGGCTCGATATCACGGCCCAGGGACGGAAGTGGCTCTCCAGCGGCCTCGACGTTCAGTGTACAGAATCCTATAAACAACTAATCAATAATTCGTCACGGAGGGCTAGTTACACCCCATACTGGGACCTGTTTGCCGACATGGCGGAAAGCCCCTTCTACTGGGACTACCAGAGTGACGCAGCCTTCCTGGGCCTATCCATGCTCGTCAAGAACGTCGCGAACGGATCCAGCCGGGCTACCCCCTTGTACTGGAATCCGAAGCCTGAGGACTTCGTTGCCCTGCGGGAATCGCTCGACCGAGCTCTCAGCGTGCTGAAGCCCGGGACGTTCTACCGGATCGAGGACATTGCGGCCCACCTGGCGTACGGCCAGCACAACCCGCTCCATCTTGGCCTCGCGCCTGAACGGGTTGTGGTCTTCCAGGGTAACGAGGTCATCCCACCGCTGGAGGAAATGCGAGAGGAAGCCGGTCGTTCGCTCATCTCCACCTTTCTCACCCATCGGCTCATCCCGATGGGGGCGGTCCAGGCCGCAATCGACAGCGAGGGAAAGGTCTGCGTGGCGCGTGGGCCGAGGCTCGACGCCTACTTCGGCCGCAAGGTGGCTGCGAAAGATTTGGCGCCGGCCGAGACCGCCGGCGCATCTCGTGTGGTCGTGCAACCGGATTTCAGCGTGATTCTCATTGGTCCGAGTGCCCTGGCCGCGACCGACCTCGCCCCCTTCTGCGACAGGGCCGCCGCCGGAACGTCGGGCGGCGCGATGATCCTGAAGCTGACCCGCGAGTCCGTGATCCGGGCCGTCGCCAATGGCCTGCAACCCGCGCAGATCCTCGACCGGCTCCGAAAACACGCCAGCCACGATCTCCCGGTCAACGTCGTCCGCGAGGTCCAGGAATGGTCGGGCCGGGTCCGTCGGGTCGCGCTCAAAACCCTCTACGTCCTCCGGTGCCCCGACCGCGAGACCGGCAACCGCGCCATGGACGCCCTGAAACGCCGGGCGGAGCGGCTCAACGAAACCACGATCGCCGTCGATGGCAAGCTGACAGCCGCCGACCGAGCCAGGCTCCGAGTTCACGGGGTTCTTGTCGACGGCGAGGCCGAACCCGCTTCAAAACGCGAGGGATCGCGGAGCAGCGGGAAGCGCCGGCGGTCTCGGTAGGAATCTCTCACCAGAGGGGGCCTGTCTGCCGCGGTCCGGACGAGGTGCCCGAGGCGCGGGCATCGGGCTGACCGAGCAGCACTTGCAGATCCTCGAGGTTCACCGGCTTGACGAGGTGGGCGTTGAAGCCGGCCTCCTGCGAGCGGCGTCGGTCTTCCTCCTTGCCATAGCCGGTCATGGCGACCAGGACAACCCGGCCAAGGGTCTCTTCCTGGCGGCACCGGCGGGCCACCTCGTAGCCGTCCATTCCGGGCAGGCCGATGTCGAGCAGGACAAGGTCGGGATGGCGCCGGCGGATCAGCTCGAGGGCTGTCGGACCGTCGTAGGCCATCTCGACGTCCTGGCCGAGAGCCCGGAGCAGGACACCGAGGCTATTGGCGTTCGACCGATTATCGTCGACAACGAGGATGCGGCGGCGAGGATAGGTTGAGAGATCGGTCGGGGCGATCAGGGCACCGTCGACGTCGGCCGGGACGCCGGCCGGATCGTCGATCGCTGGAAGGGAAACGGTGAACTCACTGCCGAGCCCCACACCGGCGCTGGCGACGGTTACCCGGCCGCCGTGCATTTCGACCAGCGAGCGAACGAGCGTGAGGCCGATTCCCAGGCCGCCGCGCGACCGCGAAAGCGTCTGGTCGGCCTGAGTGAACATGTCGAAGATGTGGGGTAAAAGCTCGGGCGCGATCCCGGTCCCGTTGTCGCGGACGCGAAGGACGACCTCACGCCCCGCACGCTCCGCCGTCAGGGTGATCCGGCCCCCCTCGTCGGTGTACTTGGCGGCGTTGTTCAGGAGGTTGGAAAGAACCTGAGCCATCCGGGCCGGGTCCACCTCCAGTGAGATCGGACGGTCGGGCAGTTCCACGGCGAGCCGGTGACCGCAATCCTCGATCAGAGGGCGGCTGGCCTCGACCGCGAGTGTGACGACGGATTCCAGGTCGGTCGGCTCGACCTGAAGCACGACCTTGCCGCGGGTGATCCGCGAGACGTCGAGCAGGTCGTCGACCATTCGGGTCATGTGCCGAACCTGGTCCTCGATCACCTTGACCGACCAGTCGAAGTTCGGGCCGTTGAGCCCCTGAACCTTCATGATCTGCACGGCGTTGGAGATCGGTGCCAGGGGGTTGCGCAGCTCGTGGGCGAGCATCGCGAGAAACTGGTCCTTGCGCTCGTCGGCCTCCTTGAGCGCTTCTTCCATCCGTTTGCGGTCGTCGATATCCGCGACGACCGCGCCAGCACCGAGGACGGAACCGTCGGGCGTCTCGACCGGGTAGAAGCTGCATAGCCAGTAGCGAGGTCGCCCCGGGTCGCGCGGGGTCTCGGCGCGGAACTCTCGGTTGATCAGGCGATCGCCGTGGTCGAGAACCCGGCGGAAGGCGTCGAGAATCTCGGGCGAGACGCGCGGGATCACATCGCCGAGCGGCCGGCCGAGGTGAGCCTCGACCGGCATCCCGTTGAATTCCGCGAGCGCCGGGTTGAGCCGGACATAACGAAGGTCGCGATCGAAGAAGCCGAAGCCGATCGGCGCGTTGTCCAGCAAAGTGTTGAGCAAGGCCCGCTCAGCCTCCAGCTCGCCGAGGAGCCGGGTTCGCTCGGCGACGGCTCGCTTGTACTCGGTGATGTCGCGGAGGATTCCGGTGAAGATCCGACGGTCGCCCAGCCTCGACTCGCTAACAGCCAGCTCCATCGGGAAGATGGAGCCATCCTTCCGACGACCGTGAATCTCGCGGATCGTTCCGATGATCGGCGGCTCACCTGTCCGAAGGTAGCTTGCCAGGCCGCCGTCGTACTCGTCGCTCTCGGGGCCGGGCATGAGCACCTCGAAGCCCCGCCCGACGACCATCGTACGATCGTAGCCGAAGATCCGCTCGGCGGCCGGATTCATCGACTCGACCACGCCCGCCTCGTCGAGCGTGATGATCCCGTCGACGGCCGTGTCCACGATCGCTTCCAGGCGGACGGCTGCCTCTCGAACGGCCTCCTCGGCTCGGTTGCGCTCGGTCATGTCGCGCGCGACCTTGGTGAAGCCGCAAAGGCCGCCCGCCTCGTTGTAGATCGGGCTCATGACGCCGCTGGCAAAAAACTGGCTCCCATCCCGGCGCAGGTGCCAGCGCTCGTCGGCGGCGCGTCCGCTCGCCAGTGCGACGGCTCTCTCGCTCTCTGGAACGCCAGCGGCGCGATCCTCGGGCGTGAAGAGCACCTCGATATCCCGCCCGAGAATCTCCGACTCGGAGTGGCCGAAGACGTGCTCGGCGCCTGGGTTCCAGCTCGCCACCCTGCCCCACGGGTCGACCGTGAAGATCGCGACGTCCTTGAGACTCTCGACCATCCGACGCTGGTTCTCCTCGGCCTCGCGCAGCGCCTGCTCGACCTTCTTCCGCTGAGCGATCTCGTGCTCCAGCTCGCGGCGCCGTTCCTCATTGGCAACCGCCGCTCGCCGCGACTCGGCCAGCTCGCGCTCGGTCCGAACCTGGTCCAGAACCCTCGTAACGATCGGTTCGAGGTGATTGAGAAAGTGCTCTGTCTTCGGAACGAAATCACGCACACCGGCCCGCATCGCCTCGACCAGCAGGTTGTCGTCCTGCATCCCGGTCACGAGGATCGCCGGGACATCGTGACCGGCCGACTTCACTCGACGGAAGAGTTCCAGCCCGCTCGTTCCCGGACTGAGCTTCTGGTCGAGCACGATCAGATCGATCCCACCCTCGCCAACCCGGCGCAGGCCCTCCTCGGCCGTCGCCGCCTCCGCGACCTCGTACCCGGCCCGCTCCAGCCGGATCCGCTCCAGTCGCGAGACCCCAGGGTCATCCTCCACCAGAAGGATCGTCGCCTTCATTTCTATCGTCATTTGTTACTTGCCATTGGTCCTTTATCATTTGTCATTTGTTCTCGGAACCAAATGACAGATACCCAGGGACGAGGAGACTACTGAGCCGGTACCCGAACCACCTGGAGGAACAGCCCGAGCCGCTTGATGGCCTCGACGAAGCCCTGGTAGTCGACCGGCTTGGTGATGTAGACGCTACAACCCAGTTCGTAGCAGCGCTGGATTTCGCGGGGATCGTCGGTGGTGGTCAGCATGATGACCGGGATCAGGGCGGTCTTCGGGTCGGCCTTGATCTGGCGGAGGACCTCAACACCGTCGACTCGGGGCATCTTGATGTCGAGCAGCAGAAGAACCGGCTGTTGACTGGCATTTCGGCCAGAGAATGAGCCCTCGCCGCGGATGAAGTCGAGGGCCTCCTGTCCGTCCTTGAGACGTTCCAGGCCGTTGGCCAGTCCGGCGCGCTCGAGGTTGCGCTGGACCAGGCTGGCATGACCGTCATCGTCCTCGGCGAGGACGATCAGGAGGGGCTCGGTGGGCATGGGTCGCGGTCTCCTCGTTACCGTGCGATGCGATGCGGGACCGATTGATCGGACCCGGGCTCAGTGCCGGCTGAAGGCTGCACCGTCGGAGGGTGGACCAACGGCGGCGAGAACTGGGGACGGAGAGTGCCGTGGAGCGTCAGGCAGTGCCACAAAGAACGTAGTTCCCGTTCCCGAGGCCGACTCCAGCCAGATTCGCCCGCCGTGCCGTTCAACCATTCTCCGAACCAGGGCCAGGCCGATCCCCTCGCCCTGTGCCACCCCGGCGTGAAGCCGGCTGAACGCCGTGAACATCCTGGGGTGATACGCCTCCGGAATCCCCAGGCCGTTGTCGCGGACCTGGTAGATTCGGAGACCAGGAGGGAGGCCGTTGCCGTCAGGACCTCGGCCGTCGACCTCGATCTTACCAGGGCGGGCTGGGTCCAGGTATTGCACGGCGTTGGCGATCAGGTTGGCGAAGATTTGCTCGACCGCCGTGGGGTCGCCCCAGGCCGGCGGTAACTCGCCGATGGCCACCTCCACCTTGGCCTCGACGATCGAATCGTGGAGCGCGTCGACAATCTTGGCGACGGTCGCCGCGACGTCCACCTCTTGCCACTGATACTCGACCCGACCGGCGCGGGAGAGGCGCAGCAGCGCATCGATGATTCGAGCCAGTCGGCCGACCGCTGCCTGAATGAACCGAATCGACTCCTCGATGTCGCGGTCCATCAACTGCATCCCTCGTCGGCGCACAGCCTCGGGGACATCGTCGCGGCGGAAAAGCTCGCGGAGTTCGGAGCACGAGAGGCTCAACTCCTCGCTGAAGCCTTGCAGGTTCACCAGCGGCGACCGCAGGTCGTGCGAGACGCTGTAGACGAACATCTCGTTCTCCTGCTTCTGCTGGCCGAGATTGTCGGCCATCTCGTGAAACGCTCGATCGACCTCGGTAATCTCGTCGTGCCCCGAGAGCGGCGCGTTCAGCGGCTTCCCCTCGGCGAACCGCCTTGCGTTGTCGCGCAGGACGCCCAGCCGCTGAATGATCCCCTGTAGAAACAGAACGGCGAGAATGACCGTTGAGCCGACGATCACGGCTCCGCCGAAGAAGAGGGTCCGTCCCTGACGGTCCGCGCTGAGGCGCAGTCCCTCCATCCGTCGGCGGTCGAGGTCTTCCTCAACGCCTCGGATTGCGTCGATGGTCGTCCGGATCGCGTTGAGTTGCTCAGCGCCCGGGCCGAGCCCAGCGATCGCGCGCTCTCGGTCGCCCGCGTGGGCCATCCGGTCTTCCTCAGCGGCCCAGCGCAGGAATCCATCGACCTGGCCGGAGAGCTCAGTTATCTTCGGCGACTGCTCTCGGTTGTCGGAGACCAGCTCGCGAAGGTCGGCCACCTGCGACGGGATCCGCTTCAGGGCAGCCTCCGTTCTCCTCGACAATGTCCCTGAGACCGAGAATACCAGCCCCCGCGTTCCGGCATAGGCCTCGACCAGGCCCCGGTGAAGCTCCTCGACCTTGGCGATGACGTCCTTGGTGTGGACGACTCGCTCCTGGGCGCGCACCTGGTCGGTCTGGGCCTTGACGAGCACAGCCAGAAAGACCGCCTGGATCAGAAGCGGGACCGCGATGAGCGTCATCCCCTTCTTGAAGATGGTGAACTGAGTATTCATGGACTCTCGGGGTTGGAGCCAGTTCGGGGGCCCTCTACTTCAGGATATCGGATCCGGCGGCCACATGGAGATCGAGGCCGGCCCGGCGTTCCTCCGGCGCCGGAAGATCGTCCTGATCGGCGGCGGCCTGTGCCAGAACCGGGACGAGGCTGGCGAGCTGCTGCCGGGTCTCGATCAGGGTCCGGCCAACGAGATCCGCTCCGGCTCCACGGAGCCGCTCGACCAAGGGGTCGACCGGGACAGGCGTCGGCTCGTCGGCCGTCGCCTGGCGGAGCGCGGTGGCTTCGGGGCCCTCGCCCGGCGGCCGGGCCGCGGTGATGTCGCGCGCTTCCCATCGGCCGACCAGAATCTTCAGCTCGGGGAACCGGGCCCGGAGCCGCTTGCAGAGGTATCGGGTGTGGGCCAGACCGCCGGGGGGCACGGTCGCAATGCAAACCGCCACCGGACGTGAGCCGGCTACCCGATCGAGAAGCTCGCTGGTGAGCGTCCTGGGGTCGATTCGCTCGACCTCCCACCGCGAGGGATCCAGAACCCTCGGCAGCATCTCGACCGCCGCATCGTCTTCCTCATCGTGCGCCGGACATACGAAGATCGGAATCCTCGGAACGTCCACCGCTTCGGAATTCGCCGTCTCCTCCGCGTCGCCATGGCCCGCTCCAACGGATGCCGGTGCGATCCGCCCCTCGCCAATGTCCTCGACAATCTCTCGGATCGCCTGAAGCGCGTAACCCTCGTCCTCGGCCGTGATGTCGCCGCTGGCCCGGTTGCGCTTGATCGCCGCCAGCGCCGGCAGAAGCATCACGTCGTAAATCTGCTCGGGATCTTCCAGCTCGCCCATTTTCTCGATGACCAACCCCTCAGCCTCGTCCTGATCGCGAGCGAGAAGCCGCTGATAGAAGCTGATGGCCGTGTCGAGGGCCGGCTCGTCGCCCAGCAGGACCGAAAGGAACTCCAGCCGGGGAATGTAGCGCCCCAGGACCACCAGACAGACCGTCAGCGGGCTGGAGAGGACCAGTCCGATCGGGCCCCAGAGGAACGCCCAGAACGCCGCCGAGACCAGCATCGCGATTTCGGAGACTCCCATGCTATGGCCGTAGAGCCGGGGCTCGATGATGTTGGAGATCACCAGTTCCAGCGTCAGGAAGAGCCCTGCGACCGCGAGCGTGGCACCCCATCCCTCGGACATCGCCAGGCTCAACGAGATCGGGAATGTGGCCGCCAGATACGGACCAATGTACGGCAGGTAGCGAAGCATCGCGCCCAGGAATCCCCAGAGCAGCGCATAGCGGATGCCGATGGCCAGCAATCCCAGGCCGAAGAGAACCCCAAAGCTGGCATTGACGATCGCCTGCATCAGCAAGAACCGGCTGACTCGATGCGCCGCCTCGTCGACGAACTTGGTCGCCGCGACGATTTTCCCCTGCCCAGCCAGACGGATGATCCGGTTTCGCAGCTCCTCGCGCTTCAGCAGCATGAAGACAACCAGGATGATCGCCAGGGCGAGTTCACCGAGGTACTCGAGCATCGGACTGAGAAACGCGCTGAGCCGAGAAAGCCAGGCGGCCCGCTGAGGCTCGACCACGACCGCCGTCGGCGGGCTCGACAGCGCCTCGCTAACCGCAGAGGCGCCGTCCTGGTGCCTGGAATCGCCGTCGGGCCCCGGCTCCTCCTGGGTGACATCCCGGATGAAGTTCTGGAGCCGTCCGGAACCCCCGGTCACCTGCTTGATGGTCCGGACCTTCTCACGGACCCGGTCGCGGTAGTTGGGAAGCTCGCCGAGCAGGCTTCCAATTTGCTGGGTAACGACCCACCCGATTCCCCCGAGTAAAGCCGCTGAAAAGACCACCGCCACAATCACCGACGGCGTCCTGGGCATTCCAAGCTGGCGGAGCCGCCCGACCATCGGGCTGAGCAGGAACGTCAGAAACCCAGCCAGGGCCACCGGGATAAAGACCGACTGGGCCCAGTACAGCGTCCCGATCACCACAACACCGACCACCGTCCCGGTCAGTGTCACGATCGCCCGCTGCCAGCCCGCACCTATTGTTGGCTTGCTCATAAATTCCCCTCGGCCCTCATCCGTCGCCCGCCTCTTGCCGGTGAGCCCGGGCCGCGAGAGGGGGAATCCATCGGTCAAGCAATCGCCAGGCCAAAACCATCGGCGCGGGAATTGCAGCGGGTTCGGGGGCGACCCGTCGACGGAGCTGTCGGTACGCGCGCATCGAGAGCTTCGGTTGTGGGGCGGGTCGCGTCGCCTGTATAGTGAGTTAGATCGAGCCCCCGGGTGGGTCCCTTCCCAGAGGAGTATGGCCTGTGAGCGGCAACCAGACGACGACGACGGGTCCCGAGGTCGCTCCCCCGGAAGCCCCACCGGCTGAGGCCGAGGCGGCCGGGACGACCACCCGGCGCCGCGTCCTGATCGTCGAGGACAACGAGACGGCGCGCAAGCAGATCCAGGTCTTCCTCGAAATCGAGCCCGGCCTGGCCGTCGACACGGCCGCCAATGGGTCCGAGGCATTGAAGGCCCTCGACGAAAAGCCCTACAGCGTGATCGTCACCGACCTGAAAATGCCTCGGGTCGACGGGCTTCAACTCCTCGAAGAGGTCCAGAAACGCCGGCTTCCGGCCGACGTCATCATCACCACCGGCTTCGGCACGGTTGAGCAGGCCGTCCAGGCGATGCGGCTCGGCGCCGTCGACTTTCTTACGAAGCCGATTAACCTCGAGCACCTCAAGCTGGTGATCCACCGGGCCCTCCGCGAGCGCGCCTTGCAGGACGAGGTTGCCGCCCTCCGCGAAAAGCTCCACGAGCTCTATGCCTTCCACACCATCCTCAGCAAAAGCCCGAGGATGCACGGCGTCTTCGAACTGATCAGCCACGTCGCCCCGACCATCAGCACCGTTCTGATCTTCGGCGAGACCGGAACCGGCAAGGAACTGGTGGCGCGCGCCGTTCACGAAGCCTCGCCTCGCAAGGGAAACCCGTTCGTCGCCGTCAACTGTGCCGCGCTCCCGGAGTCGCTCCTGGAATCGGAACTTTTCGGCCACGAGAAGGGCGCGTTCACCAGCGCCGTCGGCCAGCGCAAGGGACGGTTCGAACTGGCCCACGGCGGGACCATCTTCCTCGACGAGATCGGCGAGATCCCGCTAGCGATGCAGGCCAAGCTGCTCCGCGTCTTGCAGGAGCGCCGGTTCGAACGCGTCGGCGGGACGCAGACCGTCGAGGCCGATGTTCGCGTGATCGCCGCGACCAACCGCGACCTCCTCAAACTCGCGAAGGACGGCAAGTTTCGCGAGGACCTGTATTACCGGCTGAACGTCGTGAAGATCGACCTTCCTCCGCTGCACGAGCGGCAGGAAGATATTCCTCTTCTGGCGATGCACTTCGCTCAGAAATTCAGCCGCCCCGGCGCCTTGCCAAAGGCGATCTCGCCCGAGGCGATGGAGTTGCTCCTCCAGCACCGATGGCCCGGGAACATCCGCGAGCTAGAAAACGCGATCGAGCGCGCCACGGTCACCTCGCGCGACGAGATGATCCGGCCCGAGAATCTTCCCGCCGAGATTCTCAAGCCAAACCGGCCCAAGCCCCAGCTTCCGGTCGACCTCTCACGACCGTTGACCGACCAGCTTAACGAGCTGACCGCCGCCTTCGAGGAGCGCTACCTCCGCCGCGCCCTAAAACGCACTCGGGGCCACATCGGTCGGACAGCCCGGCTCACCGGCCTCTCTCGACGGACCATCACCGACAAGATCGCCCTCTACCAGATCGACAAGACCGAATTCA
Organism: Planctomycetales bacterium; assembly: GCA_027449865.1. Classification (GTDB taxonomy): domain Bacteria; phylum Planctomycetota; class Planctomycetia; order Isosphaerales; family Isosphaeraceae; genus JAKAUH01. The sequence continues at coordinate 35,067 of DAIDKV010000097.1, forward strand.
AAAAGGAGGATTGACGGCCGGCTACCGTCCCCCTACGATCGCCCCGCTAGACCGCGAAATCACGCACGACGTCGGCAAATTCGTAGGTGCGACTCATGCTCGATCGGATCGTCCGCGGCTGGGTCCACGGTGGCTTTCTTGCTGGTCTGCTGATCCTGACCATGATGCCGCTTCTCGGAGGCTCGTGGACACCCGCGCTGGCGTCCACGTTCCTCTGCCTGCCGATCTACATGATCCACCAGTTTGAGGAGCATGACGACGATCGGTTCCGGCGCTACGCGAATGAATTCATCGGCGGCGGCCGCGAAGTTCTTTCGCCATGGGCCGTGTTCCTCATCAACATCCCGGGAGTCTGGGGGGTGATCGCGGCCTCCACATGGCTAGGGGCCAGGATCAACGTCGGACTCGGGCTGATCGCGGCCTATCTCGTGCTCGTGAACGCCGTCTCGCACATCGGTTCCTGGATCGTCCTCCGCCGATACAATCCGGGGGTCATCACCGCGGCGGTCCTCTTCCTACCGATGGGAAGCTACACCATCTGGGCGATCGACCGGGAGGGTGGCGGCACAGCCGCGATGCACGCGATCGGCCTGGGATCCGCGCTGGCCATTCACGCGGCGATCATCGGGTATGTCGCGTCGAACCGCGGGCGAGCCCGGGAGATCGCCGATATCAGACCGAGTTGAACCCCGCGCAGCCAACCAGGACACGCCCTGGACCCAGGATCTCGGCCAGCGCCTTGCAAACCTCTTCGAACTTCGTCAGCTCGTTCCACTCGGCAAAGCCAGCCTCGGCGAGCCGGGCGGGGAACCCGGAGCGGCGGGTTCGCCAGCCGCCTGGCGAGCCGTCACCGATGAGATAGTGATCGAGGATCACCCGATCGCAGGAGGCGTCGAGCCGCCGGGCAAAGGCAGGCAGATTGGCGATCGGCAAAAGGGGGCTGAGCGTTGCCTGGGTCGGGATGCCGCGCTTCCGAAACGCCTCCAGAACCTCCAGCCGGCGCAACGGCGGGCTGGCGTGCGGTGGGAATCCCGGAACGCGGTCCATGTCGGTCTCGACGGTCAGCGAGAGCCGGACCCGCCCCCGCGCGGAGAGATCGGCGATCGGGTCGAGGTCGCGAAGAACCATCGTGTGGTGGCTCTGGATCACCAGAACCTCGGGCGTCCGCTCGATCATCGCTTCCAGGAGGGCACGCGTGATCCGCATCGACTTTTCCTGGGGGATATACGGATCGGTGCTGCTACTCATGTAGATCCGAAGCGGCCGAGGCTCACCCCGCGATGGACGACGAATTCGGTCGAAGTCACGCCGATATGCCTCGACCGCCCGTTCCTTGGCCCCGTAAAAGCCCCAGGTCCGGCCCTTCGTGATCCATCGGTTGTGCTGTGCGTAGCAATACTGCCCGCAGAGCGCTCCGGCGAACGCACACCCCCGATAGGCGTTGAGGGTGTGCGTATAACCGGAAGCCAGGTAGCCCGAGGTCGGCGTCAGTATCGTGGCGTTTTCGATCATCACTCCCCGAGTTGGTGGACCGTGTTGTCGATGGCCCCTACCACGGAAGCGCCCGAAACGCCCCGGATCGCGTAGGTAATCTCCATGCACCAGGTCGGACGCAGATCCGGGATCTCGAGGAAGACCGTCCGGCCATCGTCGGAGACCCGCGCCGCCGTGATGGAGACCGGATGTTCGTCGCCGTGCTCGGAACCGTATTTGACCGTCCGCTTCAGTGACCAGACCCGCGCGGAGTAATGGGACGGGTCGCTCGCCGCCTGGCGGTCGAGAGGGTCGGTGAAGACAAGCTGCATGCCGTTCTTCCGGGCATGAAGCCCGACCGGAACGTGCATCGGCTTGCCGGTCGCCCGGATCCGGTAAAAGCCACCGGGCTGGGTCCTGTCGCCGGCCCAGGAATACATGCCGCACGTGTAGAGATGGCCGTCAATGGGATGGAACCGTCCCCGCATGATCCCGGTCGGCGACGGCGGGATCGGCAGCGCACTCATCCCGCCCTGAATCCTCCCGCCCGCGACCTCGATCGGCACCACGAAGACCTTGCCGTTACCGTACGAAAGATTCAGGAGCGCCCCCTTGAGCGGCATCCAGGCCGGATGATTGGTCTCCACCCAGACCAGTTCCGACGGCGACCGATCGAAGGCGTTCGTGATCCAGCAGACGGGAGACTCCATGGCGGCGTCGGAGGAATCCTTGACATCGTGATAACCCCACATGTTCCCGTAAAATCCCCCTTGCCGGACGAGGTTAATCCGGTTCTTGGGGGTCCAGAATCCTTCCTGATCGGTGAGGAAAAAGGTCCCGCCGGAGTTCAGGCAGACGCCGTTGGGTGCCCGGAATCCGGTCGCCAGGATCTCGGTCGAGGCTCCTCCGCCGGCGATCTTGAGCAACGTTCCGTGCTGTGGGACAACCGCTTCCAGGCCGTGCCGCGCTGCCTTGGCGTAATACAGGTTTCCCTCGGCGTCGGCTTGCAGACCCATCGCGAACTCGTGGAAGTGCTCGGTGACCTGGTGGTCGCTATTGTAGCACTCATAAAAATCGGCTTCGCCGTCACTGTTGAGATCGCGAAGCCGGACGACCTGGTCGCGGCATCCCACGTGGATCGTTCCATCGATGACCTTCAATCCCAGAGGCTGGAAGAGACCAGCGGCGATCCGACGCCAGGAGAGCCCTCCGGCCGGGTCGTTGAGCCCCTCGACGATCCAGACATCGCCGTCCCAGGTGCAGACGGCCGCGGACTGTCCGCCCGGGAGGAAGTCGAAGCCCGTAGGCCGGACCTGGCAAAGCCATGGATTGGCCTCGGGAATCGTCAGGGTGTCCATGGCGAACGGGCCGTCGTCGCGGCCGATCGCGGCCTGCGTCTTGACAACCTCGGTCCATCGCCGGGGTCCACCCCGGGTGAACGTTGAAGGCGCCTCGGGCGCCGGCATCGAGGCGGCGAACGATTCGAGTGCCTTCGCCTCTCCGACCGACATCAGCACCTTCACCACACGCGACGTTCCCGAGGCCGGTAGGACGAGGCGGATCACCTCGTTCTCCCGATCCAGCCGGGCCGCCGAACGCTCTCCGGCCAGCGCGACGGCCACATTTCGCGGTGCCACGAGCATCGACAGTTCCCCAGTTGACGGCCCGATTTCCAGCGTCCGGGCGAAAATCGAGCGTCCAGCCTGCGCGGGGTCGGCCTCGAGCGTCGGGTATTCGAGAAGATCAACCGCTCCGACGGTGTAGGCCAGAACGACGCGGTCGCCGTGGCGATAGATCCCGCGATAATGGGCCCAGTCACGGGGCATCGGGCCGTAACGCCGGCCGTCGCGACCGACGATCCGGCGGTCCTCGGCTCTGGGGTCCGATGGATTCCTCCAGCCGGGTTGGTCTCCATTCGCCACCTGGATCTGGCCGACGAGTTTAGGATGAACCTGATGCCGGCCGTTGAACTCGATACTGTTCCAGTCGATAAAGCCCGTTCCGGTCCAGGCGGCGGCGAGTCGGAGCGTGTCGTGCTCGTAGAGGACCCAGGCGTTCCCGCGCGAGATACCCCCCTGCCCCGCATTGAGCCGGACCGCGATCCCCTTGTACGCGATGTTGGACCGACCCTGACCAGCCTCGATCGTCGTCATCAGGCACGAGCCGTAATCCATCGCTACCCAGGGCTCGATCTTCGACGGCGCGGGCCCGCGAGTGTCGCCCTTCGGAAGTCGATCGAGGTAGGCCCGATCGACGGCCGCGTAGAGGCCGGGGTTATGGAGCTTGAAGTACGCTTCCCGGATGTAGTGGATCACGTCGTATTTCTGTTGCGGAACCATCCAGCTCTGGGGGACCATCCGACCGTATCCGTCGGTGATTGTCCGGTACATTCGATAGGGATCGCTCCCGTTTTTCAGCATCGCCGTGGCGAACCGCGGAGCGTCGGGAAGCGAGCCGGGCTGTTCCCTGGTCCCGTGGCAATTGGCGCAGACACGCGTGTAAATGGCCTCGCCCCGAGTGAAGCTTTTGCGATCCAGTTCGGAGAGCATTCCCGCGTGGTCGAGCCGACTTTCGTATTCGGGGAGTGGTGTCGGCGCGATGAGTGACGGCTCCGGCCGCAAGGCATGGGCACGGTCTGGGCCCCCCTCGGCGATCTCGACGAGATAGCGCACCAGGTCGAGAAACTCCTGCCGGGTCGCCAGACCGTTGACCAATCCTGTCGGCATCATTGACGTCCCGTCTCGTCGCATTCCGTCGATCCGATCGCGCTCGACCTTCGTGGGTTGTCCTCCCTTCGCCATATCTCGAAGGACAACCGCCTCGGGACGATCCTCGACCAGGATGCCGGAGATCGTTTGCCCCTCGTCGGTGGCGATCGTGACCGGCTCATATCCTTTTCGGATGGTCTTCGACGGCTCCAGGATCGACTCGATCAGGGATTCGGCATTGAGCTTGCCAATCGAGGCGAGATCCGGGCCGATCGGGCTGGAGGTCGTGCCCGCGGCCGCCATGTGGCACAGGACACAGCTTGTTGCCGGGTTGTAGAAGACCGCCGCACCTCGGCGGGGATCGCCGAGCCGGTGGACGTCGCGGGCCAGGTCGGCCAGATTTTCTCGGCGAAGCTGGGCCTCCATCGAGGTCGGCTCCGCTCCGGTTGCGGGTGAGATCAGGGCGAGGAGAATGAGGAAGGGCACAGGGCGGCCAATCATCTCGGTGGGCTCCGGTGGTAGGCTTCCAGTCTCGACGGCGTCTGGATCCCATCAAGTTTACCCGATCGACGGGCTCAGGTCATCGATGCGCCGATCCGGAGCCAGCCACCGGCCCCATCCCTGGCATGCCGGGTGCAGGACTCTCTCGGAAACGCCCGGCCGGGACACGGAGGAGCCTATGCCCGCGAAGAACCCTGACCTGCACGGCAGCGCCCCGGACAAGTCCGACGTCGTCCTGCTCCTGATCGATGTCATCAACGACCTGGAGTTCGAGGGCGGAGAGGATCTTCTGCGCCACGCGGTTCCGATGGCCGACCGGATCGCCCGCCTCCAGGAACGGGCGCGTCGCGAGGGCGTGCCGGTCGTCTACGTCAACGACAACTTCGGCCGATGGCGGTCCGACCTCAACGCCCAGGTCCAGCACTGTCTTGAGGATGACGTCCGCGGTCGTCCGGTCGTCGAGCGGCTCCGGCCGGGCGACGACGATTACTTTGTCCTGAAGCCCAAGCATTCGGGCTTCTTCTCGACGACCCTCGACGTCCTGCTCGACTACCTCGGCGCCCGGACGCTTGTTCTGACCGGGATGGCGGCCAATATTTGTGTTCTCTTCACTGCCAATGATGCCTACATGAGAGATTTTCACCTGACGGTGCCATCGGACTGCGTGGCATCGAACACGGAGGAGGAGAACCGGCACGCGATCGAGCAGATGAGGCGGTTCCTCGGCGCCGATGTTCGGCCGTCGGACGAGCTAAAGTTCCGGGAACTGGCGCGGCGTCGGTAGCGGTGGGCCGGCTCAGCGATCGCCGGCCTCAGGGTCAGCGGCCTGCCGGAGATTGGTTGCAACCGTGTTGAGCCAGGTGCGAAGGTCGTCGGCCTCCGCGCCGGAGAGGGCCAATGGCTCGTCGCCCGAGGCAAAATAGACGACCAGCCGGTCCTCCTTCGAGCGAAGGAAAAGGTCGTCGACCCGGACCACCAGGTCGAGGTTGAGGAACAGCGATCCGATCTTGACCATGCTGGCCATTGTCGCGACCTCCCGGGCTGTTGCAGGGACTGAGGGATAGCTCTGTCCCGATTTTATCGGCGGGTCGTGGTGGGGTCCACGCGGGCTTGACGGGCCACGTCGGTTCGCCGAAGCTGGTAACGGGCCGAGGCTGGATCGCCTGGAGCCCTTCGCGGGAGACCTTGATGATGGCGACCGATGAAGAGAAGAAGCGGGCGTTGAAGGCGTTCAAGAAGAGGCTCAAACTCGCCCGGCTCGATGACGAATCGGGCCTCAGCCGCGCCGGCGGGAAGAAGTCGGGGATCACCGGAATGACGCCACCACCCGGCCATCCGCCCGAGGTCTGGGAGGAACTGGTTCAGGACGGAAAGCTCCGCCGCGACATGGGGAACACGTTCGCGATCGTCGATGGGGCCTGAATACCGATGCCCATGACCTACTCGACGTGATCCCAGTGCGCCAACACCCATGACGAATCATGGATCGAGTGGTCGGCTCCCTTGCGGCTCGAAGGCCCCGCTCCACGGGCCAGGCAGGTCGGTGTCGTAGGTCACCTTGACGGGCGCCCCGACCGGGGCCAAGGCGCCCGACATGTTCTCATCCATCGGCGCCCTTCGCGCTGTGGGAGACCAGGCCGCCCTTCGGTTACTTTCCGTCCTTGGCCACCCGCGGGCTCGCGAGATCGAATTGCGGGTAGCTGCACCACTGGTTAACGCCGGTCGGGGCGGCCGATGTCACTTCCTGGCTCCGCTGCTTGCCCAGCTCGCGTGCCTTCTGCTGGGCCTGCTCGGGCGTCTGCCGGGTTCCGGCAACGGTCTTCTTCAACTGTCCCTGGGTCTCGATGACCTGGTGGATCGGGTCGTCGATGTACTCCCAGTTCTCGCCGGCGCCCCAGGGCCCCTGTCCCTCGTTCCACGGCCCGCGCGCGTTGGCCGAACTGGAGAGGTTGTACACCGAGTGGCTGTATCGCGGATCGCCCTGAAGGATGCCCGGCGGGAAATTCGGCTGAATCGTCTCAAGCGCCGCCGTGAACTGCTGGAAGTGCGCGATCTCTCGCGTCATCAAGAATTCCAGCGTTTCCTGCACATACTTATCATCCGTGAACTGCATCAGGTATTCGTAGACGATCTTGGCCCGCGACTCGGCACCAATGTTGGATCGGAAGTCGACGGTCAGGTCGCCGGTCGAGTTGATGTAGGCGCCGGTCCAGGGGACGCCCTGGCAGTTGGTGACATGCGGACCGCCACCGGTGAGAACCAGGAACTGCGGCGCCGTCATCGCCTTGTGGATCATCTCCTCCTTCCCCGCCTTGCCGGCCATGAGCTTTGTCAGGTCGCTGGTCTCCATCGCGTCCTTGAGTTGGCCGTTGACGCCATTGAGAAGCATGGTGATCGTGGCGCCGACGATCTCCAGGTGGCTGAACTCCTCGGTGGCAATGTCCATGAGCATGTCATACTTGTCGGGATACGGCTGTCGAGCCCCAAAGGCCTGAACGAAGTACTGCATGGCGGCCTTCAGTTCGCCGTTGCCCCCGCCGAACTGCTCCAGCAACAGGCTGGCGAACCGCGGGTCGGGGCCCGAGACTCGGGCGTTGAATTGCAGCTCCTTGACGTGGTAGAACACCGCTCCCTCCTCCTCGATCTCTCGATCTTGAATGGATCCCGGGCCCAGGGACCAAGCCCGGCCCGGCCGTTCCGGCGAGTCGGCCTCGACCCGCAGATCCAGTGCCGCCGACCGATCGATCGAGTGCGGAAGATTCTCGTCATCGGCCCGGCGATTGCGGGCGATGGGCCGCGTGATCGTCGCGTCTGGCGCGGCATCGCGAGGATACGGAACCCAGAGGAGACCAGGCATGTTGCTCTACATGGGAGGCGGCGCGGCCCTGGCCGATCACTACCGACGATGTCGGGCGATTGCCCTCGCCGACGCCGCCTCGGCCTGCGACGAGATGGCCCGGCACGCTGCCGATCGCCTCGGCGAATCCGGCTCCGACCGCGTCGCGATGGCCGAGGCCCTGGCCGCCGCCGTCGACGCGCGTGAGGCGTGCGCGATCGCATCCGGCCTGCTCAACCGGCGGAGCGAGCTGGCCGGCTACCTGATGGCCGCCTGCGCCGACGCCTGCCGGCGTTGCGCCGAGGCCGCCGTCGCTCTCTCCGAGGACCAGACTACCGCGCGTGGCCTCGACGCCTGCCGAGATGCGGAACAGGTCTGCCGGCGCGCTCTCGAGGTCGAAGCCGCCTGATAAATAATCCACCAACACCGAGGGACGAGACGAGGAAAATCACCATGGACGACACCAGGGAAGAAACGCTCCGAGGCGCTGACACCGAGGCCTCGCGCGGTGGCGGGACCAGCACCGACCGGGGCGGACGCGACTCCGGACATCCCGGGCCAATCGCCGAAGAACCGCACCGTTCGTCCGGCTCGGGCACCGGACGGACCGAGTCGAAGGACCTGTCCGGCGGCGCGCCGGGGCGTCAGTCCGACACGACCTCGACCGTCACCGACCCCGGCCCGACCTCCTGATCGGCCGAATTCCCTCGGGGACCCTCAGCCGGTTGACCATCGAGACGCCAGAGGCGACAATGCCGGGCAGTCATCGACCAACCGGACACGAAGATTCCACGGGAAAACCATGAGCAAGATCGTCCTGCTGCGCCACGGGGAAAGCGTCTGGAACAAGGAGAACCTTTTCACCGGCTGGACCGACGTTGATCTCTCGGACCAGGGCCGGATCGAAGCCAGGCGCGCCGGCGAGGTTCTGAAGGCGGAGGGGTTCACCTTCGACCTGGCCTTCACGTCGGTCCTCAAGCGGGCGATCCGGACCCTCTGGACCGTCCTCGACGAGCTGGACCTGATGTGGATCCCGGTCGAGCACTCGTGGCGGCTCAACGAGCGCCATTACGGGGCGTTGCAGGGCCTGAACAAGGCGCAGACCGCCGCAAAGTACGGCGACGAACAGGTCTTGATCTGGCGGCGAAGCTACGACGTCCCGCCGCCGGCGCTCGAGGAATCCGACCCGAGGTTCCCCGGCACCGACCCGCGCTATCGAGACATGAAGCGCGAAGAACTGCCGAGGACCGAGTGCCTGAAGGACACCGTCGCGCGGTTCCTCCCGTACTGGCACGGCTCGATCGTCCCGCAGATCCAGGCGGGCAAGAAAGTGCTCATCGCCGCGCACGGCAACAGCATCCGGGCGCTGATCAAGTACCTCGACAACGTCTCCGACGAGGAGATCGTCGGCCTGAACATCCCAACCGGCGTCCCACTCGTCTACGAACTCGACGAGCAGATCAAGCCGATCAAGCACTACTACCTCGGCGACCCCGAGGAGATCGCCAGGGCCGCGGCGGCCGTCGCTAGCCAGGGGAAGGCGAAGTAGGGAGGCCGGGGCGCGATTCTCATCCGTGCATCGTCGCCGCTCCGGTTTCCAGATTGACCGCGATGAGCAGATCGCCGCCGTCCTGTATGACCTCGGGCGGATGGAAGACGAACCTGACGACCCAGGACACCGGATGCTTGGTGTTCCTGCTCCGGATCGCGAAAGGATCGGGAAATGCGCCGGTGCATCGGCCGGATTCGTCGCCGGGTAACCCGGCGCCGAACTTGGTCGCCCGGCGTGTCGCCTCGGCTGCCGCCTCTTCTCGCGTGAACCGGAGGCGTGGCAAGGGAGCGATCCTTATTCCATGGCGCCCGGCGACTTGATCCCTCTCGCTCGCTGTCCGCCACCCAGAACAGACCCGTCCCCGCCGGTGTGCTACGGGTTTCAGATGGCGGGCCGGGCTCAGGGTGAGTCCGGCGCCTCATCGGGCCGGTCCTCTTCATCGCCGGGGATGTCGAGGCTCTCGGCGACGAGCCAGGGAATGTCTCGGGCACCATGCAGGACCCGAAGAACCTCGATCCCACCTTCGATTGAGCGGTAGCAAATCACATATTTCTTGAAGCGAGAGACGGGGCTGAGGCGAATCCCCTCGAAGAGTGGATCGTCCGCCTCATATCGGGCCCCTGTCCCCGGGAACTCGGCAAGCCTCCGAAATGTCGCCTCGACCTCTCGCAAGGAGCGATGGGCCGAGGGGGAGCCGGGTCTGCCCGATTTGGAAGAAGATATCGGCCAGGTCATGACGAACAGGACGGTGACGACGGACGACGGGGCTCATCGCCTGGACGGCTCGCGTGCGAGCCGCTCAAGCCCCTCCCGCTCGATCTCCTCCCAGTCCTCGCGGGTCATCGGCTCGGAAGGCCCGCTCTCGAGTGCTTCGCGTAACTTCGACTCGAAGGCCAGCTTGGCCTGCCGCTTCTGAACATCGCGGATGACCGAGCGGAGATACTCGCTAGTCGTCCCGAATCCCTCCTTCGCCGCCTGATTCTCGACGAAGGTCTTCATCTCATCCGGCAAAGAGATATTCATGGTCGCCATGGTAAAACCTCCTTGTCGATTAGCATACCCTCTTTGGCAAAGTTTGCCAAGGCTCCGAGCGCCGGAGCTTCTCCACTTCATCATCGCCCCGATGTCCGCTCAGAACAATGTGTAGATAAACGGTGCCGCGGCGGTGCTCGACAGGAAGATCAGCACGCCCAGCAGCAGCATCACGATCACGATCGGCGCCAGCCACCACTTCTTGTTCTGCGCCAAAAATGCCCAGAACTCACTCGCCAGGCTCTCGCCCTGGGCGTCGGCGGCGGCCTTCTCGAACTCGCTCGGCACGCGGGGGGTCGTCTCGCTCATGGCCTCATCCTGTGCAGAAAGATGCCCGGATCATCCGATCAGAACTGCTTGAAATAGCTCCTCACGTCGACCGGCGCCGGCTTCGGCTCCCAGTACGACTCGATCCCGACGCGACGGGCGCGCCGCAAGGGGTCGCGGCCGATCGCCCGGAAGATCAGTGCGATCGGTGTGAATAGCCCAAAATACATGATCAACAAGATGACCTGCGAGATCGTCCAGCCGATCGGGAAGGCCAGGACCATCCAGCCGACGTAGACGGTCCGGACCCACTCGGGGCGGGTCAGGCCGGCGACACCAACGACCAGCGCCAGTGCCACGATCGAGAAGCCGAGTTGCACATGCCCCCGGCGGAATGCCTCCCAGAGGCCCATCCCGCCGAAGACGATCAGCCACAACCCCGCGAATTGCCGGAGGGTTTTCCGGTCCGGATGGAACGGGATGTCGGACCACTGCATCGTCGGCCTCGCCGGTCGGTCAGTCGAGCTGGAACTGCGCCAGGTAGGCCCCGCGCGCCTCCAGCCCGGCCTCGCGCGCCGCCTCGTCCTTCACAATCACGATGTCTTCCAGGACCAGGGCGTCCATGTCGGTCGCCAGGAAGCATCGATAAGCATCTTCCGGAGAACCGACGATCGGCTCACCCCGGACGTTGAAACTCGTGTTCACCAGCACCGGGCAGCCCGTCAGCCGCTCGAACGCTTCGAGCAACCGGGCGAACCGGGGGTTGCGCTCCTCATCGACCGTCTGGATCCGGGCGCTGTAGTCAACGTGCGTGACCGCCGGGATTTCCGACCGGACCACGTTGACCCGTTTCCGAAGGTCCGGGTCGTTCGCCATCACCCGGAGCGCCTCGGGATCCACCGGCACCCGACGATCCTCCCGGACCGGCGCCACCAGGAGCATGTACGGGCTCTCGTGCTTCGGGTCGAGGTCGAACCACTCGGAGGCCCGGTCGCGAAGGACCACCGGCGCGAACGGGCGGAAGCTCTCGCGGAACTTGATTTTGACGTTCATCGTCGCCTGCATCGCCGGTGAGCGGGGATCGCCCAGGATGCTCCGGGCTCCCAGCGCCCTCGGGCCGAACTCCATCCGGCCCTGAAACCACCCGACCACCTTCCCCTCGGCGAGCAGCCCGGCGACGTGCTCCAGCAGCTCGGCCTCGTCGTCAAACCGACGCCCCGATCCCCCCTGCCTCGCCAGGGCGTGCTCGATTTCGTCGGTGGAGAACCGCGGTCCGAGCAGACTTCCCTGCTGGGCGTCGCGACCTCCGGGCGATCGGGGCCGGTCCAGAAGCTGATGCCAGACAAAGAGCGCCGCCCCCAGCGCTCCGCCAGCGTCGCCGGCCGCCGGCTGGATCCAGATGTCGTCGAACTCCCCCTCGCGGAGCAGCCGGCCATTGGCCACACAGTTCAACGCCACGCCGCCGGCGAGGACCAGATACTTCATCCCCGTCTTCTGCCGGATGTGCCGGCCAATCCGGAGGACCGCCTCCTCGGTAACATCCTGAATGCTCGCCGCGAGATCCATGTGCCGCTGCTCCAGCGGCGACTCGGGCGCCCTCGGCGGACCGCCAAAGAGACGGTGAAACCGGGCGTTGGTCATCGTCAGACCCTGGCAGTACTGGAAGTAATCCATGTCCAACCAGAAGCTGCCGTCGGGCTTCAGGTCGATCAGCTTTTCCAGGATCAGGTCACGATAGATGGGGCGGCCGTAGGGAGCCAGCCCCATCAGCTTGTACTCACCGCTGTTGACCTTGAACCCGCAATAATAAGTGAACGCCGAGTAGAGCAGACCCAGCGAGTGCGGGAACGAGATGTGGTCGGTCAGCCGGATCCGGTTCCCCTCGCCAACGCCGAACGCGGCGGTCGTCCACTCGCCGACGCCGTCGAGGGTCAGGATCGCGGCCGAGTCGAACGGCGAGGGGAAAAAGGCGCTGGCGGCATGGGTCTCGTGATGGTCGGCGAAGACCAGCCGTGCCCGGGTCGCTCCGCCGAGTCCCCGGCGGATTGTCCCTCGCATGTGCAGCTTGTCCTTCAGCCAGAGCGGGATCGCCAGGCGGAAGCTTCGGAAACCCGACGGAGCATACGCCAGGTACGTCTCCAGCAGCCGCTCAAACTTGGTCAGCGGCTTGTCGTAGAAGGCGACGTAGTCGAGGTCATCCACCGTGATCCCGGCCTCTCGCAGACAGGCTTCCGCCGCCCTGGCCGGGAATGCCGGGTCATGCTTCTTCCGGGTGAACCGCTCCTCCTGCGCCGCCGCGACAATCCGACCGTCGACGACCAAAGCCGCGGCACTATCATGATAGAATGCGGAGATCCCCAGGATCGCGGCCATGCATCGCCTCTCTGCGGAGCGGCCAGGGGAAAGATCTCACGGGGCGGATACGGGGAGGAATGTGCTCTGGTCCTGAGTCCAGATTGGCCCCGCATCTCCCCATCGGGTGCTATCATAGCGGAGGGGAGCCGAGCGTGCCATGCCGTCCGTGCAGCAGACGATGTTCACCAAACGCAACATGGGCGCCGGATGGAGAACTTGGGCCTGGTAAACGGATTCACGGGGAGAGATAGTAGGGATAGGTTATGTCAGCCTCCAGGATCTCCGTGCGCATAATGGGCGAGGATCGCCGGGACCCTTCCTACTCCCGTGGAGAAGCGAGAGCGCGTTCCACACCATGACATCGATGCCAATCAATCGTCTGATCGTCGAGTCCCGTGGGGCGTCGACTGGTTCTGGCTCGCGGGCTCGTGCTTCGATCTCGCCATGGGCCTGGCTGGCCGTGACCTGCCTGTTGCTGGGAGCATCGGGCGGAGTCCGACTTTGGCGAGAATGGGGGTTTTGGAGTCTGGCCGAACGGAGCGCGGCCTGCCCCTTCCCGATGGCCGACATACCGAGGTCGATGGGAGCCTGGCAGGACATTGACGACAAGGAAATCCAGCTCGATCCCCAGATCGCCCGGGTTGCCGGCGCCTCCGCACACATCACCCGAAATTACATGGATCCGAAGACCGGCGAGCGGGCCGTGGTCCTGGCCCTGTACGGTTCGTGCGCCGAGGCCTTTGGTCACGTCCCCGAAAACTGCTACCCCGCGGCCGGCTACAAACCCTACAAGGGCCCGATCGATGGCGAGATTCGCATCCCTGGGCTGAAACAGCCGGTCCGGTATCGTTGGGCGATCTATGCGAAGCGAGAAGGGGACATCTCACGACTGGAGGAGGTGTATCATACCTTCCTCTACAACGGAGATTGGGTGCCCGACGTCTCGGATCGATGGAAGATGTTCCGCTACCATCCCTCGCTCTTCAAGATTCAGGTGGCGCATCCGATAACCGGTGGCCTCCCCAAACCGGGTGAGGGACCTATCACCGAGTTGCTCTCAAGGTTTGTCCGCGAGGTCCAGGATCGCGTGGCCAGGTCGTCCCCGGAGCCCGTCGCTCCACTCACGGCCGAGGCACCACCGGCTTCCTGAGGAGCCTCATCCTGCGCCATCTTCGAGATCCTGGCTCGAATCCCCACCTGGGGTGTCATTCCCTGCGATCGGGCGTCTGATCCCATTGAGTCTCGAGGTCACCCGTCCACCTTCTGATGGGGGATGGGAAGGGCCCGGGCCGCCGCCACGATCAATAGACCCAGACCACCGACCAGCAGTACCAGGAGTAAGGCCGGGGTCAGGTAGATCGCCAGGAGGATAGGCACCAGCCGAGACCGGCTCACGCCATCCTGATCGCGATCCGCGATCTTCCCAGTCCTCTCTCCCTTCATGTCCGCTCCGGGCAGCGCCCGAGTCCATCCATACGATGTTGCCATCGGCGATTCTCCCCCCCTCCTGTCCCGGATAATCCGTGGGCTTGCCCCCGAGGTCTCCACCCTGCCCGCCGTCACGCAAGGCGACAGCCCACAGTATGTTTGAGGTAGAACCGCGGGGCGATGTCCACTCCCGGGCCTCTCCGTGCCTTGCCAGACGGAGCCCGGACTGCGCCCTACCTTATCATTATCATAAGGCGCCGATTGGGTCGGTGCTGAGGCAGAGACTCTCATGTTGCGCCGTTGGAAAGATTTGCAGGGCCCGATCTCGTGCCACCACCCATCGAATCAGAAGCCGACACAGCGCAGAGCCCTGGCTCGAAATCCTACCTGGGGTATCAAGACTACTCTTACTTTATTGTTGCTGAATTTGGCGGCGTTCCGGTAGACCTCCGTCCTGATTTCGCAATGGCCTGAAGCGGGGAAACGGTCGTACGACGCCAGATGACGCCACTGGAAGGGCACAAGAAGCATCGAAAAGCAGGCCCATGGGGAGGTGAGGGAGCGATGTTGCCGCAGATCAACGCGGGTCACGGCCGGGACGGTTCGAGGGGATGGACACGCAATTTTAATTTGACGAGCCCGAACGGGGTCGATTAGAGTTTGACGAGCGAAATTGAGGACGAAATGCCACGATGAACATCGAGTACCACGCCCACCCGGTCCCATCAGTCCGGCGGGTGGATCGACCCCTTCACTGGGGACGCCCCGTCGCGATGACGATGGGTTGATCTGACCGCGGACGGCGAAGCCACGCAAATCCGCCCTCCCCTCACCGCGGCCCCGAGATGCTCCCAGGATTGACCTCTTAAGGACGATCCGGACAGATATTCATCCCAGAGAGCGACCCCCGATCATGGACACCCTCGACCGGCCCGACTCGAATGTCCCGGCCCGATATCCGTCGGAGGCCTCCCGGCCGCCGGCATCGATCGCTCCGATTCCGCGGGAGATGGCGCTGGCCACCCCGGCCGGACCGCAGATCACTCCCCGCATCCTGCTCCGAGGGCTCAGCCGTCACTGGTGGAGAATCGCGCTGGGATGGGTCGTCCTCTCGACCCCGCTGGCCTACGCCATCTACGAAGTCGTTGAGCCGACCTACGAGGCGGCCAGCCTGCTCCGTGCTGAACCCTCCGTGGAAGTGCTCAACGATCCGGGCCTGCACGGCGAGAAGGATATGAATCAGGTTCGGCCCTACCTGCGAACCCAGGTCCAACTCATCAAGAGCGACAAGGTTCTCGACGCGGCGCTGGCACGGACCGAGGTTCGCAACCTGCCGATGGTTCGCTCGTCAAAGGACCCCAGGGCCGAACTTCGCCGTGATCTGGTCGTCGAGATTGTCGGCAACGACACCTATCTGATCTCGGTCGCACTCGCCTCGAAGGACCCGTCCGAAGCCGCGGCCATCACCAACGCAGTGGTCGACGAGTATCTGGCGCAGCACGTCCGCTATCAGAACACCGCCAACCGAGCTCTGAAGAAGACGCTCGAGAGCGAGCGGCAGAAGCTGGAAACCCAGATCCAGACGACCCGCGACAAACTCACGGCGATGGCTGAGAAGGGGGACGTCCATGCCTCCGACCTGAATGTCATCAAGCCGAACGAGAAGGGGGAAGTTCAGTCGTCGTTCAGCTCGGTCGACGAGGCTCGCTACCAGCAGACGGCCTCGCAACTCCTCCAGTACGACATCCAGCTCATCGATGCCAAGGCCGAGCTCGAATCGCTCCGGATTCAACATGCCAGGGCGGTCGAGGCAGCCAATGAGGGGGAACGTCAGGTTGAGCAGCAGGCGGAGCAGCAGCTTCGCGAGCAGATGTACAAGGAGTTCCAGCACGATCCCGACGCCCGAGCCCTGCTCGCCGAGATCGGCGCGGCTCGGACAGCCGTCGACCGGGCTCGCAGCAAGGTGCGGAAGCCGAACGACCCAGCCGTCGTCTCCGCCCAGAGAGAAGCCTCTCGGCTTGAGGCGCAGTGGGGCGAACTCTGGGACCAGAAGAGACCTGAGATCCGCGAGCGACTCCAGAAGACCGGCATCATCAACCATCGGCCAGAGGCGCTGGTCGAGCGCATCCGAGACGCCGAGGCGAAGATCATCCAGATCGAGACGAAGCGGAAGGATCTCGCGGCGTGGGTCGCCGGGATGGAGGTCAAGAACGACAAAAGGAACTCCAGCCAGCTCGAGGCCACTTTCCTGAACCTTGACCTGACATACCACCGGCGCAACCTCGAGGTGATCATGTCGAAGCTGGCCCAGCTTGACTTCGAGATCGGCCAGGAAGCGTTCCGGATCACCGTGCAGGACCCGGCGGCCGTCCCGCAGGCTCCCTCGAATAACAAGCGGATCAAGCTCATGGCGCTCGCGCCGGTGGGCGTGCTCGGGGTGATGCTCGGCCTCTTCCTTTTGCTGGAGATCAAGGCGGAGCGGGTGGGCGACCCCGAATCGCTCTCGACCCGGGTGCAGTCGGAAGTCTACGCCCTGCCGCCGTTGCCGACCGCCCGGTCGATCCGGAGAGCTGGCCCGGCCGAGACCGACGACCAGATCGAGCAGTTCATCCAGCGGCTCGACCACCTGCGGTTCGCCGTCTGTGGGAGCCCAGCCGAGCTAGAGAAAGGACGTTGCGTCCTGATCACCAGCGCCGTCGGCGGCGAGGGGAAAACCACCCTGGCGGCCCAGCTCGCCGCCCGGTGTGGCAACGCCGGGATGTCGACGCTCCTGATTGACGCCGACCTCCGTCGGACCGGGCTCTGCTCCCTGCTGGATATCGCCGAGGGGCCAGGCCTGGCCGACGCCCTGCTCAGCGATGAGCCGGCACCCACGGAACTGGTCGTCCCGGTCCAGGGTGGAACCTTCCACCTGCTCCCGGCCGGAACTCCCAGCCCCGACACCAGCCGGATTCTTCAGAGCCGCAAGCTCGGCCTTCTGATCGCCCAGTTCCGTCAACTCTACGATCTGGTCATCATTGACTCACCACCCGTCCTCCCCGTCCCCGACGCCCTCATCCTCGGCCGATGGGTTGACGGAGCCGTGCTCGCGGTTCGCTACGATATCAGCCGTTTCCCTCAGGTTGAGCGAGCCCGACGACAACTCGACGGCGCCGGGATCGCCGTGCTGGGAACCGTCATCAACGGGATGAGGAATTCTGAGTCCTACTACGGGCGCTACAGCTACAACCGGCGGCGGACGCCGACAGTTGACACGCCCGCGACGTACTAGACTTCAGAGAGCGGCCTGACGGCTCCGACCAACCCAGGCCGTTTCCCGAACGACCGACCAACGTTGAGAGGACATGGCCCAGAGACGGTCGCGACCGACCGGGCCCCGCCCTCGATTTGAACACCGATCCGACCAATCCCCTGGCCGGCTGTACCCCCGCGGTGCAACCCACGGGGACGAAGTCCGCGCTGGGCCAGACCCAGCCGGACCGACCGCGGAACCGGAATGCCCCCAAGCCCCTCGGCGAGGCCTCTGATGCAAGCGATTGACCAACACCCGACGAGCCCCGAGGCAACGGCCCGAAGCGACGCCCGGGCCTGGTGGTTGGCCCTGGCCGCCGCCGGAATCGTCCTGGGGCTGGCCTATGCGCCCAATCTGAGCGAACTGTTTCGGATCTGGACCCACGACGAGAACTACACACACGGGTTCCTGGTCGTCCCCATCGCGCTGTTTATCCTCTGGCGGCGGATCGAGGAGATGCCGGGCGACCTTCGGGAGGGCCTGGGCCGCTCGGCCCCCTGGCCGGGCTGGGCCCTGCTGACCGTCGCACTGGTGGCCCGCGCCATCGCCTACGAGCGAAACCTCCAGTGGGTCGAGACCGCCACGCTTCTGCCAGCGGTCGTCGGGCTGGTCTGGGCCTTCGGCGGAGTGGGCCTGATTCGCCTGGCCTGGCCAGCGATCCTTTTCCTGGTGTTCATGCTCCCACTCCCGGTCCAGATCAACAGCCTGATCGCGCTGCCGCTTCAGAGAATCGCGGCGACGGGTAGCTACATCCTGCTCCAGCTCTCAGGTTTCTGGCTGGTCCAATCAGGGAATATCCTGCACCTGACCACTCCATTCGGCACCCGACCGCTGGACGTGGCGCTGGCCTGCAGCGGCCTGAAGATGCTGATGACCCTGGCCGCGACCGTGACCGCCACGATCCTGCTCCTGCCGCTACCGAACTGGAAGCGGATCATCCTGATGCTGAGCGCCATCCCGATCGCCCTGGTCAGCAACATCTCCCGGATCGTCGCCACCGGCTGGTGTTACTATTACCTCGAAGGGGAATCGGGCCAGCACTGGGCACACGACATCTCGGGCTGGATGATGATGCCGATGGCTTTGGTGCTGGTCGGGCTGGAGCTCAAGATCCTCGCCTGGCTCTCGCCCGAGACACCGCGGGAAGAGGCGGTCGACGAGAACCGGATCGTCCTCCCGCTGATCGGCGGAGGCCGGAGCGGCCCGGTCGCGTAAAGCCAGTCGCCGTTCTTTGCCCGCCCGTCCTCGGACCCCCCATGAAGACCATCGCCTACGTCCTACCGACCTACCCAATGCCGAGTCAAACCTTCATTCGCCGCGAGATCGCGGCGCTGGAGGGAGGGGGGCGTCCGGTCCTCCGATTCGCGATGCGGCGCTTCGACCGCGAGCTGGCCGAAGCCGCCGACCGCGACGAAGAAGCGAGGACCGAGTATCTTCTCGACGCCGGAGTCGCCGGGCTGGCCCGGGATCTGCTGACCGAAATGGCCTGTCGTCCTCGCCTGGCGATCGCGGCGGGATTCGCCGCTGTCCGGATGGGACGGCGGTCCGAAAAGGGAATTCTCCGGCACCTGATCTATCTGGCGGAGGCGGCCCGGCTTCGCCGTCGCCTGGTGGGGGCGGGTGTGGGACACCTTCACGTCCACTTCGGGACCAACGCGGCGGCGGTCGCGATGCTTTGCCGGCTCCTGGGCGGTCCACCCTACAGTCTGACCGTCCACGGCCCCGAGGAGTTCGACGCCCCTGGTCCGCTCTCCCTCGGCGAAAAGGCCCGGCACTCCGCGTTCGTGGTGGCGATCAGCCACTTCACCCGGAGCCAGCTCTGCCGGTGGTGTCCGCCCAACGACTGGTCGAAGATCCACGTGGTTCGGTGTGGCCTGGATGGCGTCTTCCTGGCCGGTACTCCTTCGCCGGTGCCCGATGCGAGGAAGCTGGTGAGCGTGGGTCGGCTGGCCGAGCAGAAGGGGCAGCTTTTGCTGATTGAGGCCGCGGCCCGGCTCGTGGATCGAGTTCCCGATTTCGAGCTGACGATCGTCGGCGACGGCCCGATGCGGGCCGAGATCGAGGCGGCGATCAGCCGGCACGGCCTGAAAGGCCGGGTCCGGATCACCGGGTTTCTTGACAACCGAGGAGTCCGCCGCGAGCTGGAGTCATCCCGGGCGCTGGTCCTCCCCAGCTTCGCCGAGGGGCTGCCCGTGGTCATCATGGAATCGCTGGCTCTGGGCCGCCCGGTCATCTCAACGGCGATCGCGGGGATACCGGAGCTGGTCGAGTCGGGACAGACCGGCTGGTTGGTGCCAGCCGGAGCCGTCGAGCCACTGGTCGACGCCATGGCCGAGGCCCTGGAGGCCGATCCGGCCGAGCTGGACCGTATGGGGCGCGCCGGCGCTGCTCGGGCCGCCTCGCAACACGACGCCGAATCCGAGGCCGCGAAACTCGCGGAGCTGATTGAGAACCCGGAAGCATTCGGGGCGTCGACATCGAATCGAACGGCCGTTGGGGCTGGGGTGGGCGCATCATGAGCCGGCTCGGAATCGTTGCCATCGCCCGGAACGAAGGAGAGCGGCTCATCCGCTGCCTCGGCTCGTGTTGCGGAAGCGGACACGCGGTTGTCTACGTCGACTCGGGCTCGACCGATGGCAGTGTCGAGCGGGCCCGGGCCATGGGAGCCGAGGTGGTTGAACTGGATCTCTCGATTCCGTTCACGCACGCCCGGGCGCGAAATGTCGGCTTCGAGCGGCTCGAACAGATCGCGCCGGGGCTCGAGATGGTGCAGTTCGTCGACGGCGACTGCGAGATCGCCGCGGGATGGCTGGCGACGGGGATGTCGGTCCTCGACACTCGTCCGGACGTGGGCGTGGTCGCGGGCCGTCGGCGCGAGCGATACCCCGAGGCGACTCTGTACAATCGACTGGCCGACCTGGAGTGGGACGTACCGCTCGGCGAGGTATCGGCCGTCGGCGGCGATGCGATGGTCCGGACCTCTGTCTTCCATGCGACCGGCGGCTATGATCCGACACTCATCAACGGAGAGGACCCCGACTTCTACCTCCGGATTCGCCGCGCGGGGTGGAAG
Source organism: Planctomycetales bacterium (assembly GCA_027449865.1). Taxonomy (GTDB): domain Bacteria; phylum Planctomycetota; class Planctomycetia; order Isosphaerales; family Isosphaeraceae; genus JAKAUH01. The sequence goes on from DAIDKV010000097.1 coordinate 55,584, forward strand.
ATCCTCCGAGTCGACGCCGAGATGACGGTGCACGACATGGCGATGACACAGTTCGGCCAGTGGTGGCGGCGCTCGGTCCGAACCGGGTACGGCTATGCCGAGGGAGCGACCCGGCACGGCGCGGGTCCCGAGCGGTATCGCGTTCGAGAGACCCGCGGGATCGCGTTCTGGGGTCTGGCGATGCCGGCAATATCGGCAGTGGCGGCCTGGCCGACCTGGGGACTGAGCCTGCTGGCACCTGTGCTGGGCTACCCGGCGCTCTTTCTCAAGACACGGCGGTACTACCGGCGGGATCGGGGATGGTCCGAAAGAGACGCCCGACTCTTCGCGGCGGCCTGCGTGCTGGGGAAGTTCCCGCAGGCGATCGGGGCGTCCCGGTACGTCGCCGGTCGGCTCAGCGGTCGTCCGAGCGGGATCATCGAGTACAGGAGGCCCGTCACGCCGCCCTCGGCGCGAGACGGCAACCCGGAGGCCCGCGACCCCGGGCCGCCCACCACAGGATCGGGGATTCATCTCACTCATGAGCACTGAGCCGACGATGACCCTGGCAGTCGTCGCGACCTTCACCTCGGAGCCGATTGCCGACGCGATGGAGTTCTGGACGGCCGAGCTGGGACTACCGGCCTCCATCGGGTTCGCGGCCTACGGCCAGGTCTTCCAGGAACTTCTCGACCCGAACAGCCTGCTTTCCAGGAACCGGCGCGGGGCCAACCTGGTCCTTGTTCGGCCCGAGGACTGGCTTCGGGCCCTCCCAGGCTCAGGCGCCGGTCTCGGCGAGGCGGGGATTCGATCAGCGCTCCAGCGGAACGCCGACGAACTGGTGAGGGCCGCCCGAGGGCTGGCCTCTCGGTCGAGCACGCCCCTGATCGTCGCCCTCTGCCCCGACTCACCGGCCGCCCGGGTCGACCGTGATCGTCGCGGGCCGCTCGAAGAAGCGGCATCCCGGATTTTCGAGGGTCTGGCCGACGCGCCGGGCGTCTCGGTCGTTGGGCCGGCGGACCTCGCCATCTACGAGGTCGCCGAATACCACGACCCAAGGCGCGACCGGCTTGGGCACATTCCCTACACCTCCGCCGCGTTCGCCGCGATCGGGACCGCCCTGGCCCGCCGGGTCCATGCACTGATCGCTCCGCCGCACAAGGTCGTCGTCCTCGACTGCGACAATACGCTCTGGAAGGGAGTCGTCGGCGAGGAGGGAATCGAAGGAATCGCGATCCCGCCCGCCTTCCAGGAACTTCAAAAGTTCATGGTCGACCTGGCTGGCCGAGGGTTCCTGCTGGCACTCTGTAGCAAGAACATCGAGTCGGACGTGCTGGAGGTTCTCGACCGCCGCGCCGAGATGGCGATCCGTCGCGAGCACCTGGTTACCTGGCGGATCAACTGGGAGCCGAAATCGCGGAACATCCGCGCGATGGCCGCCGAGCTGAACCTGGGCCTCGACAGCTTCCTCTTTATCGACGACAACCCGGTCGAGTGCGCCGAGGTCGCCTCGGCCTGCCCAGAGGTCCTGACGCTCCGGCTGCCGTCCGAGTCGGAGATGGCGGGCTTTCTCCAGCATGTCTGGGCCTTCGACCGCCCGAGGATCACCGATGAGGATCGGAAGCGGACGGCCATGTATCGCCAGGAAGCGGAGCGTGCCCGGTTCCAGCGCGAGGCGCCGAGCATCGGCGACTTCCTCGCCGGACTCGGGCTGGAGATCGAGATTCGCGAGCCGTCCGCCGAGCAAATCGAGCGGGTCTCGCAGCTCACCCAGCGGACCAACCAGTTCAATTTGACGACCGTCCGTCGGAACGCGGGGGAGATCCGTCGGCTGGGCGAATCGGGGCTGGAATGCCGGTCGGTCGAGGTGCGCGACCGGTTCGGAGACTACGGCCTGGTGGGCGTCTCGATTTTCGGACCCCGCGGCGATGCGATCGAGGTTGATTCGTTCCTGCTAAGCTGCCGGGTGCTGGGCCGAGGCGTCGAACATCGAATGCTGGCCGAGCTGGGGCGAAGAGCCCTGGATCATCACCTATCGAAGGTGGTCGCGACGCTGCTGGTGACCAAGAAGAATCGGCCGGCGTTCGACTTCCTGGAAGCGGTGGCCTCGCCGTATCGATCGGAGATCGAGGGAGGGTTCCGTTACGAGATTCCGGCCGAGTTCGCCGCGGCTGTTGCCTACCGGCCGGAGGCTTCGGCAGCGGTCGTCGAGGAAAGCACTGAAGCGCCGAAGCTCTCGGCGATGGCCGGCGAGGCGGGTCGGAAGTCGGAGCGATTTGAGCGGATTGCCACGGGACTGTCGACGGCCGAGCAAGTGCTGGAGGCGATCCGGGCGCGGGCGGGTCGGCGGCATCCCCGACCCGTCGACGCTCCGCCGGCCATTCCACCGAGGACTTCAACCGAGGCGGCCCTGACGTCGATCTGGGCCGAGGTGCTCCGGATCGAGCCGGTTGGGATTCGCGACGACTACTTCGCGATGGGTGGCACCTCGCTGATGGCGGTCGACCTGTTCGCTCAGGTTGAGCAGCGACTTGGCCGCGAGCTCCCGCTAACCTCGCTGATAGAGGCGCCGACGATCGAGGCCCTTGCGAAGCTCGTGACGGGTGAGGCCGAGCGCGACACACTGGTCCTGATCCGCCCCGGGTCAGGCCGGCCGCCGGTGTTCCTGGTTCACGACGGTGACGGCGAGACAATGCTCTACCGCAACCTGGCGATCCGGCTCGACCCGGGGCACGCGGTCTTCGGCCTTCAGCCCCTGGCTCGGAGCGGGCTGCCGATGGCCCACACGCGTATCCCCGAGATGGCCGCGTACCATGTCGATCGAATCCGGTCGGTGCAGCCTGAGGGCCCCTATCTGCTCGGAGGTATGTGCGCCGGAGGTGTGATCGCCTACGAGATGGCGCGGCAGCTTCGCGGGCTTGGCGAGCCGGTAGCGATCGTGGCACTCCTGGACGCGGCCGAGCCATCGGCATCGCCAAGGGCCTGGCGGGAGTCGGCCGATCGGCTTCGCCGATTCAGCGGGGTCTTCCGCGAGGCGGGCCGCGTTTCTCCAGGGCGACGGGCGATGACGATCCTTTCGAGGGCGGCAAGGAAGGTGGCCGGCGCCACGTCGTATGTGATCGGCGACCGGCTGAGGCGGGCGCGGGACACGGCCCAGCTCCGCCTGATTCGGGCATGCCTCGACCGGGGCCAGGAGGTTCCCCAGCGGCTGAGACGGATCGACTTCCGGGCGATCTACCTGTTCGCCGAGCGAGAGTACCGACCCGAGGGACGATACGACGGCGAGCTGCTCCTGTTCCGTGCGACGGACGGGATCGGACCCGACGAGCCGTACGTCCACCGATACGAGGATCCGATGCTTGGCTGGGGACGAGTCGCCCAGGGAATCCGGGCGATCGATGTCCCTGGCGGGCACTCGAGCATGCTTCAGGAGCCGAACGTGGAAACCCTGGCGAATCGGCTTCAGGCGGGGATCGACGAAGCCCTGGGCCGGCGTTCCAGCGAACGTCCCGAGCCTGCGATGGTCGGCGCTGGACCCTCCCTGATCGCCCAGCCTCCACGATGAATCAGGAGCCAGTCCGATGCCGTCAACCGAGCCTCTGATCGCGGGTCGGAGCAGCCCCCCCGCAGTTGAGCCGAGCCGGTCGAGGGTTGACACCGTCGCCATCGTCATCACCTTGAAAAGCACGCTTACCGAGACGATCGAGTGGGTCAACTACCATCGGAATCTCGGCGCGGACCACATTTTTCTGTTTTTCGATGACCCGGCCGAAGCGGCCGAAGCCAGGAGGCCGCTTTCGGGACGGGACGACTGGCTGACCTGCTTCTCCTGCGATGACGAGTACTGGCAAAAGCTCGGTCCGGAGCCGAGGCCGCCCTCGCCCTGGAGGCGGCAGGAACTGAACGCCGACCTCGCCCACCGACTGGCCCGGGAGATGGGGCTGGACTGGCTGATCCACATCGACAGCGACGAACTCCTGCAGGTTGACGATAGCCTGGGCGCGGCCCTCGCCGGAGCTCCGTCGGATGCCGACGTCGTCGCCTTCACGGTTCTGGAAGCGGTCCCCGAAGCGATCGACTACCAGAGCGGATTCCGCGAGATCACCCTGTTCCGCACCTGGCCCCGGGCGGCCCGGTATCGAGCCCTCATCGCGCGCTGGATCGGTTGCGAAGGGGCTTTCCTGGACGGAATGTACTTCCGGGGCCACCAGCTCAAGTCGGCCATCCGGCTCCGGTCGGAGATCGCGAACATGGGAAACCACATCCCATACGAAATCGAGGGCCGGCCGCTCCGGACCGTTCAGAACCCGAAGATTCGACTCCTCCACTATGACTGCGGCGGGTATGCGTCCTGGCTGAGGAAGTGGCTCCCCCGGATCGAGGGGAAGATAAAAAACACGGGGGAGGCGAGCCGCGATCGCCAGGCCACTCTGATCCGAGAGGCGATCGAACGGTCGCCCGAGGGAGCCATCGCGGCGTACCGACGGATTTACGGGCTCCGGACCCGGGAGAAGGCCGTGCTCCGAACCCTGGGCCTCCTGTGCCGGATCAAGCTGCCATCGAGTCTGTTCGCCGAGCCGGTGAGCGGGGCGTCGAGATGAAACTCCTGGTCGTGATCGTCTCATACCGGGTGACCGATCTGACGATCGACTGCCTGCGATCGCTGGCCGAGGAGATCGGCCGAGTCCCCGGCGCCCGGGTCGCCGTCTGCGAGAACGGGACCGGCGGCGATGCCGAGGAGCGGATTCGCCGCGCCATCGACGAGAACGGATGGAACGAGTGGGCCGAGCTCACGGCGATCCACCCGAACCGCGGCTTCACCGGGGGCAACAACGCCGTGATCCGCCCGGCGCTGGAGTCAGCCGATCCGCCCGAGTACGTCCACCTGCTCAACGCCGACACCATCGTCCTGCCCGGGGCGCTGGAGGCACTGGTCACGTTCCTGGACGCCCACCCGCGGGCCGGGATCGCCGGGAGCCGGCTGGAAGGTCCCGACGGAACCGTCGAATCGACACCGTTCCGGTTTCCCGGGATCGTCTCGGAGCTAAACAACGGCCTGCGAATCGGCGTGGTCGAACGGCTGCTGGCACCCTGGGGACTGAGACTCCCCAAGCCGGGCGGCGCCTTCCGGGGCGACTGGGTCTCCGGGGCGAGCCTGATCGTCCGCCGCCAGGTCCTGGAACAGGTTGGACTGCTGGACGAGGGGCTTTACACCTACTTCGACGACCCGGACCTCTGTCTCCGAGCGGCACAAGCAGGCTGGGAGACGTGGTACGTTCCCGAGAGCCGTATCATACACCTGGGGGGAGCGTCGACCGGAGTCACCGGTTCGAAACCCCAGAAGAGACGGCCGGCGTACTGGCACCAGGCACGTCGGCGATACTTCCTGAAACACCACGGACCCTGGTACACTGCGGTGGCCGACGCGGCGTTCCTGCTCGGATTCGCCTCGTATCGACTGCGGAGGCGGCTCCAGCGCAAGCCCGATACCGACCCGCCAGACCTGCTGGCCGACTCCTTCCGACACAGCGTCTACTGCGCGGGCTTCCGCGTGCCGGTCGTTGAGAACCCGGCATTCCGCGAACAACGGGAAACGGCCACCCGCTGATCCCCCTCCCCCGTCCTTCGCCCCGAACCACGACGCCCTGACCACCGGCTCCCGGATCCGTACTCCACGGCACTCCACGGCACTCCACGGCACTACCGGCGACCCATAGACGAGGCTTCCGAACCGATGAGCACCAACACCGAGGCCACCACCGCCGCGGTCGAACTCGCCGATTCCCCGCTTGTTTCCAGCATCGCAAACATCAACAATGAAAAGCACGACTACTCAAGAGAATCATCGAGAGAAGCATCCGAAGTGGTGATCCGTCCGAGAACCGGCTGGATTGCCATCGACTGGCGCGAGATGTGGACCTATCGGGAGCTGTTCTATTACCTGGTGATGCGCGACGTCTCGGTCCGGTACAAGCAGACCGTCCTGGGCCCGGCCTGGGCGGTGATCCAGCCGCTCTTGACGATGATCATCTTCACCGTGATCTTCGGCCGGGGTCTGGAGATCCCATCGGAGGGTTTTCCGTATCCGATCTTCGTCTTCGCCGGACTGCTGCCGTGGACGCTGTTCTCGCAGGGGCTCTCGGCCTCGGCACTCAGCCTGGTGAACCAGCAGCAGCTTCTGACGAAAGTCTACTTCCCCCGACTGTTCGTCCCAGTGGCATCAGCGTGCGTTTTCCTGATCGACATGGCCGTCTCGGCGGGGATCTACGCCGTACTGTTCCTGTTTTTCCACGCCACCCAGGGAACCTCGCCAAGCTGGTGGACACTCCCCATGCTGGCGTACCTGGTCCCCATGACCATGGTGGCGACCCTGGGAATGGGACTGGCGCTGGCGGCCCTGACCGTCTTCTACCGCGACTTCAAACATCTGGTGCCGTTTCTGGTTCAAATCCTGATGTACGTCTCTCCCGTGTTCTACCCGGCGCGGCTGGTGAAGGACTGGTGGCCGATCCTGGCCTTGAACCCGATGTTCGGGATCATCGACGGATATCGATACGCCATTCTCGGACTGCCGTGCAACCCCGGCGCGCTGGCCATCTCATCGGCGACCGCGGTGGGGATGTTTCTCTTTTCGCTGTTCTACTTCCGCAAGACCGAACGACAGTTTGCCGACTTCGCCTGAAAACGGGCGAGAGTCTCATCAGGATCGATTGGATCTTCAACACGCGAATTTCGATTCGATTTCCTGCCAACCTTTGGATCACAGCTCGGAGCAGGACCTGGAGCCGACCGATTTCATGAGTGAAGCCATCATCACCGCCGATCGTCTGGGCAAACGTTACATCCTGGGAGAGCACCTGGGATCCTCGCCGCCGATGCTCCGCGAGGTCGTCGCCCACCGGCTCCGCGAGATGCGCGGACTCCTGACCGGAGTTCGCCGCGAAAAGCCGAGAGGCGAGGAATTCTGGGCGCTGAAGGACGTCTCGTTTGAGGTAAGGCCCGGCGAGGTCGTCGGCCTGGTCGGTCGCAACGGAGCCGGCAAATCGACGCTGTTGAAGGTCCTCTCGCGGATCGTCGATCCGACCACCGGCATGGCGAGACTCCGAGGGCGCGTCGCCTCGCTCCTGGAAGTCGGGACCGGGTTTCACCAGGAGTTGACCGGGCGCGAGAACATCTACATGAACGGAACGATTCTCGGCATGCGCAAGGCCGAGATCGACCGGAAATTCGACGCGATCGTGGCGTTCTCGGAGATCGAGGAGTTCCTCGACACGCCGGTGAAACGCTACTCGTCGGGGATGTACGTCCGGCTGGCATTCGCCGTGGCGGCACACCTGGAACCCGAGATCCTGATCGTGGACGAGGTGCTGGCCGTTGGGGACGCCACTTTTCAGAAGAAGTGCCTGGGAAAGATGCAGGACGTCGCCTCGGGCGACGGTCGGACCATCCTTTTCGTCAGCCACAACATGGGGGCGATGGCCCAGCTCTGCGACCGCGGCATCCTGCTGGAGCACGGCCGGATCACGGCTGACGGGCCCGTCCGCAATGCCATCGAGAAGTATCTCCAGGCAAACGCCGACCATCGCTCGGCGCGTGCGACCTTCCCGATCGATCCGTCGAAGGCCAGTCAGGTGATCTCGATGGAGATCCGGCCGGTCGGCGGCGACAAGCCAACAGTCCAATACAGTTGCGACGAGTCGTTCGTGGTGCGGGTGGAATACGAGATCCGGTCGCAGGTCGGAGGCACCCGATTCTGGTTCACCGTGCTCAACCTCGAAGGAATCCGGGTCTTTTTCTCGGAATTCCGCGACGCCGACTCCGAGATCTCCACGCGGCTGAAACCCGGCCGACACACCTTCGAGATCACGTTCCCGCCTCGACTGCTGGCGGAAGGAACCTACGTGATCGATGTCGCCGTCGACAGGGAATTCGTCGGACTGATCGACCATCACGCGAACTGCTGCGAGTTCACGCTTCGCGACATGATCCCCCAGCGCACGGACAGGCCGGGCTTCTTCAGCACACTCCTGCCGTGGAAGCTGGTCGACACGACCGCCGCGCTTTGAACCGCATCGAGAGCAAGGGCGAGACGATCAAGGAACGCGCATCTGGAGGGCCGATGTTCGACATCCCGGTGATGGTTGTGGGCGACGTGATGCTCGACCGTCACGTGCACGGACACGTCCGGCGGATCTCGCCGGAAGCGCCCGTGCCAGTGGTGAGCCTCGCGGGCGAGGTGGACACACCGGGCGGTGCCGGGAACGTCGCGGCCACCCTCGCGGCGATGGGAGCCCGGGTCACACTCGCCGGACTGATCGGCCCCGACGCCGAGGGAGAACGGCTCCGCCAGGCCCTCCGGACCAAGGGAGTCACCCGGCTCGCCCTGCACGAGGGCCCAGGACTGGAGACAATCAGCAAGACCCGGATCCTCTCCGAAGGACGCCAGCAACTTCTCCGACTCGACCGGGACGGCGACCGCGCCGCGTTCGCCGAGGCGTCCGGAGCGATGCTCGAAAGCCTCCTCCCGGCTCTCGGCGAGGTATCGGCCGTGGTCCTGGCCGACTACGAGAAAGGGGCGCTCACGCCTGCCGTCATCCGGTCGATCGTCGAAGAATGCCGGCGGCGGAACCTCCCCTGCGTGATCGACCCGAAGAAGGCCGAATTCGCCGTTTACTCCGGAGCCACGGTCGTCACGCCGAACCTGCTGGAAGCCGAGCGAGCCGCCGGCCGCCCCCTGTCCGGTGACGACGCGGTCGCCTCGGCCGCGTCGTCCATGCGCCAGGCCCTCCGCCTCGACGCGATGCTGATCACCCGGGGCCCCGAGGGGATGTCGCTGTCGACCCCCGGCGGCGTCATCCACATTCCTGCGCAGGTGCGCGACGTGGCCGACGTGACCGGAGCCGGCGACACGGTGGTCTCGGTCCTGGCCGCCTGCCTCGGCTCGGGGTGGGAGATCGCCGAGGCCTGCCGGCTGGCGAACGTCGCCGCCGGGATCGCGGTGAGCCACCCGGGGACCTACGTCGTCCACGCCGACGAGCTGGCGACCGCCTGGCGCGGACTCTCGCCCAAGGTCCTCACCCGAGAGGCGGCCCGCCGTCGGCTGGAACAGGCGAGGCGCCACGGCCGGAAGGTCGTTTTCACCAACGGATGCTTCGACATCCTCCACGCCGGACACCTGGCCTCGCTGGAGGGCTCGCGACGGCTCGGCGACCTGCTCGTCGTCGGGCTGAACTCCGACATCTCAGTCCGCGGCCTCAAGGGCGACTCGCGACCCGTGATCGGCCAGGAGGACCGGGCCCGGATGCTCGCCGGACTCGCCTGCGTCGACGCCGTCGTGATCTTCGACGAACCCACCCCTTACGAGCTGATCCGCGAACTCGAGCCCGACGTCCTGGCCAAGGGAGGCGACTACACCGTTGACCAGATCGCCGGGGCCGACCTGGTCCTGGCCCGGGGCGGACGCGTGGTGACCGTCCCGCTGGTCCCCGGATTGAGCACCACGTCCATCCTCGAACGGAGCGCCCGCTTCCCTTAAGCCCTGAAAGCGTTGATTACGTCGGCAAAGAAGAAGCTCAAGCAAGTCAGGTTTTCCAGCCTGACCTTTTCGAGCGGGTCAGGCTGGAAAAGCCTGACCTCCTTTCTTGCCGCCGTAATAAGAGAGCGAAACGTGATCTCCTACCGGTTGAGCACACATCCTGCCAACCTTCCTCATGCTCGCCCTGGGGATTTTCAACGATGAAGCGCAGCCTGTTCCAGCGGATCGAGGGAAGACTTCGCCGAATCCAGAAGCGATTCCAGGGATTGGGCCGCAAATACGCGTGGGTCAAGGCCGAGGAGACCTATTTCGCCTCCGGCCTCGGCGACTCCGCCTGGCTCCTCTACGGGATTGTTCGCTCGATGAAGCCCGAGACCTGCGTCGAGATCGGGTCGGCTCGGGGAAAATCGGCCTGCTACGTGGGCCTGGCTCTACGCGACAACGGCCGGGGCCGGCTCTACGCGATCGACCCCCACTCCCCAACCGATTGGAACGACTCGGACTCGGTCGACTCTTTCGAGATTTTCCGGCAGAATGTGGCCTGGATCGGTGTCGGAGATCAGATCGAGATGATCCGGACGACCTCCGAGGAGGCGGCGCGCGGATGGAACCGTCCGATCGACCTGCTCTTCATCGACGGCGACCATAGCTACGAGGGCGTCAAGCGCGACTGGGAGATGTTCTCGCCCTTCCTCTCGCCGTTCGGCGTCGCCATGTTCCACGACACGGGATGGGACCTGGAAGTGAATGTGGCACATTCCCATGAGAAGATGGGTGTACCCAGGTTCGTCGACGAACTTCGGGCCAAGGGTTACCCCGTCCTCACGATCGACAAGGACTACGGGGTCAGTGTCGTTCAGGGAGTTCGCGGCGGTGTCCCTCTGAGGAGTCAGGCGAGCGTCACGGCGAGCTGAGCCGCCGGGACGCAGAGACCAGGATGGTCGCATGCAAGTATTTGCTGGATACTCGACGCTAGTGATCCCCGATTTCTCCATGGTCGCGACGCTTGGCGTCCTGGCCCTGCTGCTCTACGGGCTGGTGCGCGACCACCCGCCCGACGTGATGTTCGTCGGCGCCGTGGTCTTGCTGGCGGCCTTCGGCGTGATCGATCCGGCCGAGGCTTTCTCGGGGTTCGCCAACCCGGGGATGCTGACCGTCGCCGCGATGTTCGTGGTGGCCGCCGGACTCCGCGAGACCGGCGTGATGGAGGTCATCGGCGAGAAATTCCTCGGCCGGGTTGAGACCGAGGGCCAGGCCCTCCTGCTGATGGCCGCCGTCCTCATCCCCTCGGCCATGGTCCTGAACAACACGCCGAAAGTGGCGCTGCTGGTCCCGGTCCTCATCTCCTGGTGCCGGAAGCGGCGGATCTCGCCGTCGAGACTGCTGATGCCATTGTCGTTCCTCTCGATCCTGGGAGGAACCTGCTCGCTGATCGGAACCAGCACCAACCTCGTCGTGAAGGGGCTGGTCGACGACGCGAAGCTGCCGCCACTGGGCTACCTGGAGATCAGCAAGGTCGGCATTCCCTGCGCTCTGCTGGGGACGGGCTACCTGCTGACCATTGGCCGCCAGCTCCTCCCCGATCGCAAGGAGCTGATCGAACAGCTTGAGGCGACCCGTCGCGAATACCTGGTGGAGATGCTCGTGCAGCCGGGCTGCCGGCTCGCGGGGAAGACCGTGGCGGCGGCCGGTCTCCGGCAGTTGCCGGGGCTCTTCCTGATCGAGATCGACCGGGACGGCGATGTGATCGGTCCGGTCGGGCCCGATGAGCCGATCCTGACCGGCGATCGACTGGTTTTCACCGGCGCGGTCGAAACGATCGTGGACCTGGAGAAGATTCCCGGGCTGGTCCCGGCCGCCGATGCCCGTTACGAGGTCTCGCCGCTGATGAAGCGAGGCCGGCAACTCTGCGAGGCGGTCATCAGTCCGAGTTCGCCACTGGTCAACCGGGCGGTCCGCGACGCCGACTTCCGCGGCCTCTACGACGCGGCGATCGTCGCCGTTCACCGGAACGGAGCCCGGGTGACAAACAAGGTGGGAGACATCCGGCTCCACGCCGGCGACACACTTTTGCTTCAGGTCGGGCCGAACTTCGCCCGGTCGTTCCGCAATAATCCCGACTTCTACCTGGTGAGCGAGGTGGAAGACTCCAGCCCGGTCCGACACGACCGGTCGCGGGCCTCGGTCGTGATTTTCGGGGCGATGATCGTCGCGTTCGTCTCGAACCGGGTGGACATCATGCTCACGGCGATGGTCGCCGCCGGAGCGATGGTGGCCGCGCGTTGCGTCTCGTCGGCGCAGGCGCGAAAGGCGCTCGACCTGCCGGTACTGGTCGCCATCGCCGCCTCACTCGGCGTCGGCCTGGCCCTGGAACGATCGGGCGTGGCCCGACTCCTCGCCGAAGGACTCGTCGCCCTAACCCGACCCTACGGACCCAGAGCGACTCTCGCGGCGCTGTATCTCGGGACGATGGTCCTCAACGAGCTGATCAGCAACAACGCGGCGGCCGCGCTGGCGTTCCCGTTCTGCATCGAGTCGGCCCGGCTGCTCGGCGTGAACGACCGGCCGTTCATCATGGCGATCACGCTGGCCGCCTCGTACGCGTTTGCCTCGCCGATCGGCTATCAAACGCACATGATGGTCTTCGGACCCGGCGGTTATCGCTTCGCCGATTTCCTTCGGGTCGGTATCCCACTGAACCTGCTGATGGGCGCCGCGGCCGTCGTTCTGGTTCCCTGGATCTGGCCGTTCACCGGCCCCTGATTCAGGCGCCTGCTGATGGTCACCGATCGGTTCCCTTGTCGGAGCCGGCTCCAGCCGGCGACCTTCGCATCACCTTTGGCTTCGTCCGGGACGATGACCCTTGTAGCCGGCGATCTTCGCGTGACCTTTGGCTTCGTCCGGGTCGCCAGCTGGAGCTGGCTCCTACATGGGCGATTGGAACGGTCCTTCGCGATGGACCCATCGTCTGACTTCCGAGGGCTTTCGCCAGCGATCGGCGCGTGACCTTTGACTTCGTCCGGGTCGCCAGCTGGAGCTGGCTCCTACATGGGCGATTGGAACGGTCCTTCGCGATGGCCCTATCACAAACCGGACAGGATCCTTGGGATCGTGAGTGGGACCACACCCGAGCTGATTCCTGAGATTCCCCTCGCCGGAGGGTCCGCTGATGGGCCTTATCGAGGTCCTCAAGACATTCCCGCTGATCCGCCTACCCGCGCGGTTTCGTCGGTCGCCCTACGACGCCGACGGTCGGATTCCCCACGGGGTCGTCGGTATCCGGCGCTTCGGCCACCGCGACTATGTCGGCGGCCTCTGGGACGAGATTGGCCGGCTTCAGTTCGACTTTCTCGTTTCGCAAGGACTCCAGCCGCGCCACTATCTGCTGGATATCGCGTGTGGGTCGCTACGGGCGGGGGTCCATTTCATCCCCTACCTGGAGCCTGGCCACTACCTGGGGATCGACAAGGAAGCCGAACTGATCCAGGCCGGTCTCCAAAAAGAACTGGCGCCGGAGGTTCGCCGAGAGCGCCAGCCGATCCTGCTGGTCAACGGGGAGTTCGCGTTCGATCGGTTCGGCGTTCGGCCCGATTACGCACTGGCGCAGTCGCTGTTCACCCACCTGACTCCCCCACTGATCGAGAAATGCCTGGGGAACCTTCGACCCGTGATCGCCGAGGGAGGCGCCTTCTACGCGACCTTCTTCGAGTCGAGCGAACCACGGGAAAATCCGGAGAAGCCGCACGACTGGGCAGCCTTCCGCTACACCCGCGAGGAGATGGAACGGTTCGGACGGTTGACCGGCTGGGACCTCGACTACATCGGCGACTGGAACCACCCGCGGTCGCAGAAGATGGTCCGGTATCGACCCGCGTGATCGTCGGGACGTTGCCGCCGGTCGGGATTGGAGGAACGGTTTTGGATGCGAGAAGCCGCCCGCCCATCTTTGTGGTTGGGGTGCCGCGATCCGGGACCACACTGCTGGCGGCGATGCTGGGGGCTCATCCCCGGCTGGTCTGCGGCCCCGAGACGCATTTCTATCGCGAGTTGCCGGAAAATATCGGCCCGCTCCGCCAGCAGGCGGATTGGCCCGGTTCGGCGATCGATTACCTGTACTCCATCCGACACGTCGGTGAGTCGATCCCGGCGAACTACGGACTCACCCGCGATGACCTGACCGAGGCACTGGCCGATCTCCGGCCGTCGGTCGCCTCGATCCTCTCGGGGATGATCGGCCTGTATGCGAAGCGGCTGGAAAAGCCGCGATGGGTCGAAAAGACGCCGGACCACCTGCCCCACGTCGCCCGGATTCGGCGCGACTTCCCGGAATCACCCATCGTCCGGATCGTCCGGGACCCGCGCGCGGTGGCCGCCTCGCTGATGGCCGTTCCGTGGGGCCCGACCACTGTCTTCGAGGCGCTGGAACTCTGGCGACACCACGACGCCCGAAGCGCCCGGTTCTTCCAGAACGATCGGAAGGCCCAGACCATCCGATACGAGGACCTGGTGGCCGAGCCTGAGAGAATTTTGCGAGAAGTTTGCCGGGCGATCGGTGAGGAATTCGAGCCGGCGATGCTGGAGACGAGCGGATCAGCCGCGCGGGTCAACGCGGCTCGGGAGCCGTGGAAAGAGAGGGTCGCCGAGAGGGTCGACGCGAGTCGGGCCGGGGCCTGGCGAGAATCGCTCGACGAGGACGACCTCCGGCTGGCCGAAGCCTGGCTGGGCGACCGGATTCAGGCGTACGGCTATCCGCTCTCGGGGTTTGCGTTTCCCCACTACATCGAGGCATTCCCCCGATCGCTGGACGACGTTGGTCCAGAAGGCTACGGACACCTGGGAGGTCCCTCGCGCGACGAGGAACTGCTGGGACGAAGCATCGTGGCCGTTCGGGGGCTCGTGTCATTGGGCGGGCGATTCTGGGGAGAGCCCGGAGAACGGCCCGTTATGAGCCTGTTTCTGGGCTCACCCAACGGCTGGCTCGGGCGTCGAAGATACGCCCGGACAGTGCGGCTGTCGGCCTGGATACTCCGCCGGCGGATGGAAGGCATTCCGCTGGCCTGGGCCGGAGCGCCGGTCCCATGGAGTCTCCAGGGCCGATGCGTCCGGGTGGTCGCCGGGCTTCTTCCGCCCGTCTCGGAGGAGCCGGGCCTGCCGGTCCTCGCCGCTGGTCCGGACTCGCCCGCCGGAGAATACGCGAACCGTTAAGTCTGGTCGCCCGCCATTCCCTTCGTCAACGACCGCCCCCATCAGGGAGCGGTCGTTGACCCTATTTAGCCGTCGATCTCGGCACGCCACGGATTTCCCACCACCATGCCATCCTCCGAAAATTCTCCCCTCGACCTGAAATCCCTCCGCTACGAGCCGCTGGAGACCCGGCCGAGCAAGGTCCGGCTGGCCGATCTGGGCCGTCCGGTCGGCGGGTCGTCGACCATCGACGAGTGGCTGGAATCCCTGCCGGAGATCCTGGCGGGCCAGTGGATTCGCCGGCTCCGCGACGCGATCGTCGGGTCGAGGTCCCGGGGCCGTCCGGTCGTCGCGGCGATCGGCGGCCACGTGATCAAGACGGGCTGTGCTCCGTATCTCAACGACTGGCTGGCGCGCGGGGTGCTGACCGGCGTGGCGATGAACGGATCAGCGGCCATTCACGACCTGGAACTGGCGATCAGCGGTCACACCAGCGAGGACGTCGGGGCCCGGCTCCTGGCCGGAACCTTTGGATTCGCCCGCGAGACCTCGGAGCTGTTCGCCGAGGCGTGCGAGGCGGCGGCGTCCGGCGGGATCGGGCTCGGAGCCGCGCTCGCCGATCGGATCGAAAAGGAAGGCGGCCCCGGCCTCGACGCCAGCCTGCTGGTCGCCTCGCGCCGGGCCGGGACACCGGCGACGGTCCACGTCGCGATCGGGACCGACATCGTTCACATGACGCCCAGGCTCGACCCGGCCGCGCTGGGAACCGCGTCGATGGCCGACTTCCGTCTCCTCTGCCAGCGGGTCGCCGGGCTGGCCGGCGGCGTCTGGATGAACATCGGCAGCGCCGTGGTCATGCCCGAGGTCTTCCTCAAGGCCGTGGCGATCGCCGGGAATCTGGGCGTTTCGCTCGACGGAATGACAACCGCCAACCTGGACTTCCAGCAGCAGTACCGCGGCCGGCTCAACGTGCTGGATCGCCCCGGCGGCGAGGGGATCGCCCTGACCGGCCACCACGAATTGCTCATACCCCTGCTCCACGCATCCGTCGGGGCGAAAATGGGATAGGCGGGAGAGCTCTCGAAATCGCGCGGTATCACAAGGGCAATCCATTTCATTTGAAGTGTTCTGGATTTCTTGTCGGGCTTGTCGGACACCATTCGAATGAATCGATGGATGATCAGAAAGTGAGAGACAGGAGGTCGTCGAGTTGTTCTCATGATAAAATTGTGTCTGTTTCCTGAACAGACCTCACAAACACCGAGGTGTTGGGGCGGCTACCCAACAGACGGACGTCGATGTCCTGCGTGCCTCCTCTCATCTCGGTTCTGCTCCCGGTTTACAACGCCGAGCGCTTCATCTCCGAGGCAGTGGAGAGTATTCTTGGCCAGACGCTCGAGGACTTTGAGTTTCTCATCATCGATGACGGTTCGACGGACGGAACGCTTGAGATTCTGCGTCGGTACGAGAGGCGGGATTCTCGGATTCGGCTCTGGAGTCGTCCGAACGAGGGACTGGCGGCGACGCTCAACGAGCTGATCGACGCGTCGAGCGGAGAGTTTCTGGCACGGATGGACGCGGACGACATTTCGCGATCCGAGCGGTTCGCGCGTCAGGTCGCGTATCTCCGAGGGCATCCGGAATCGGTACTGGTGGGATCGCGGATTCGTCTGATCGACCCGGACGGCGACCCGCTCTGCGACTGGTGCACCGAGGAGGAACACGAGGCGCTTGAGGGGGTTTTCCTGCGTGGGGATCGTCGCACGACGATCGCCCATCCGTCGATCATGATGCGGCGTGCGGCGGTTCTGGCGGTGGGGAAGTACCGGGAACTCCGGCTGCTGGAAGAGGTGGATCTGTATCTCCGGCTGGGAGAGATTGGCCGGCTGGCGAATTTGCCCGATGTGCTGCTGGAGTATCGGATCCACGACGGGAACATGTCGAGGGCGGCGCTCCAGGATAAAAGGATCGACCGTGACTTCCGGAGGTTGCTCCAGGAGGTGAGGCGGCGTCGGGGTCTGCCCGAGCCGAACGTGGAGCCGGACCAGGACCAGGGGCGGTCTCTGGATTCGTCCGATCCGAACGGCGAGGCCGCGCCCCCGTCGTGTCCACCATCAGGGCCAGACCCGTTCGAGCAGAGAATGGGATGGGCCTGGTGGGCGCTGGGGGCAGGCCACAAGGCGACGGCCCGAAAGCACGCTCGCTGGGTCTTTGCACATGCGCCGATGGCGCTCCGATCGTGGAAACTGATGTACTGTGTCCTCCGGGGCCATTGATGGGTCGGACGCGTTGCGACCGGTCGATCGGGCCCCGATTTTGAAGAGACGCCACGTGTCGACGTTCGCCCTGATCGCCCTGCTGGGCTGGCCATTTCTGGTGGCGATTTTGTTCCTGATGGCGCCGGACCGTCGGACGGTGGCGTTCGCGATCGTCGGGGGCTGGCTGCTCCTTCCACCGTATGCGCTTGTATTCACAGGATTTCCCGACTACACGAAGGTCACGGCGTCGGTCATCGGAATTCTCGGGGCGACGATTCTTCTGGCCCCCAATCGCCTTCTCCAGCTCCGGCCGGGTTGGATCGATCTGCCGATGGTTGTCTGGTGCTTGCTTCCCTACGCGACGTATCCGTCGAACGGGCTGACGCTCTACAGCGCGATGTCCGACTCCCTGGAGCAGACGGTTTTTTGGGGGGCACCGTACCTGATTGGCCGGATTTATTTCCAGACGCTGGAAGACCTGGGCTCCTTCGCCCGGACGATCGTGATCGGCGGTCTGGCTTATGTCCCGCCGTGTCTGATTGAAATCCGGCTAAGCCCGCAGTTGCAGGCGATGCTCTACGGTTACGGGAGCTGGCAAGGGACGCGCATGGGGGGCTATCGGCCGTATGTCTTTTTCTCGACCGGGCTGGAGCTGGGACTCTGGATGACGGCAGCATCCATGACCGGATGGTGGATGTGGCGAACGGGAGCGATTCGACGGATCGGGGCCTGGCCGTTTGGGATGCTGTTATCGGGACTGGTGGTAACGACCGTGCTCTGTCGATCGACCGGGGCGCTGATTCTGCTATTCCTGGGGATGGCGGCGATCTGGCTGACGACACGCCTGCAAACCCGGATGGTGCTGGTCGGATTGCTGCTGGTTGGCCCGATATTCGTGACCGCGCGAACGACCGGTGCGTGGTCGGGGGCACAGGCGGTGGAACTGGCGAAAGCGACCTTCGGCCCCGAGCGGGCGGAGTCGCTGGAATTCCGGTACAAGTGCGAGAAGAAGCAGATGGCGCACGCCATGACACGGCCCTTGCTAGGGTGGGGGGGATTTGGCCGGAACTTTGTCACCTTTGATGACAATCCGAACAAATTGATGCCGCCGGATGGCCTCTGGATCGCCGTCCTGGGAACGAAGGGATTTCTTGGTCTGATCGCCCTGTATCTGGCGATCATCCTGCCGGCGGCGCGTGCGGTCCGGCTGGTTCCGCCCCGGTCGTGGTCGGACCCGCGGCTGGCTGGAGCAATGATTGGGGTGGGCCTGCTGGGGATCTACATCATCGACAGCCTGCTCAACGGGTTCATTAACGTCATCTACCTGGCGATGTGCGGCGGGTTGGCGACGGTCTCGGCGCGGGAGTTTCTCGCCGGGGGAAAGACCGGAGAGCTGTCGAAACCGCGAGAGGCGTCGCCGACGAGTGCCCGACCGAGACGCCCGAAGGACCTGGCCGCGGAGTCGGCCAGCGGCCCGGCGCGACTGGCCGAGCAGTGCCGGTCGCTGGGCCGGTCGTACCGCCGCGAGGGGAGGGCCGACGAGGCCGACGCGGCCTGGTCGCAGGCGCTGGACTGGCTGGCCGCCGCCGTGACGGCCAACCCATCGGCCGACGCCCCACGGCGGGCCTGGTGCGACTGCGCCAACGACCTGGCCTGGCTCCGGGCCAACCGGCCCGAGGAGTCGCGGCGCGACCCGAAATCGGCCGTCACCCTCGCGAGCCGGACCGTCGAGGAATACCCCGAGGTCGCCGCCTACTGGAACACCCTGGCCGCCGCCCGCTATCGCGCCGACGACCCGGATGGCGCGCTGGCGGCGCTGGGGCGGTCGCGGTCGCTGGCCGGCGGGACGGCCTTCGACGAGGTCCTCCAGGCAATGGCCCTGGGTCGCTCGGGCGAGGTCGAGGCCGGGCGCGAGGCGCTGGCGCGTGCCCTGCTGCTGGCCGAGCGAGACCACCCCGGACACGCCGAACTGGCGGCGCTCTGCGACGAGGCCCAGGCCCTGCTCGCCGTCGCCGCACCGACCAGCGCTGTCTAGGTTCCCAAACGCTTGTCATCAGGGCCCGGTCACGCGATCCCCGCCCGCGACTTGCGCTCACACAATAAATCAATTCACATAATAAGATCTCATTAAACCAAATTTCACCTAACCCATAAAAACGGCGTGGAATGTTTCTGTTTCACGGCCCGGGCCCCTGGGGTGGGCGAAGTTCGACTCACCAGGAGACGAGATGCACAAGATGAGCACCGCTGTACTGAGCCCGCGGATACGCCTCCAGGCATTCGTGATGCGACAGATGCCCCGGGGCATCCGGAAGTTTTCCTGGTGGTGGGATCGCATGTATGCGGCCCTCGGCGGCGGCGGGTTCGATGACGACCCGGAAGTCGACTCCCGATGGCCGGAGGGAGAGATTGGGCCGATCCGGAGCCGTTGGTTCGGCTATCGGGTCTTCCTCAATCTCCAAAGCTGGTCCGAGCGTCGGACGTATTTCAGCGGAGAGTACTACCAGCGCGAACTGCAGTATCTGTACCAGGCAATTCTGCGGCGAGGCGACCAGTATCTCGACATCGGCGCCAACATCGGCATGACGGCATTGATGGGAAGCTCTCGGATCGGGCCCGAGGGGAGGGGATTCGCCTTTGAGCCGAATCCCGCGGTCTTCGCGCGGCTCCGCCGCCATTTTGATGACAACCAGATCACCAACATCGAGGCCGTCCCCTTTGCCCTGGGGGATTGCGAGGCCGAGGGAAGCATCACCACGACGCGGGGCACCAAGAATAACTCCCTGCTGGGGACGCTCTCCGACGTTGGCGGCACAGGTTCGGAGCCGCGCCACCCGGTCCGGATCGTGACGGGGCGCCCTTACCTCGATAAACTCGACCCGGCGAGGCCGACATTCGCCAAGATCGACGTCGAGGGCTATGAGATCAAGGCTCTGAGGGGGATGAATGACCTGCTCGAATGGCCCGAGGTCGCCATCCTCGCCGAGGTCAATAGCCCCATGCTCCAACTGGCGGGCGACTCGTCCGAGGCGCTTCTCGAACTCCTGGCGTCGCACGGTTTCCAGCCCTTCCGTCACGATCTCCAGGTCGGCCGCTACGGGTCGAGATTCTCCGTCAAGCCGGCCCCATCCGGCCGCGATCTCATCCCAGAGGATTGGGAGGACTATCTCTTCGTGAAGCCGGACTCGCGATTCTATCACGAGCGCATGGTCCCGTACCTCGGGGCAAACCACTGAGTTTACCCCACGTGGTAGCCGATCGATCGGACGACCTCGTTGAAACGATCCACCTTTTCGACCGGGCAAAGGAATTGATCGTTGTGGTTGTGGGCATATGCGACCCTGTCCCGCCACAAGATGCCGTCAGGTTGAAGAAGGCCGCTGGCATATTGGAATTCCGCGCGGAGAGACTCCAACTCACGGCAGTCGGCCTTGCTGAGGATTTCGAGGAAGATCACAGGACGATCTTCGCGGAGAATCGACCCCATCCCGAGCAGGACACGGTGTTCCTGCGACTCGACGTCGATCTTCATCAAACCAACAGGCCGGCACTTACTCTGAACGGAGAACTCGTCGAGAGTGAGTAAGGGAACCTTGATGGTACAGAGATGCTCCGCATGAAAATACGGATTGAGCGACGAGGAGGATTCTATGAGCCCGGTCTTCGTCGTCGGCACGTAGAAGTCAGCCACCCCTGTCCGGTCGGCAACAGCGGAGGCCACCACATCGATCCGTCCGTCCAGACGGTTGAGCGCTACATTCTGCTCCAACCGAGCGCGCGCCTCGGGGAGCGGCTCGAAGGCATAGCACTTCTCAACCTCGGGGCAAGATACCGCGATCATCGAGTAAAACCCGGAATACGCCCCGACATCGAGGACGAATCGGCATTCGCGGCTGAAGGCGAGAAAGAGATCCGGCAACGGTCGCTCAAAGGCGGCCCAGCCACCCCACCAAAGGGTCCTTGCCACCGAGTCGCGACCTCCATCGCTCTCCATCCGGAAACACGGAGGCCTCGTTCGGTCGTTTTGAATGTAGACTTCCACGACACGAGGGACATACCCGCAGAGTGGCGAGATCTTCCGGCTGATCTCCTCCGCCCCCACCCTGCGGAAAAACTCGGCCGCCGGCACGCCGAGAGGTCGGAACTTCAGCAGGTCGATCATCCACGACCGAATCCTACGAAGTGGACTGACGTCCCGGTTTTGCTGGGTCGAATTCATTATGTTAGTCATCTGGATGAATTTCGCTCGCACGCCTCCTGAAATCCCTTACCTGATCAACGACTCGACGTTCACTCAGTACGCATCGTTCATCCGAACCGATATTCGAACGAATGCGTCACACGTGGCCGCACACGACATCATGCAGTCTCTTCACGCCGGGAAGAGCCGACGCTGGTCAGAAGCCTTCTGATTGGGGAAACCCGGCCAATAAAGCGCAGCCTACCACGCCGAGCTCCAGAAATCAGCCCGAGAGTGTCTACCGTAGCGAGATAGCGGATTCTTTATCATGACATAAATAGTATAGTTCCAATTTAAATATAACTTTAATCATATATTAAACATATGTATATAGTCGCTTAAATCTCAAGGGTCATTTTATCCGACCAAGTAAGTTCGTAATTCCAGCCATTGTTAGACCAGCTAATTGATGATTCGAGTCGGCGTAATGACCTGGTCCGGGACGAGTGGACCGCCCGGACACGAGGGTCCGTAGTGACGTTGAGGTCCACATTGGCCGTTCGCCTCGACGATCCCCCCTGAAGGAGGCGTGGCAGTCACCCGCCGCGACCAAATGCCGATGAACGAGCGAGAGTTCGGGAACAACCAACCCCTCTCAATCGGTCTATTCAGCCCCGCATGGCCGCCGGCCGGGCGAGCCAACGGGGTGCTCTCTTATGTGGATACCCTGTCCAGGAGTCTGGAGTCGCTCGGTCATCGCGTGACGATTCTCTGCTCGAATGTCTCGGACGGCGACCGCGACCCGAGAGTTTTCCGTCTGGCGAGTGTGTCGCGACGCGGCCCGGCGCGGCGGCTCTCGGACTGGGCCTGGTATCGCTGGGCGCCCCAGATCTGGAAGGAGTGCCGATTCGACCCAGAAATCGGCAGGGCCGTCGCACGAAGCGTCCAGGAACGCGGTATCCAGGTCATCGAGATGGAGGAGTCATTCGGCTGGGCCGAGATGGTCCGCCAGTGGAGTCGGATCCCGGTCTCGGTCCGGCTGCATGGTCCCTGGTTCATGAACGGGACTGCGCTGGGGGTCCCGAACAACCGCGTGTACCGCAAGCGCGTCGCCCTTGAGGGCGAGGCGATCCGGCGCGCCGTTGGAGTGACCGCCCCCTCGTACGATGTGCTGGAGCGGACCCGGACGTATTACGGCCTGGGTCTGGATCAAGCCAGGGTCATTCCCAATCCGACCCCCCACGTTCCACCTCGGAACCGATGGAGATCCGAGGACCGCGATCCGGGACGGATTGTGTTCATCGGCCGGTTCGACCGCCACAAGGGAGGCGACCTGATCGTCGAGGCATTTGCCCGGATCCTTCGGACCTTCCCCGAGGCCCGGCTCGACTTCGCCGGCCCCGACCACAATGTGATCGATGACGAAGGGAAGCGATGGGACCTGACCTCGTTCGTCGACGCCCGGATTCCCGGGGCTCGCGAGGACGGCCGGGTCCGGCTTCTGGGACGAGTTCCGTACGAGGATCTGCCAGCGCTTCGACGTCAGGCATCGGTCACGGTGGTTTGCTCGCGGTACGAGACCTTCGGTCTGACCGTGTCCGAGGCCGCGGTGATGGGCTGCCCGATCGTCGCGGCCCGCGTCGGCGGCATCTCCGAGATCCTCCGCGATGGGGTCGATGGCCTGCTCCACCAACCCGGCAACGCCGTCGACCTTGCCGACCGGATCCTCGAATTACTCTCCGACCCTGGCCGAGCCGCCGAGCTTGGCGCCTCCGCGGCGGCCCATTGCGAGCGGGAGTTCGACCCGATCGCCATTGCCACCCGGCTGGCCGAGCACTACCAACAGCTTCTCAACCCCATGGTTCGGACTGGATCCGTCGTTCGATCGGCGACCTGACCGCGGGCCCCAAACGTTCTGTTCCCTTTTCTCCGACCTCAGCAAGTGAATCCACCCCATGAGAATGTTCGTCACCGGACATCGCGGCTACATCGGATCCCACCTGGTCGACGTTTTGAAGCGGGAGGGACACACCGTCGTCGGCTGTGACCTCGGCCTGTTCCGCGGGTGCAACTGGGAACCGATTGTCGAGCCGGATGTCGACCTGGAGAAGGACGTACGGACGGTCGAGGCGTCCGACCTCGACGGCTCCGACTGCGTGATGCATCTGGCCGCGATCTCCAATGACCCGATGGGCGACCTCGACCCGCAGATCACCTTCGACATCAACCGAGATGCCTCGATCCGCCTTGCCCGGATCGCCAAGCAGGCGGGCGTACCCCGGTTCCTCTTCGCCGGAAGCTGCTCGATCTACGGCCAGGGAGAAAAGCTCGACCTCGACGAGGGCGACCCGCTCAACCCGCTGACCGCCTACGCCCGGTCGAAGATCGAGACCGAGCAGGCCGTCTCTGAACTGGCCGACGCGAACTTCTCGCCCGCCTATCTTCGAAACGCCACCGCCTACGGCCACTCGCCGGTTCTTCGAATCGACCTGGTCGTCAACAACCTGCTGGCCTCGGCCCTGTCGTACGGCGAGATCCGAATCATGTCCGACGGCTCGCCCTGGCGACCATTGATCCACTGCCGCGACATCGCCCGGGCCTTCGCCGCCTTCGCCGCGGCACCGAAGGAAGCGATTCACAATCAGGCGATCAACGTCGGCGGGAATGCCGAGAACTACCAGGTCCGCGACGTCGGCGACCAGGTGCAGCGGCTGATCCCCTCGGCGAAGGTCGTCTACACCGGCGAGGTCGGCGCCGACCCGAGGAACTACCGGGTCAACTTCGACAAGCTGGCGCGTCACCTGCCCGACTTCAAGCTCCAGTACAACCTGGTCACCGGGATGGAAGAACTGCACCGCAAGATGGTCGAGCACGGCTTCAGCAAGAAGGACTTCGAAGGCGACCAGTTCGTCCGGCTCCGGACCCTCAAGGGACGATTCCACCTCCTCAACACCTGATCGGACCCACACGATGATCTTCGAAGAAACGCCCCTGAAAGGGGCCTATGTGATTGATCTGGAGAAGCGGGGCGACGATCGCGGGTTCTTCGCCCGCGCCTTCTGCGAGCGCGAGTTCTCGCAGCACGGACTGGTCGACCGCTTCGTCCAGGCCAATAACTCGCTCTCCGCCAAAAAGGGAACCCTTCGCGGAATGCACTATCAGCTCGCGCCGAAAGCCGAGACCAAGATGGTGCGTTGCATCCGAGGGTCGCTCTACGACGTCATCCTCGACCTCCGGAAGGACTCGCCGACATTCGGCCAGAGCTTCGGGGCCGAGCTCTCGGCCGAGAACCGGCGGATGATGTACGTCCCGAAAGGCTTCGCCCACGGGTTCTACACCCTGAGCGACGACGCCGAGGCGCTGTATTTCGTCGACGAATTCTACGCGCCCGAACAGGAGCGAGGTGTCCGCTGGGACGACCCCCGGTTCGCGATCGCCTGGCCCGGCGAGCCGGTCGTCCTCTCCGACAAGGACCGGACCTGGCGCGACTTCGACCCAGCCTGGCACCTCGGCGTCTAGGACCGCATCCACAAAAGGTGAACTGATGAAGATTCTTTTCACAGGCGGCAGTTCGTTTACCGGGATGTGGTTCATCCGAGAGCTGACCGGGGCCGGCCACGAGGTAGTGGCCGTCTTCCGGCGGCCGGCCGCGGCGTACGACGACCCGGTTCGTCGCCGTCGGGTCGAGCTTGCGACCGAGGCGTGCCGGGCGGTCCACGGGCCCTCGTTTGGCGACGAGGCATTTTTGAAGCTTGTCGCGGAAGGAGGCTTCGAGCTGATCGCGCACCACGCCGCCGACGTGACCAACTACAAGAGCCCCGACTTCGACGCCGTTGGAGCCCTGGGGAATAACACCCGAAACCTACCGGCGGTGCTCAGGGCGCTGAAGGCCGGCGGCGGGCGGGGCGTTTTGCTCTCAGGCAGCGCGTTTGAAGGGGGCGAGGGCGCCGGCTCGCAGGGCCTGCCCCACTTCTCGCCGTACGGGCTCTCCAAGGCGCTGACCGCCGAGGTCTTCCGCTACGAGTGCGACCGGGCCGGCGTCGGGCTGGGAAAGTTCGTGATCCCCAACCCGTTTGGACCGTACGAGGAGCCGAGATTCACCGCCTATCTGTTGAAGAACTGGCTGGCCGGGAACACGCCGAACTGCTCGAGTCCGTCCTACGTTCGCGACAACATCCACGTCTCCCTCCTGGCCGGAGCCTACGCGCGGTTCGCGGGTCGAGTGCCCTCGGAAGGGTTCGTTCGGTACAATCCCAGCGGATACGCCGAGAGCCAGGGGGCGTTCACGCTCCGCCTGGCCGAGGCGATGCGTCCCCGGCTGAGCCTTCCTTGCCCCGTTGAGTTGAAAAAGCAGGTCGACTTCCCCGAGCCAAGGGTCCGGATCAACACCGAGCCGGCCGAGGTCGATGTCCCCGGCTGGGACGAGTCGGCAGCCTGGGACGCGATGGCCAGGTACTATCGAGAGACGCTCATAGCAATTAACCGTTGAAACCGTTCACAAGGTTCGAGGCGGCGGAATGACCCGGACCGGGACGAGTGGGCTGCCCGGAGACGAGGGCCCGTAGCGACCTTGAGGTCCACGGCGGCCGTACGCCTCGACGAATTCCCCCCCTGAAGGAGGCGTGGCGGTCACCCGCCGCGACCGAATGCCGATGAAGGTCGTGATCCTGGCCGGTGGCCTCGGCACCCGATTGACCGAGGAGACCGAGACTCGCCCCAAGCCGATGGTGGAGATCGGCGGGCGGCCGATCCTCTGGCACATCATGAAGATCTACGCAAGCCACGGCTTCCGCGAGTTCGTCGTGGCGCTCGGCTACAAGGGGGACGTGATCAAGCGATACTTCCTCGACTACGCGAAGCTTCAATGCCAGAACCTGACGGTCAATCTCGGCTCCGGCGACGTGATGCGACGCGGAGGTCAACCGGAGGACTGGACCGTCCATCTGGTGGAAACCGGTCACGCGACCAACACCGGCGGCCGGCTGAAGCGGCTGGCGCCGATCCTCGGACGCGAGACGTTCATGGCGACCTACGGCGACGGCGTGGCCGACGTCGACGTCCGCTCGCTCGTGAAATTTCACAAGGAACACGGCAAGCTGGCAACGGCGACCGCCGTCCGTCCGCCGGCCCGGTTCGGCGGTCTGGTCTTCGAGGGAGACCGCATCGCCCAGTTCACCGAAAAGCCACAGGTCGGCGAGGGATGGATCAACGGCGGCTTCTTCGTCCTGGAGCCGCAGGTGCTTGACTACATCGAGGGAGACGAAACAAGCTGGGAACGTGAGCCCATGGAACGAATTGCCTCGGAAGGCCAGCTCATGGCATTCCGCCACGGCGAGTTCTGGCAGTGCATGGACACCCTTCGCGACCTCCGACTGCTGGAAGGGCTCTGGGCCTCGGGCAAGGCGCCCTGGAAAGTCTGGGAATCCTGAGGATCGGCCCCAACTTCGGCCCTGGATTTGCTGGCTCTCCAGCGCATTTCCACGATGGTCGCCATCAGGAGCAGGTCGGACCGGCTCCCACCATCAGGGACCTGTTCCCGCGGAAGACGATTGAATTCGGGCATGGGCCTCTTGGCACAGCCGTGAGGCCCAATCACCCCCCCTTGACGCCAATTCGCGGCACGAGACCGGCGACTGTTGCCAAAAAGCAACACAGACCACCGCGGCCGGACGGTTGATTGACGCCCCGTTCCTGTGATGCTAAGCTGAGTCCGCGTGGAAGGGCCCGCCCGGAAGATATCGCGGAAAGGCTTTTTTCCCGCTGGAAATTCCAATCCATCGCAGGGCTCGCACACGATCTCGGGGTCGAAGCCCCACACGAATCTCAGAAAAAGACCCGACCTGGCCTGCCGAATTTTGTTGCTTTTTGAAGTGCCCTGAAACATTACGAGCGTATTGAGCCGACCGACTCCTTGCGAACGTATCGAATCGGCGCGAGTGACTCCGAGATCAAGAGCCAGCAGCGAGAGCGTCCCACGGAGAAATTGCACCCGATGAGTACGCTGTCATCCGCCCCCCTACCCCCGTTGAATCCCGATGAAGCGACCCTTCAGCAGGCGCTGCCGCGTCCTGTTGTAGGAGTGTCGATCGAGGGTCTCAGCCGATCGGCCAAGAGGGTCGTGGACGTGGTCGGGGCCGCGGCTGGGCTATTTCTACTCTGGCCGGTGATGGTCGCCATTGCCCTGGCGATCAAGTATACTTCCCGCGGCCCGATCCTGTTCCGCCAGGCCCGGCGTGGCTATCGGAACGAGATCTTCAACGTGCTCAAGTTCCGAACGATGACGGTCGACGCCGAGCAGCGGCTGGTCGATCTGGAGAGCAGCAACGAGTCGGCTGGCGGGGTTCTCTTCAAGCTGAAGAACGACCCGAGGGTCACGCCGCTGGGCTCGTTTCTCCGCCGCTACAGCCTCGACGAGCTCCCGCAGCTCATCAACGTCCTTTTCGGGGAAATGAGCCTGGTCGGTCCTCGCCCGCTTCAGCTTCGCGATTGCGAGAAGCTCCTGGCTACCGACCCCGACGCCTACCACCGGCGGCTCCAGGTTCTCCCAGGCGTGACCGGCCCCTGGCAGGTCGGCGGCCGGAGTGAACTGGATTATTCCCGGATGGTGGACCTCGACCTCGACTACGTCGAGAACTGGTCCCTCGGCCGCGATCTGCTGATCATCCTCAAAACATTCTCCGTTGTCGTCTCCCGGACGGGCGCTTACTGATATCCAGTCTCTCCTTCGATCGAACCATCCCGAAATGCAAGAAGCCGGGCCCGTGGGTCCGGCTTTTTTCTTGCGCGGAATCCCCGTCTCGAAGACCACTCCGTCGGTATCTGGGCGTGAGCAAGCGTCCTCCTGATGACAGGCACTCGGGCTCTCCGGTATGGTAGAAAGGCCCCGCGACGGGTCGCCCCGCGCGATCGATCGGATCGGGCCCCCTCAGACGGATCGAACCAAGGAGGATGAATCATGACGGAGCGTGTGCTGCTGACGGGAGGAAGCGGATTCTTCGGACGCAGGATCGCCGAGGCTCTCCGGCGGCATGATTACGAGGTCGCCACCCCGGGACGCCCGGATTTCGACCTGATGGACGCCGAATCCACCCGCCAAGTCGTCAAACGGATGGCCCCCGACATCATCGTCCACTCAGCAGCCTATTACGGCGGCCTGGGAATCTGCATCGCCGAGCCGGTGCAAATCTTCTCGCGCAACGTGATCATGGGCGTGAACGTCCTGGACGCCGCCGCCGCCGCCGGCGTCAAGAAGGTTATGGCGATCGGCTCCGCCTGCTCGTACCCGGGCGGGGTCGTCGGCGACATGAAGGAAGCCGACTTCTGGGCCGGTCCGCTGCACCCGTCGGTCGAGTCGTACGGATTCACCAAGAAGGTGCTGGAAGTCGGCCTGCGCGCCTACGGAAAGGGGTGCGGGATCGTCGGTCAGATGCCGATCGTCACCAACCTCTACGGCGAACACGACGTCTTCGGCGAATACCGCTCGCACGTGGCCGCGGCGCTCATCAAGAAGTTTGCCGACGCCGTGCAGGCGAAGGCCGAGAAGGTCGTCTGCTGGGGAACCGGAGCACCCGTCCGGGAGTTCATCTACTCAGGCGACGCCGCCGAGGCCGTTGTCCGTCTGCTCAAGAGCGGGTACACCGAACCCCTAAACGTCGGGACGGGCATCGGGACGACCATCAAGGAACTCGCCGAACTGACCGCGAAGCTGACCGGGTTCCGCGGCGAGATCGTCTGGGACACGACCAAGGCCGACGGCGTGATGCGGAAGGTGCTGGACGTCTCGAAGATGGAGAGCGTTCTCAACTGGCGCCCGCCGACAAGCCTGGAAGCCGGCCTGAAGCGAACCATCGGCTGGTACCTGGAGAACAAGGCCGAGGCCGACGCCCGTCCGTGAGTGGGCCGCTGGACCCAATCCCGATTCGCAAAATGATCACATGTAGACATGTGGCGTCCCTTGTAGGAGGGAGCTCCTGCTCCCGACCCGGACGCAGCCAGACCTGAGGCGCGGATCGCCGGCTGGAGCCGGCTCCTACATGGGGTGTCCTCGGCACAACCCTACATTCCGGATCGCCGGCTGGAGCCGGCGTGGTGTCAGCGTGACGTTGATCGATGAGGAGTCATCACGATAAACTATTAGGCCCGCGCCGGCGCGTGGCTCGCGAGTTCACGAGGCGCCCGGGACGGACCGGTGGCCCGGCCCCGTCGGCAAACGCGCCCGCCTGCCCCGGACGATCCGATTCGACACGAGACACGAGGACGACGACGATTAGCACTTCCACCCCCCCAACATCCTCCAAAACCGGCACCGGCTCCCTGAACACCCCGTATGGCGGCAAGCTGGTCGACCTGATCGTCGGCGACGCGCGGGCCGCCGAGATGAAGGCGACCGCCAAGGACTTCGCCAGCCTCACCCTCGATGAGCGCGGGCTCTGCGACCTGGAGCTACTGGCCGTCGGCGGCTTCTCGCCCCTGAAAACGTTCCTCGGCAAGGCCGATTACAATCGGGTCGTCGCCGAGATGCGACTGGCCGACGGCACCCTCTG
The DNA here is from genome assembly GCA_027449865.1 of Planctomycetales bacterium. Classification (GTDB taxonomy): domain Bacteria; phylum Planctomycetota; class Planctomycetia; order Isosphaerales; family Isosphaeraceae; genus JAKAUH01. Next base: position 85,263 of record DAIDKV010000097.1, read on the forward strand.
GCCGCTCCCCGTCACGCTCCCGGTGAAGCCGGGCGACGGCGTCGCCGAGGGGAAGCCGCTGGCCCTCCGCGACGTCTACGGCAACCTGCTCGCCTTCCTCCACGTCGAGGAGATCTATCCCTACGACAAGGAAGCCGAGGCCAGGGGCGCCTACGGCTCGGCCGACACGAAACACCCGGCGGTGGCCCACCTCCACCGACAGGCCGACCACTACGCCTCGGGCCGGCTGGAGGTCATCCGCGTCCCGCCGCATTATGACTTCGTCGAACTACGCAGAACCCCGGCCGAACTGCGCGAGCACTTCCAGGGCCTCGGCTGGAGCAAGATCGTCGCGTTCCAGACCCGGAACCCCCTGCACCGCGCCCACGAAGAGCTGACCAAGCGAGCCGCCGAGCAGATCGGCGGCGGCCTGCTGATTCACCCGGTCGTCGGCGTCACCAAGCCGGGCGACGTCGATCATTACACCCGGGTCCGGTGCTATCGGGCCCTCGTCGATAATTACTACGAGTCGGGAAGCGTCGTTTTGAGCCTGCTCCCGCTGGCGATGCGGATGGCCGGACCGCGCGAGGTTCTGCTGCACGCGATCATCCGGCGGAACTACGGCTGCACCCACTTCATCGTCGGCCGCGACCACGCCGGACCCGGAAACGACTCGACCGGCAAGCCGTTTTACTCGCCCTATGCCGCCCAGGAATCCATGGCGACACACAAGGACGAGATCGGCATGGAGATGGTCGACTTCAAGCAGATGGTCTACCTGCCCGACGAGGAGCGTTACTGCCCCGTCGACGCGGTCCCGCCGGGCGTGAAGACGGCCGACATCTCAGGGACGCAGGTCCGCGACAACTACCTGGCGAAGGGCTTGCAGCTTCCCGAGTGGTTCAGCCGGCCGGCGGTCGCCGAGATCCTGAACGAGACCAACCCGCCGAAGTTCCGCCAGGGACTCACGATCTGGTTCACGGGCCTCTCGGGCTCGGGCAAGAGCACAGTGGCGCACGCCCTGATCGAGCGGCTGGCCGAGTACGGGCGGAACTGCTCGCTGCTCGACGGCGACGAGATCCGGACCCACCTCTCAAAGGGGCTGGGCTTCAGCAAGGAAGACCGAGACACCAACATCCGGCGCGTCGGGTACGTGGCCGGCCTGGTCGCTCAGCACGGCGGAACGACCCTCTGCTCGGTCATCAGCCCATACCGGGCGATCCGGGACGAGGCCCGCAAGATGTCGAAGGGGAACTTCGTCGAGGTTTATTGCAGCACCCCGGTCGAGGTCTGCGAGCAGCGCGACGTGAAGGGGATGTACGCCAAGGCCCGCGCCGCGGTCGCCGAGGGGAAGCCGATGGGCTTCACCGGTGTGGATGACCCCTACGAGCCGCCGACCAACCCGGAGGTCGCCATCGACACCGGCGCACTGGCCGTGGATCAGTGCGTCGACGCGATCGTGGCGAAGCTGCTGGAGCTGGGCTACATCCTGCCCCACGGCCACATCGTCGCCTGATCGTTCGAAGCGAACGATCCTGGAATCGCACCGCGGCCCGACTGCTCCGATTTCGATCGGGGCGGCCGGGCCGCTTGCCTTTCGGGGGCTCTACTTCCCCCAAATTGTATCGTTGAGGACGCGCTCGCGGAAATCCCTCAAAAAGAGTTCGCGGGTTTGCCTGTGTCTTCCCCAGGGCCGCCGGGTCACGACATTCCCGGCAGAAGCTTGACGATCTTCTGCCATCGGGTCTCGCGTTCCTGCTGGATCGCGGCGATCCGCTGGTGAATCCAGGCGACGGCGTCCTGCGGGCTGGCGACGCCCGGAGCGGCCTGGTCGGGGCGAGGGTCGGTCGGCGGGGGGACAACCGGGCGCGTCGGACCTGGCCGCGCGGACGGCGATGGCGAGGGGGCGGAGGCGGGCGCGACGGATGCCGAGGGGGTCTCGGCCGGTTTCGGCGGGGACGCCGGTTGCGATCTTGGCGGAAGGGTCGGGATCGGTCTGGCCGGCGCGGCCGCGGGGGCTGGCCTGGCCGACGATTGGGCAAGCTCCTCCCTCAACTCCTGAAGCTCGCGCGTGAGGTCGTGCAGGCGGTCCAGTTCCTCGCGGATGACGTCCATCTGCTCGCGGTGCATCGAGCTGAACATCTGAACGAGCATGCCCATGGCTTGCTGGAACTGGTCGAACATCTGCTGCTGCATCATGCTGAATTGATGGACCAGCGGGACCAGCGCCGATTCGGTGATCTCGGGGTGTGTTCGGCCGGAGTCGTGAACCAGCTCGACGCCGGCGGCCGAGGCGACCATCGGCGGCATCGGCATCGCTGTTGAGAAGCCGGAGAACGCGGCGATCGAGGGGACGGCCGGGGTGGGACGACGGGCCAGAGCACCCTGGACCGAGGGAGCCGACCAGCCGACCGAAGAGCCGGCCTCGGGATCCAGGCTGTCGTCGGTTGCGTGGACCCGAACGCGAATGCGGTATCGTCCGATCCCCAGGACGTCGCCCTCGACGAGCGGGCCGAAGCGGATCGGCTCGGCGTTGATGGAGAGACTTCGGCCGCCACGGAGGTCGACGACCCAGAGGCCCGTCGGGGTCCGGAGCAGGCTGGCGTGGAAGGCCGAGACGCTGGGGTCGGTCAGGCGGAACTTGCAGCCTCGGGCCGATCCGATCAGCGAGATCACTCGATTCATCGGCCAGACCGTGCGCTCGGAGGGCCCGTTGAGGAACTCGAGGGAGACGCCGGGCAAGGTTTCGTGGGCGATCGACCGGACGATCAGCGGAGATTCGCGGCACGGGGGCGCGGGGTCGCCGCCTTCACGACGGATCACGAACGGGCCGACCTGGAGCAACTCGCCGCCGTTGAGCCATCCCCACTTGCGCGAACCGGTCGCGTCGCAGGTGCCGGTCCGGCTTTCGAGGTCCATCCAGAAGACCCCGCCGGCGATGGCCTGCAAGTAGAGGTGACGCCGGCTAACCTTCAGGTCGTCGAGGATCAGGTCAGCGCGGGGGTCGCGACCGAGGACGGCGAACGGCTGTGGAAGCGGCCAGGGCCGGGCCTCGCCGGGCCGGGGGCCCTCGATGGTCAGCCGGATCGGCTCGGTCAACCCACAGGCGTTGAGGAAAGATCTCATAAGCGCTTCGGGGAGATGATCGAGAAGCCGACCGGCCGTGGTCGGGTCCCGGCAGCGGGCAGACGTCGCGGCCGGATGTTCCCTTGCCTACGGGACGATACTGGGACCTTCCATTATCCTAGGCGATTGCCGGACCGTCCACCGCGACCGGCACGGATTCCCGCCCAGATCGCCGTTATGTTGCTTCGGTGCGACATTCCTCGGGTCGGCGGGCTGAGGGGAGGGGTTCGCCTGGTTGTGGCGAGGCGCCCGGCGGAGTTACAATCGGTTTGGCCCCAGGCCGATCGGTCGGCCTGCGCGCCTGGCCCGGCCCGGACGGCGGGCCTCGCCCAAACCAGAGGCAATCCCCCCGATGTTTCGCAAGGGAATCATCCTGGCCGGAGGCTCCGGCACGCGGCTCTATCCGATCACCCGGGCTGTCAGCAAGCAGCTTCTGCCGGTCTACGACAAGCCGATGATCTATTATCCGCTGTCGACCCTGATGCTTGCCGGCATCCGCGAGGTTCTCCTGATCTCCACTCCCGACGACATCGGCGGGTTTGAGCGCTTGCTTGGGGACGGGAGTCAACTCGGGCTCGAGATCCGATACGCCGTCCAGCCCCATCCGGGCGGGCTGGCGCAGGCGTTCCTCATCGGGGCGGAGTTCGTCGGGACGGATCCCGTGGCGCTGATCCTAGGCGACAACATCTTCTACGGCCAGGGCTTCCAGGGGATGCTCCAGCGAGCCCGGTCGAGGGCCGAGGGCGCCACGGTCTTCGCCTATCCGGTGAAGGACCCGCAGCGGTACGGCGTCGTCGAGTTTGGGCCGGACGGCCGCGCGCTTTCGATCGAGGAGAAGCCCGATCAGCCGAAGTCGAATCACGCCGTCACCGGGCTGTACTTCTACGACAGCCAGGTGGTCGAGATCGCCCGGGCGCTGAAGCCTTCGCCCCGCGGCGAGCTGGAGATCACCGACGTCAACCGGATCTACCTCGACCGCGGCCAGCTCCACGTCGAGCTTTTCAGCCGGGGATTTGCCTGGCTCGACACCGGGACCACCGAATCCCTGATCCAGGCGGCCAACTACGTCGAGGCGATTGAGTCGCGTCAGGGTCTCAAAATCGCCTGCGTCGAGGAAATTGCGTTTCGGATGGGGTTCATCGACGCCGATCAGGTTCGCCGTCTCGCCGATCGCATTCCCAACGATTACGGGGCGTATCTTCGGCAGGTTGCCTCGGAACGGGTGGTTCTGCCGTAGGTCGAGAGGCTCGCCGGGAGGCTCGACCTCCCAGCGAACCGGACCGGAGCCGCCGTTGGTTGCTCAGGGTGCCCCAAGCTGTCCGGCGATTTTGCGATAGTCGGCGATTTCGAGGAGGTGAAGACCGGCGGGGAGTCCTCGACTCTTGCCGGCTTCGAGGGCCTTGCGGGCCTTTTCGGTCTCGTCGAGGCTGAGGTAAGCCTCGGCGAGGTGGAAGAACTTGGAGGCGGAGGCCGAGGCGCGGGCGGTGGCTTCGAGGTCGGAGAGGGCGCGTCGCTTTTCGCCCATTTTGAGGTAGATGACCCCTCGGGTATCGAGGAATTCGGGAAGGGCACCACGGACGCGGATGGCCTTGTTGACGAGGTCGAGGGCTTCGAGACCGCGTCCGCCACGGAGGGCGAGGAGCCAGGCGAGGTTGTTCGAGGCGATGCCATCGGCGTCGTTACTCTGGACGACGCGGCGATAGGCTTCCTCGGCGCGGGTGTAGTCGCCCATTCGCTCGTAGAGGTTGCCGAGGCAGATGACCGGATTCACCGAGCGGAACTCGCCGCCGGGAGTGGCTCCCTGATACCAGGCGAGGACGCGGCGGACCTGGTCGAGGTTGAGGGGATGTGCGGGGTCGCAGACGACCTGAACGGCGATGGCGCCGGCGATTTCGCGCTGGGCGGGATCGGAACGAAGGGCCTCGCAGATGTTGACGGCGTCCGTGACTCGGCCGCGACGGGCGAGGAAGAGGGCGAGCGGGAGCTGGGGCGAGGTGGCCTTGGGATCTGGGCTGGGTAGAGTGGCGACGTGCCGATAGACGGCCTCGGCGGCCTCGAACAGTCCGAGCCGTTCGGCTTCGAGGGCCAGGCGAAGGCGGCCGTTGGGGGTGAGGTCGGGTCGGGCGTCGAACTCGCGAATGCGACGGCTCGCGGAATCGATTTGACCGGCGGCCCGGTCGATCTCGACTTCGAGCAGGAGGGGAACGAGCGGCTCGCTCTGGATCGGCCGGAGTTTGTCGACGAGCTTTCGGGCCTGGTCGAGGTCGGAGTCGTCGCCCGGGCGATGGTGACGGACGAGGGCCTCGACAGCCAGGGTGTAATAGAGGGGTCGGCGAGCGACGGCCTCGGGATCCCTGGCGGCCTCGGCACGGAGAGTGAGTTCCTGGAACTGCTCGCGGGCGCGGGGCCAATCGCCGATGGCCTCGAGGAGCTGGGCGAATCGGCGGCGGTCGTCGAGGGTGGCGGCCCCCTCCTGGGCGATGAGGGTTTCCAGCTCGGCGGCGGCCTGTTTGCGAGACTCGGGAGTTCCCTGGATTTCGTGGATCTGGGAGAGGATGCGGAGGTCGTCGGGGTTAGCGCCTGGGCCGTTGGCCGAGGGGTAGAGGGCGACGGCATCGGCGATCCGGGGCGGGCTGGCGTTGACGTAGAGCTGGGCCAGGGCGCGTCGGGCCCACGAGGCGGTGGTTGGCGACTTGGAGAGCGATCGGTCGAGGATGTCCTTGAGGACGGGCTCGGCCTCGGCGGTCTGGTTGGTCTCGACGAGGAACTGGGCGAGGAGTCGCTTGACGGAGAGGTCGGCGGGGTCTTTCAGCTCGCGCTGGGCGCGGTCGTACCAGGAGCGGGCCCGGCCATACCAGGTACGCGAGCGATCGGGGTCGACCACTTCGTAGGCCTTGCCGACGATCGCACAGCACTGAGCGACGGCGGTGGGTTTGGCGGCGAGTCGGACCTCGGTCTCGCGGGCCGCCTGCTCGGCCTGCTCGGTCCGGCGGGCGAGGATCAGGAACCGGACCAGGACGATGTGTCGGTTGGGGTCGTCGGGAGCGTCGGCCAGTCCACGACGGAGCACGGTGAGGGCCTCGTCGGCGGCGTTGTGATCGAGGAGAAGCTGGGCGAGCCAGACGCGGGACTGGAAGTCGTTGGGGTCGGTTTCGACGGCCTTGCGGGCGATTTCCTCGGCTTTCTGGACGTCGCGATTGGCGAGGGCGAGGCGGCTGGCGACGCGGCCGAGGTCGCCGGTGTAGGCGCCGGTTTGGGGCAACTCGGAGTAGAACCGGAGGGCCTCGCCGCCCTGTCCGGAGCGGAAGAGGAGCTGGATGTAACCGCGGAGGGCGATTGGGTCGCGCAGGCCGAGGTCGACGGCGAGGCGGTAGGCGGCGAGGGCGGCCTCGGTTTTTTCGCGGCGGGCGTCGTCGGAGGGAGCGTCGGCGGCTTGCTCCTCGTCGAGGCGGGCGAGAGCGAGTGGGACGCGGGCCATGTCGGGGCGTCGGATGCGGAGTTCGTCGAGGAGGGCGTGGGCCTGATCGCGGAGTTTTCGGCGAGCGTCGAGGTCGGCTTCGTTCCGGGCGCGCCAGGCGAGGAATTGGGAACGAGCGAAGGCGGCGGATTCGGCGTCGATCGATTCGATGTCGTGGAGGCGTGCGGCGGCCTGGTCGGCGTTGTTGGCGGCCATGGCGATCTCGAAGAGGCGGAGCCGCGGCTGCAAGTTCTGGGGGTCTTCGCGGAGGAGCCGTTCCCAGGCGGGGACGGCGGCGGGGTCGCCGAGGCGGTCGAGTTCGCTAGCGATCGAGGCCAGGATCTGTCGGCGTCCCTCGCGGGGGAAGTGGTCGATTCCCTGCCCCAGTTTTTCGAGGGCGGAGCGTGCCGCCTCGCCGCCGCGGGCGGCTGCCAGGGGAATGCCGGCCAGGCGGAACTCCGGGCGATCGCCGGCCTCCTGACGAGCACGGTCGAGGATGGCCTGGGCCTCGTCGAGGCGTTGGCGGCGGACACGGGATTCGACCTGAGCGATCCAGGGCCGGATGTCGCCTGGGGCGCGGGCGCGGGCAGTTTCGAGGAGGTCGTCGGCGCGGCTTTCCTGGCCCTGCTCGGCCAGGAGTTGAGCGCGGAGGAGAATGACCTCGAGGGCGTCGGGGGTTGCGGTGGTGGCCTCGTTGAGCAGCCGCTGGACCTCGGTCCAGTTACGGGAGGCGGCGGGCTGGCGGCGGATCTGGGTCATCAGCAAGGCCGCCAGCGGGATGCGGGCGGCGGCCGGTTGCTGGGCGTAGACCTCGCGGTACTGGCGGATGGCCTCCTCGACGTCGCCGCGGGCGATCAGCGCCTGGATGTAATTCTGGCGGGCCATCATGTCGCTGGGATTGATGCTCAGGGCGCGGAGGGCGGCTTCCTGCTGCTGCTCGACCTCGTTGGTTTCGGCGTAGCAGCGGGCGAGCAAGGCATTGGCGATTCCGCGGAAGTTCCCCATTCGGACGATGGCCGGCTGCATCGCGGTGAGGATGCGGCGTGCTTCTCGGAAATCGCGGTGGTTGTAATGGTCGAAGGCCTGGAGGTACTGAATCAGGGTCCGAGGAGCATCGAGGCGTTCGAGTTCGGCGATTTGAAGCTGGAGGCCGGCCGACTCGGATTCTCCGCGGTTGGCCAGGTTGATCGCGAGCTGCCAGCGGAGGTTCAGATCGCTGGGGAGGGCCTTCAGGCCGAGCTCCAGGGCCTCGGCGGCGCGGTCAAGTCGTCCGGACCGCTGCTCGACGGAGGCCAGTGCCAGGTAGAGCGAGCTGGCCTTTGGCGCGGCGGCCAGGCCGCGGTCGAGGACCTGCCGGGCGGCGTCGAGCCCGGCCGCCGTCCCACCGGACTGCCGCTCGACGGCCCGAGCCAGCTCGAGATAAACTTCGGCGTGTTCGGGCGCCAGCTCGATGGCCTTTCGGAAGTCGTCGACACCGCCGACAACGCCCTTGCTCTGGGCGCGGGCCGCGCTCCCCTCGCGATATCGTCCGCGGCCGAGGTAGGCGCGGTAATCCTCCGGCGATGAGGCGACCATGGCGTCGATGGCCTTGTCCGCTTCGTCCTTGCGGCCGAGGCTGTCGCGAAGGAGGGTCGCCCGACGGCCGCCCGCCTCCAGTTGCTCGGGCGCCTTGTGGTCGATCGCGGAGGCGTAGGATTTCTCCGCCGAGGCCGCGTCGCCATCCTGCTCGTAGCATCGCCCCATCAGGTACTCGAGGTGCCCGTCGTCCGGGGCGCGGCGGAGCAAACTTGCCAGATAGCCCCGCGCCTTCTCCGTACTGACCCCGCCAATCTCCACGGCGACCTCGGCGGCTCGACGCCGGACGTCATCCCTCCCCGGATATTGCCGGAGGATGTCGTCGAGAATCCCCATTGCCTCGTCGCGCCGTTGCGCCGAGTCAAACTTCAGGAGCACCTCGGCATACTTCCGTCGGATCTCGGCCCGCGTTTCGTCCTGCTCGTCGAGGACGGCCAGATACTCACGATACAGCCGCTCAGCCTCGACAAGATTTCCCTCGGCGACCGCCTGGTCGGCTTGCGCCACCACCCCTCGGGCCAGCCGACCGACCTGGTAGGACCACAACAGGTAGCCGGAGCCCCCGAGGATCACCACCGCGCCGATCAGGATCGCCAGCCGCAAGACAGTCTTGTTACCCATGCTCCCGGTGCCTCTCGTGGTGGCTCTCGCCTCGCGTTGGACCTGCCAGTCCCGTCCCAATCATCAACCTATCCAGCTTACTACGCATCCCCCCCACCGACAACGCGATCCGCATTCCCTCCCCAATTCCGTCGCCGGGTCCACCGTCCCGCGTCGCTTTTCGACAACATCCGCCTCCTGGCCGCCCGCACACTACCGATATTCCGAGCATACCCCATCTCGCCGCCCACTACCGATGCACCGGACATACTTCGCCCCCATCGGGCCGACTCCTCTCTCGTCCTCTACCGATTAACCGAGCATACCTGGACGTCTCCGGCCAGCTCTCCCACTACCGATGCACCGGACATACTTTCGCCACCGGTCTCCACCGACGCCCTCATCCCTTGCCCGGCCGATTTCCTCGGAACCAGGACCCAAATGGCCAGACGTCCATCACGATATACCGGACATGGTTTTTTGGTGTCTTTCTGTCCATGACGATTCACCGAGCATGATTCTGGAACGAACGGTTTTCATACGCCCGTTCAGTACCGATTCTCGGCCCGTAGTGGCCAGATGTTTCTAGCGATGGACCGAGCATGGAACGAGGCCGATTTCGCGATTAACCGGGCATACTTCTCACGATGTACCGGACATACTTTGGGGCTGCACTCACGATTAACCGGGCATACCACTACCGATTAACGGGACATAGTTACGGTCCGTAAGTTATTGTTTTTCAGGCTCTTGCGTCGCCGAGAATTTGTTATAGACTCTTGTTACAAGAAGAAAAAGACAACAACACGCGCGAGAGGGGGGGGGTTGTTGTTGTTTTTTTCTTTCTCGGACCAGGAAGACAGGGGGCCAGGGGAGGCCGTTGACCATGCGATCGTCGTGATGCGAACCAGGCGAGCTGCGAGGGGGCCTCAGCGATGGACGAGTGGGAGCTGCCGCTGGAGGAGACCGAAGAGTTCGAGGCTCCGGCCGTCGAGGGGGTCTCACCGGCCGACGCGGGTTGGAAGGACGAGTTGAACCTCGCGGAGTTCCCGATCGCGGCACTGACGGACCGCGTGCCCGACGGCCAGACGACGATGGTCTTCGAGGACCGAATGGAGCGCCGGGACAGCGCCCCGATCATCCGTCGGCTGACGATCATGGGAACGCACAAGCACGGCCTGCCGACCGCGACCGACGACGAGGTTCTGGTGGGCCTGATCCAGTTGACCAAGCGGCGGAGCAACTTCACGGATGCCCGGGTGCAGTTCTCGCGGTACGAGCTGATCGAGCTGCTGGGGTGGCCGCAGAGCGGCCAGAGCTACCGACGGATCGAGGAAGCCCTGCACCGTTGGGTGGGCGTCGTGCTGATGTACGAGAACGCCTGGTGGGACAACATCGCCAAGAGCTGGGTGGACGAGCAGTTCCACGTTCTGGACAACGTGACGCTCTACGACCGGGAGCGGTGGCGGAGCACCCGGCGCAACGGGAAGGGAGATCGGGGCGGGAAGCCGGACAAGCCCCCCCTGCCCCTTTCGAGCTTCCGCTGGAACGAGGTGATCTTCCAGAGCTTCCAGAGCGGGAACCTGAAGCAGCTTGACCTGGAGTTTTACCTGAAGCTCCGGCTACCGACGACGAAGCGGATGTACCGGTTCCTGGACAAGCGGTTTTATCGGCGGTCCCGGCTGGATTTCGACCTGCGATCGCTGGCCTGCGAGCATATCGGGCTGAGCCGGTCGTATGCGCCGACCGAGCTGAAGCGTCGGCTGAAGCCGGCACTTGAGGAGCTGGAGCAACTGGGCTTTCTCGAACCGCTCGCGCCGGAGGAACGCTACTCGTACGTCAAACGAGGGTGCTGGCGGATTATCTTCATCCGGGGCGGCCGTGCGACAGCGGTGGCGCAGGACCCCTCGGAGCGCGAGGAGCATGGGCCGGACGAACTCATCGGGGCGTTGAAGGAGCGGGGCGTCACCGCGAGGACGGCCCAGGAACTGGTCGAGGCGCACCCGGCGGCCCGGGTTCGGACCAAGATCGAGGTCTTCGACTGGCTGATGAAGAACGAGGACCGAAGGGTCGGCAAGAATCCGGCGGGCTACCTGGTCGCTTCGATCCGGTCGGACTACAAGCCGCCGGAGGACTTCCGGACCCAGGAGAAGGCCGCGAAGACGGCCGGCAAGGTCAAGGCCGTGGCCGAGGCCAGGGCGCGGCAAGAGGAGGCCCGCGCTCGGGATGAGGCCGAGCGCGACAAGGCGCGCGAGCAGAGGCTTCGCGCGGCCTGGGAGCAGCTTCCCGAGTCGGAACGCGACGCGATCCGAGCCGCGGTCAAGGCCGAGAATCCAGGGATCGGCCGATGGAAGACCATGCTCGAGCCGCTCTGCCTGGCGGCCCTGGAGGCCCGGCTCGGCCCGGACACCGAGACCCCATCGAAACCAGACGAAGGACAACGCCTTCTTTTCCCCGACGCCCGGCCGGTCAAGACGAAGTAGAACTCCTGTTGGCTTTTCGGCTGCTTTGGATTTATAAAGAAATACATTTAATATTCTGGATTCCAGATTCCAGATTGACGCCATCCCTTGCGATTTCTGGAATCGGGAATCGGAATCCGAGGTCTACCTGATCCGCTCGTGTTTGTTGCACGAACTCTCAGCCGAACAGGCGATCGCGAGCGGCGATGCCGATGTCGAGGAAGTGTGTCCGGATGGCGATGCCGATGTCGATCAGGCGCGTTCGCAGAGCCGCTCCGATGTCCGTCAGACGCGTTCGCAGGGTGGTGCCGATGTCGAACGAATTCGGACGAAGGGCGATCCCCGAGTTGATGAGACCCGACGGGAGAGCCATTCCTGGGTTGAACAGGCCCGACCGGAGGGTCGTCCCTTGAGACATCGGGTTGATCCCAATGATCGGCGTGGTTCCACTAACCGTTATGCCCGGATTGGTGAACCCGTTCGAAGGCATGGTCGTCCTTGAGGAAGATGTCGGCATCGTGACCGTGACGTTCTGCATCGGGGCACTCAGGAAGATCGGATACGACCGCGCGCCGCCGTTCAGCAGGCTCGCCCGCGGGGCCATGACCCGGCCCATCTGGCCGGGGATCTCCGAACGCGTCGAAATCACGAAAGACGCGGCCCGCAAGTTGTGAGGCGACGACTCGGCGCGGGCTTCCATCACCTGGAGCAGAGCCGGTCGAGGACTGAAGGCCATCGCGACCGAGAGTAGCGCACGCTCCTCAAGTCGCGCGGCGGACTCCACGATGGTCGGGGTTGATCGATTCCGACGGCGACGCTCGGTCGCGACGCCTCCGGACCTCCAACACAGACTGGATGCGAGGTCCATGGTGCCACCTCTTCAGGGGCATCCGCAACCATCGATTCCATGACTCGAGCGGACGCCTGCGTGGATGGGCCCCATCCCAGAGGCACTCGTACAGGATCGACGCCGCAAGGGAGGCCGGACGACTCAGGTCGGGTCCGGGATCAGCTCGACCTCCGCGAGGACAAACTCCGGCCGATACAGGCCGGGCCCATGGGATCGGGAGCACTCGTCATCCGGCCGCCGATCGCTGGGCTGGTCTTCCCGGCCCGTTTGAGGCTGAATCAAGGCTTCCTAGATATCATAATCCAGTTCCTCGCAGCCGGTCAATCAGCACGATGCGAGCGACCGGCATGGATCGGCCGGATTCCGTCGTCCTAGAGTTGTGGTCGGCCGGTCTCAGGCCGATGGGGACGGCTCGGACAGGCGATGGCTTTTCGCCCCATCTTCAAGCCCGTTCCAAGGGCCGGAGCCCCCCGCGGCCGGCTCCCTCGAATGGGCCAGGATCGTTCCGAGGTCCCTCGCTGAGTCCGTGCCGGCGAAGTATTCCAGGCTGGACTCGAAGACGTCGAGGGTATTCTCGAGGACCTTGAACCCGCTGGCGACGACCAGGGATCGGCGATCGCCCGAGATCAGGCAGAAGGCCTTCGATGAGCCTTCGAGCTTCCTTCCCACGAATTTCTCGGCGCGCTCGAGATCGGCGCCGACGGCCGGGGCCAGTTCCACGCCGTCGAGCATTGAGGCCAAGTCAAGGTATTCGACGCCCCAGATCACGATGTCGATGTTGGTCGGAATTCCCGGCGTCTGGGGGCTACGCAAAAGTAACTGATTATGGCTGACATTGTAGTCCCAGAGGCGGAAGCGGCGATTCGAGCGGAAGGACATCGGAGGATTCCTCTAATCGTTCCGGAAGGGATTGGGGACCTCGACGCCTCCTTTGAACCACCGGACTCGGGGCCACCAATCCTCATTCTGCTGGATCTGGAGCAGTTCCCAATCGGTCGCGCCACCGGCTCCCCGAGAGGCCCGAGTGATGCCCTTCCAGACGTCGACGCCCTCCAGGTTGAAGTGAGCCTCGGTCCTGACGTCTCCCATCACCCGAAGGAAATGGGCCTTCCACTCCATCGGATCCGCAGCGAACTGCTTCCAGGATTCCGCCCGGTTCGTGCGGGAGAAATCGTCCAGGTAAGCCTCGAGCCCTAGCGCGATCTTCCTGCTCGGGACGTCTGACATCGGATCACAGGACCCCTGTCATCCTATCGCCTCGGAGTATCTCGGTTCCAGCCCCCCTGCCCTGCCCGTTCGCGGCGGTCAGGCGGCCGACTCGTCGAGGTCGCGGTCGGCGGCGGAGTCGGCGTTGCGGCCTCGGCGGTCGCGCGAGTCGTAGAGAACCATCGAGGCGACGATCGGTCGGAGCAGGTCGTTGACGACGTCGGAGCGGTCCTTGCCGACGTGGATCGCGTAGAGCCAGAGCTTCTTGTCGAGCTCTTCCTCAATCGCGAACATCCGCTGGACCCGACGGGGCTTCGCCGGCTTCACCCGCGACGCTCGCGACCGCGACGAGGACGACGACCCTGACCCCGACCCCGAGGAAATCCTCGGAACGGGTTCCGGCTCGGGCGCCGCCAGTGCCGACGGTGGCTCAGGGGGATCGGGTATCGGCGCTGGCATCGGTGACGGCGCCGGAGACGGCTCGGCGGCCGGCACCGAGGCGACGATCCGACGCTCAAACTCCGCCTCGGTCATGCTGGGCCGGGTCAATCCGGTCCGGCTCTCGGGGCCCGGGATCCCCCCGCGCCGCAACGAACCACTGCTCATCGGATCGCCTCCCGTCCGGGAACCCTCAGGCCGCCACATCCCCCGCCGATTCGGCCTCGGCCACGCCCTCACCCTTCGCCGCGACGCGAGAGTCGCCGAGGTACGCCGAGGCCGCTTCCCGATATGCGTCGGCTCCCGCGCAGTACCGGTCGTAATGGATCAGCGGAACCCCCCGCGCGTAGGCCTCCCGGAACTTCACCGAGATCGGGACCACCCGGTCGTAGACCAGCGGTCCGAAGTACGCGCGAACCTCCGACTCGATCTGCTTGGAGACCAGGGTTCGGTCGGCTCGCGTGACCAGGACCCCGGCGATCGAGAGCGGTCCGGCGTCGGTGAACTCCATCCGGAACTCGCTGACCGTCCGGATCAGGTCCTCCAGCGCCCGGACCCCGGCGAGCGCCGCGACGCAGGGGTCGATCGGGATCAGGATCTCCGAGACCGCGTAGAGGATCGCCACGTTCAGCGGGGTCAGGACCGGACTGGTGTCGACCACGACCACATCGTAGCCGTCGAGCCCCTTCAACAGCCGGCGGATCCGGAACTCACGCCCCTGGCCGAGCCCCTGCGTGCTCCCCATTTGCTCGGAGCAAAGACTGAGGCGGTCGCCAGGCGGGACCACGTCCAGGCCCGGGTACTCGGTCGAGACCGCGACGTCCTCAAGTCTCAGACTGTCGAGGAGCGCGTCGGCCAGGCCAATCCCTGGGGCACCCCGGGCGAAGAACCCGAGCGCGGCATTCCCCGACGGGTCGGCGTCGATGAGAAGCACGCGACGGCCGAGCTCCGCCATCGCCGCGCCGAGGTTGATCGCGGATGTGCTCTTGCCGACCCCCCCCTTCGCATTGGTCACCGCGACGCTGCGCACCAGCCACCCCCCTTCCCCACCGCACAGGCCCGGCCACTCCCGGCCCCAACCCAAAAGGCCACACACTCTTATCGGCCGACCTTGGCCCCTCGATGAATGGTTACCCATGAATCCAGGTTCCCAGGTTCCAGGAAACCTCGATTCCCAGCGACCCAGGAACCAGGAAACCCTGGCTTCCTGGAACCTTGGCATCAGGGAACCTCGACACCAATGGACCCTGGCACCTCGGTTTCCAGGTTCCCCGCGACCTTGATACCGAGAAACCTGTTGACCATGACCCCCGTTTCCCAGGGTTCATTGGAACCTTGGCAACACGAGCACATCGGTTTCAGGCTACCCTGGCACTGCATTCACCAGGGTAGCCTGGTCACCACATAACCCCGGTCCCCACGTTCCTTGGTCGCTGGGTACCCATTATCCAAGGTCAAGCCAGCACCTTGATCCCAATGAAACCTGTTTTCTGAAGACAAATGGAGACCCTGTTGTCATGGTGACCTGGCCGCCAGGATACCAGGGCAACATGGCAGTCCATCGACCATGGCAGTCCATCGACCATGGCAGTCCATCGACCATGGGACTCTCACAAACTTGATCCCTTGAATTCATCGACCACCTTGATCCCTTGACTTGATGGCACCTGCTTCACCCTGGTGCCTTTAGTTCCTTGACCAAATTGGCGAATAGGTCCCTCGGCTCCCAGGTTCATGGAGTAACCTGGTTCCTGCATCAGAATGGTCGTTCAGGTCGCTGGGTTCCAGGGTTTCAAGGTCATCCATGAGCATCAGGCACCATGGGACCTGGGGTGACAAGCCACCCTGACATCAAGGTCTTGCTATTGCCTGTACCGCCATGGTCTCCAGCGGCCAGGATCAACTTGGAAACATGGAGAACAGGAAACCAGGGCGCCTTGAAGACGAGGCGACTCATTTGCCAGGGTTCACAGAGACCTGGTTTTCATGTTCTCCCAGGTACCATGGTTCCACCGCTGGCTTGATGCCTTGGCCATCGCTTTGCCAAGATATCAAGGTTCCCAATCCTCCTTGATTCCCGTGCGACCCAGGTAAGACGGCACCAAGGTACCAAGCCGCCGAGGTCCGGCAGGTCATGGCAGTACCCAGGACCCAGAGGTTCCCTGGACCAGCACTCGCCTTGATCCCTGGGAACCAAGGCGTCCAGGGCAACAAGGTTCCTTTATCACCCAGGAAACTCAGGCACCAGGAAACCAGGGCGCCTGGGCATCCAGTCGACGCCATCACCAGGGGATCAGGGTTCCTGTGGAACCTGGAGACCTGGGTCCCTCGACGATCGAAACCCGACGACCACGCCGGGCCAGACGCGGCTCATCGAACCGAGTCCGAGAGAGCAGGGCAGGGGGGCCGACGCCCGGTCGGTCGGATCAAGACCGCCCCCGAACCGCTTCTCAGAAGGAAATCATTTCCGAATTCCTGGTCTACCCCATTGACATGACTGATTACGAGCCTGCATTATATCCAGCTATTGTGCGTGCGTGTTCTGCGGGGGTGGATTGTCGGGAATTTGCGGGATGGTCGACGGGGGTGAAGGGCGTTGGGGATTCGGAGCGGGAAAGGTTTCGGGAGTCGGATCGAGAAAATTTGACTCGGCGGGGTTGGGCCTGCATGTTTTCTCGATTCCTTGAACCTTGCCCGGCCTGGGTGTCCTGTGCAGGCCGCATAACCGGAATCTCTGCCGCACGCATCGCGGTGCGAACATCGAGGCGACCTAAGGGGAGCTGGGGGACATGGCCATGGGTACGGGAGCGTCGGGCGGCTCGCTTCGGGGGTCTCGTGGTGGCGACGGCCGTGGGGCGAGGGCCGCGAAGTCGCGGCGATTCCGCCTTCAGCGGATCGAGCTGGAGGGGCTGGAGGCGCGGACGCTGCTGTCGACCCTACCGGCGGCGTCGACCAACGGATCGATCCAGAACCTGACGAACTTGGGGCGGGTGACGACCGGCGGCAACGCGGTCAGCCCGACGGTGGCGATCGATCCGAATAACCCGAACGATATGGTCTCGGTCTGGGCGCTGGACATCTCGACGCTGAGCCCGGTGCCGCACACCACGACCGTCATCCAGGGGAAGTTCTCGACCGACGGCGGGAATACGTGGACGCCCTTCGATCCGGTGAACCCGATCCTCGACGCCGCGACGATCGATTCCACGCCGCCGACGGCTTACACCCAGGTAACCGATCCGAGCGTGGCGTTCGACGCGAACGGGAACTTCTACGTCTCAGCGTTGCAGACCAGCGGCGCGACGGACGGCGCGATTACGCTGACCGCGTTTCAGTTGAGCGGTGGATTCAAGCCGATCATCCAGCCGTACGCGCCGACTGTCGTGTATCAGTGGCTGACGACCTCGGACGCGGCCTACAGTCCGACGCTTGCGGTGGACGCTTCGACGGCGAACCCGGTGTATACGGGGGCCAACGACCCCTACAGCGGGAATATCTACGTCGCCTGGGCGAGCGGCGATATCCACCCCGCCAATCCCAACGTGGAAACCAATTACAACCCCAACCGGATCGAGATGGTCGTCTCGTCCGACGGTGGGAACTCGTTCAGCGGCCCCTCGATTCTGAACTCGAATGGAAACTTCGGGCCGCAGAAGGATTCGCATCCCCAGATTCTGATCAACCAGGTTGGGACTCCGTTCATTGGGACGCTGGCCAGTGGATCGGCGGTTGTGACCGGTGTCACGGCCAGCGGATTCAAGGTTGGCGAGGATGTCAGCGGCGTGGGGATACCGGCCGGGACGACGATCGCGTCCCTCGGCGGGACCACCTTGACTCTCTCGCAGGCGGCGACCGCGAGCACGTCGGGAGCGTCGCAGGCGCTGGTGGCTGGTCTGGGAACGGTCACGGCCGGCTGGGAAGACTTCGGCACCGGTCCGGCAGGGGGGTCGAACACGACCTACATCACGACGAACAACGTGCAGCCCGGCCAGTCGTTCCAGTTCAGTAATCTTTCGGGCGGGGTGATCAATCCTGGGACCGCGGGCAGTGGTTCGGCTGATAATCCCGTCTCGACGAGTTTCCCGATTCCTGTGAGTGGATTCAGTGCGGCGACGATCGCGGCCCTCAGCAATCTGACAGTCTCGCTCTCGATCACGCACCCGACGCTCAGCGACATCTCGGCGGTGCTCCAGGCTCCCAACGGCGGTCCCAGCATTACGCTGTTCCTGAACTCAACCAACGCGGCCGGGACGAACAGCACGTTTTTCGGTCTCTCGGGTGCCAACCTCGGTATCTTCGGCCAGAGCACCACCAACCCGGGGATTACCTTCTCCCAGGGTGACAACAACATCGCGACGATCTTCACCGACACTGCCACCCGCAATATCTTCGATCCGACCACCACCGGCACAAATGGCAATGCCGCGCCCTACGTCGGCTACTTCCGGCCCGAGGTTGGCTCACTCGATGCGTTCCTCGCAAGTGTGGCCGCGGGTGGGACAAATGCAATCAACGGCACGTGGAACCTGATCGTCACGGATTACCGGACTGAGACCACGCCGGGCTTCCTCAACGGGGTGAACCTGCATTTCAACACGAACATGTCCGTCGGGACGCCGCACGTCATCAGCGCGGCGCTGGCGGTTCCTGGTTCCATCACCGACACCTACCCGACGGCCATCCCAGCGGCGCCCGCCACGGGTGCCGGACCTGGGCTGGTGATGGCGATCGACAACACGGTCGGTCCGAACATCACGACGACGGGAGTCTCTCGCGGTACTCAGTTCCAGGGCCGGATCTACGCGGCCTTCGTGGGGTATCTGCCGCTGGAATACCCACCGAACACCAAGAACCCGACGTCGAACACCGACATCTTTTTGATGTACTCGGATAACGGGGGCACGACCTGGCAGCTTGCCAACGGCGGTAACCCAGTCAACAACGACAACGCCGTCAACGACGGCTTCTCGCAGGCGAATGAGAATATCGACCCGGCCTCGCCGACCGGCCGGACGCAGTTCATGCCCGCGATCGCCGTGGACCCGACCACCGGGACGGTGGTCATGTCGTGGCGTGATGCCCGGTACGACGTCGCGAACACACGGGTCGTCACCGAGATCGCGACCAGCATCGATGGCGGTCAGTCGTTCAGCCCGCAGACCTACGCCAACCCCTCGCAGACGGCCGTCGACGCGATCACCGGCAACACGGTGGTCATGTCGCCGATGGGAGACAACCAGGGGGGGGCCAACGGTCAGGCCGATGGGAACTACAACTACGGGACCCAGATGGGCCTGGCCGCCTACGGCGGTCAGATTTATCCGATCTGGGCGGGGAACCTGAATCAGTCTCACATCACGAGTGGGGCCGTCAAAGGCAACCCGCTCAATATCTTCTATCAGCCGATGACCATCGGCGCCGGTCCCCGAATCGTGAACAGCACGATGGGACCGATTCCGCTCTCCGAGGCCCAGAGTGGGGTTGTCACGTTCTCGGTGACCTTCGACCGGCCCGTTGACCCGACCACGTTCGTGCCTGGCGATGTTCAGGTCTTCTATCACAGTCCCACCAACGGATCCTCGTTCGTTCCGCTGTTCGTCTCGGGCGTGGCCCCGATGACCAGCAGCGGCGTCGGCCCCACGAATACCCTGGGAAATAGCGCCTACGGGTACACCCAGTTCACGGTCACTTTCAATCCCACCCTCGCGGCCAACGGGACGACGCCCAGCGGGATCACCAACTTCACCGGGACGTACAGCTACCTGATCGCGCCCGACAACGGCGCCGGCCTCGCCATTGCCTCGCCGGTCTGGACAGCGGCCAACGGAATCGTCACCCGCCAGGGCGACCCGATGGACCAGAACGCCAACGGGACGGTCGACGAGAACGCGGTGACCACGTCGTACACCGGCCTGACCCCCGGCGACGTCTACGCGGACCCCGCGCCGAATCCGACGACTCCGGTCACTTTCAACGGCGCCACCTCGATCCTGACCCCGCCGTTCAATCAGAACACGCTGCCGCTGATCGTCCCCGGGCCGTACGTTTCGGGTTCGCAGGCTATCGGCGTCAATTCCTCGGGTCAGACTCAGCGGTCGACCAGCGGCGACAACCTGTTACTCAACGCCACGAGCAGCATGTTCAACGTGCTGTTCGACCGGCCGATCCAGGCCAGCACATTCACCGGTGACCAGACCTCGACGATCACGATCATGGGGCCCGCCGGATCGGTGACGGGTCCGCAGTCGTTCGCCTCGACGTCGTTCGGCCAGACGATCCCGAGCGCGACCGCCGCCGGGCCGGGCGTGCTGACGGTTCCGCTCTCGGTTCCCAGCTCCAACAACACGTTCCTCATCGAGCAGCTCTCGGTTGCGTTCAGCCTCGCGATGACCGACAACACGCAGCTCTCGATGTCGCTGATCTCGCCGACCGGACAGATCATCCCACTTCTCTCGGGCCTGACCGGGTCGAACTTCACGAACACGGTTCTGCTGGACAACCCTGCGAATGAGCCGCCCTCGATCGCCGGTGGGACGGCGCCGTTCACCGGGACCTACATGCCGGCTTACCCGGTGGGGAATACCCAGACGCTCGCCGGGCTGAAGGGGCAGTCGGCCGATGGAACCTGGTATCTCCAGATCTCCAACGCCAGCAAGAGCCTCACGGGGACGCTCGATAACTGGTCGCTGAACATCACGCCGGAGATCCAGGTCGTCCCGGTCGCGCCCGTCAACGGGCTGACGAACAGCTTCAACATTCTGTTCCCGCAGCAGTCGCTGAGCGGGACGTACACGATCAATTTCGGGCCGAACGCGTTGCAGGCGAACGGCACGCTGGGCCCGATCCTCGACCAGTTCGGCAACGCGATCGACACGACGCAGGTGGCCGGTCTCGATGTGCTTCGGGGCCAGGGGACGAACGCGCCGGTGACGACGGTTCAGTACGGCGCCCCCGGGCTTCCGCAGCCGATCCCGGCTCAGACCGGCGCGACGCCGGGCCAGATTGTTTCGACGATCTCGGTGCCGGACAACTTCGTGGTGCAGGGAGACACGACCAGCTCGGGAGTCGCCGGGCTCCAGGTGCAGTTGAACGCGAGCTTCGCGAACGACCCCAATCTCTCGGCGACGCTCTACTACAACTACGGTCAGGCCGGCCAGATCGCGGTTCCACTCTTCAGCAACGTCGGGTCGGGAACGCAGACGGCAAATTTCAACAACACGATCTTCAACGACAACGCCGCAACGCCGGTCCAGGCGGGCTCGGCGCCGTTCTTCTCGACGTTCACGCCGCAGATGCCGCTCTCGGCGTTCGCGGGCCTCAACGCGATGGGGAACTGGACGCTGGTCCTTCAGAACAGCTCGACCTCGCTGACCGGAACGCTCAACGGCTGGTCGCTGATCTTCCAGAAGCCACTGCCAACCAGTGGGATGGGCGTGCCGGGGCAGGACGCCGTCGGCGTCGGCTTCCGGCTCTTCACAATGGCGCCCTCCAACGCGCTGTCGTCGCAGTCGTGGACGGCGGTCGGTCCAGCGGCGATTGGGTCCAGCTCGCAGACCGGGGGTATCAACGGGGGAGCCGAGTCGTCGGGCGCTGGTGGTGCCGGCCGCGTCTCGGGGCTGGCGATCGACCCGTCGGACCCGTCGGGGAACACGGTCTACGCGGCCGGGGCCAGCGGCGGTGTCTGGAAGACGACCAACTTCCTGGCGCCCGGCGGCCCGACCTGGGTCCCGCTGACCGACTTTGGCCCGACCACCTCGCTGAACATCGGCAGCATCGCCGTCTTCCCGCGCAACCACAACCCGAACCAGACGGTGATCATCGCCGCGACCGGCGAGGGGAACACCGGGACGCCCGGTGTTGGCTTCCTGATCTCCACCGACGGCGGCCAGACCTGGACGCTCTCTGATAGCACCGTCAACGTTGATGCCAACGGCAACCCGCTTCCGTTGAATTCGACGGCCCGCGACCGGGCCTTCGTTGGGACGACCGCCTTCAAGGTCGTGGTCGATCCTCAGCCGACGCCCAGCGGCAACGTGATCATCTATGCGGCCCTCAGCGGGAACAACGGCGGGATCTGGCGGAGCGAGGACACCGGCAAGACCTGGACGAAGATGCTCGCCGGCAACGCCACCGACGTCGTCCTCGATCCGAATAGCGGGATCACCCTCGACCCGGCCACCAATACCGACGTCCAGGGGAATCTCCAGATTGTCTATGCCGCGCTCGTCGGGTCGAGCGGCGGTGTCTACATGAGCCCGAACCAGGGCCAGGTCTGGAACCAGATGCTCGGCGGGGTCGGCAATCCGCTGATCTACGATGGGTATAACTTCACCCGAGGGAACGTCAACCCGAAGAATAGCGGCAACCCGAACGGTTCGGCCGGCCGGATCGCCCTGGCCGTCCCGCCCGCCGACCCGAACAACGCTGCGGCCTCGGCCGTCTACTCGGGCTGGCTGTACGCCGCTGTCTCCGATAGCAGCGGCAAGTTCACCGGCCTGTACATGACCAAGGACTTCGGCCAGAACTGGGTTGATGTCCACATCGCGTCGGTGGCTCCCAACGGCGCCGCGACCGTCCAGGCGATCCCCACCAACGATATCAGCCAGCCGAATTACCCGATCACCGGCGGCGCCGGTTTCCTCGGCGCTCAGGGGACGTACGACCTGACCCTGAACGTCGATCCGGCCAATCCCAACGTCGTCTACCTCGGTGGGACCCAGGACGGCGGCCAGACCGGTCTGATCCGGATCGACACCACCACCATCTGGGACGCCCACGCCAACGTCCCATACACCAACGTCGGCCCCGGAGGTAACCTCAACCTCAACTCCACCGGCGCGGCGACGGTTGACGACAAGACGAAGGGGTATTTCACCCTCGTCCCCGGCGACACCACCTCGTACCTGAACTTCATTCGCAACCCGAATCAGCCGTTCCTCTCCAGCCCGACGCTCGAGACCTTCAACGTCAACGCCTTCACGGCCAGCGGGTTCGGCGTGAAGTGGATTCCCTTCGACGTTGGCGGGACCGACTACCACGCCGTCGCCGGGATGATCGACCCGCTCACCGGCCTGCCTCGCCTGATCTTCGGCAACGATCAGGGAATCTGGAGCGTCCTGGATAACAACGGAACCTTCCAGACCCAGATCGGAAGCAACGACACGCTGGCGGGGATCAACCGCAACGGCAATATCCAGATCACCCAGTTCTACTACGGTGCGGCGCAGCCAAGTCTCCAGGCGGCGATCAAGGCCGACGCGATGTACTACGGCAGCGCCCAGGACAACGGCGGTCCGGTCTCGGCCCCCAATGTCCTCACCACCGGCAACATCACCTGGGGCGGACCGGGCGGCGACGCGACCGGCGTGGCGACCAACCAGCAAGGGGACGGCTCGGCCTACCAGTTCTTCTGGCCCTGCTGCGGAGGAAACTCGACCGACTTCTTCCAGTACATCCCCGCCGGCCTCAGCGGGTCGGGTGCCTACATCGGCCGGACCTACGGCCTGTTCGCCCAGAGCGGATCGTTCCCCAGCCCCGACCCGACTCAGTGGCCGTACGAGGGCGGCGCCAACTTCGCCGTCAACCCGGTCAACGGTGCTGACGTGATGATCAGCTCGAACACCGGCGCCATCTACACGACGACCAATAGCGGCGTGACCTGGTTCAACGTCGGTGCCGCCTCGATCTTCAATAGCCCGGGCGGCTTCAGCGACGCGCTGGCCTACGGGGCCCCCGATCCGTCGGCACCCTCGGGGATCGGCAACCTCAATAACTTCCTCTATGTCGGGACGGACAAGGGCCAGATCTACGTCTCGCAGGACGGCGGCGGCGCGAACGGCAATAGCTGGATCAACATCTCGACCGGCCTCGACGGATCGACGGTCAAGCAGATCATCACCGACCCGGTCCGCGGAAGCCACGACGCCTACGCCGTGACCTCCGGCGGTGTCTTCTACATGGCCAATTCGATCCCATCGGCGAGTAACACGCCGACCTGGGTCAACATCACGAGCAACCTCAAGAACCTCGCCTACTCGATTAACGGTCAGCCGTACAACCCGACGACCGATCCCAACTCGGTCACGTACAACCAGGCGATCAATCTGAACGCGATCGCCGCCGAATGGCAGTACGCGATCCCCAATAGCCCGACCAATCCCTCGGCCGGCTATCACCCGGTTCTGTTCGTCGGGGCCGATTCGGGCGTCTACGAGTCGCTGGATAACGGCCAGACCTGGTCGCTCTTCCCGCAATCAACCCTTGGCGCCGCTCAGTCCAACGGCAACCTGCCGCACGTCGCGGTCAACTCGCTGAGCCTCTCGCTGGGCAACGTTGACCCGAGCACCGGGATGTCAACGCTGGCCGGGCCGTATCAGGTCGTCTCCTTCAACGGGACGATCACCAACGGATCGGCCACCATCACCAACGCGAGCAACCTGAACGGTCTGGCCGCGGGTGACATCGTGACCGTCGCCGGTGTGACCGGTGGGTTCACGATCGCCTCGGTCAACACCAGCAACAACAGCCTGACGCTCACGGCCCCGATCAACTTCACCGGGACCAGCCCCGAGTCGGTCGCTCTCCAGGCGTCGAACCCGACCGCCGCCGCCGATCCCAACACGCTGATGGCCGCAACCTACGGCCGGGGCGAGTACGCGATCAACCTGGCGCCGATTGTGCTTCCGTCGTCGGTCGCGTTCCTGTCAACGAACTCGACGACGACGGATTCGGCCGGCTACACGGTCGTCAACACGTCGAAGCCGACGCTGAACGGCCTCAGCTCGATGACGGCCTACGGCAACACGACCTGGGTCACGATCAAGGACATGACCCCGGGCGACGCGACCTACGGTCAGGTCATCGGCGGGTTCGACCCCAGCCAGCCGCTTCAGGCGAACTCGGGCAACTCGACCGACGCGTTGGGTAACTTCACGATCCCGGTCACCTCGGCGCTCAACTCGAACACGATCAGCCTGACTGGGTCGCTGACCGCCGGATCGGCCACGATTACCGGGCTGAGCACGGTCATCGGGCTGGTGGCGGGCATGCCGATCGCCGGTCCGGGAATCCAGCCTGGGACGACGATCCAGGGGATCTCCGGGACGACGCTGACGCTCTCTCGGAACGCCCTGGTCGGCGGAACGGGCGTCTCGCTGCTGGCGAACCTCAAGACGATCGAGGTCTACACGACCAACGACGCCGGGGCGCAGAGCAACCCGGTCATGCTGACCTTCGATTTGCAGGCCACCGACCTCCCGCCGGTGGCACCGACTGCCCCGCCGCCGGCGCCCACCCTCCAGATCGACCTGCCTGGACCGGCGCAGACGGGCACTCCGGTGACCAACCTCACCTCGCCGCTCTTCACGGGAACAACCATCCCCGGAACGAGCGTGACGGTCACCGAGGTCTGGACGAACCCGCCGACCGGCGTCACCCCGTCGCCGATCGTTTTCCAGCCAACGGTGAACGCCAGCGGTTCCTACAGCTTCAACTTCCAGGATTTCCAGAACCCGACCGGCGTCAACGTGACCCTGGGCACGTTCCAGGTTTATGCGACAGCCGCGTACACCTACGACCCGAATCACGAGGGGCCCTCGGCGCAGTCGAACACGGTGACGTTCCAGATCAACGACGTCCCGCCGCCAGCCGTGAGCGACCTGCGGCTCTCACCGGCGACCGACACGGGAATCCTGGGCGACAACGTGACCAGCGACCGGACTCCGGTGTTCGTCGGGACGACCGAGCCGGGAAGCACCGTGAACTTCTACCTCGGGACGACGTTCGACGGGGCCGTCGTGAACGGTTCGGCGAACGTGGACGTCACAAGCACGACGGGGCTAAGGGCCGGCGAGACGGTCGTCGGGACCGGGGTCCCGCCCGGAACGACGATCCTTCAGATCAACCCGGCCTCGGGCGCGACGCCAGCCCAGGTCGTCCTCTCGCAGGCGGCGACCGCCACCAGCGCCGGTAATGAGGTTCTGGGCGCGGGGAGCCAGGAATCGAGCGTCACGGCGGGGATCTCGTTCAACGGGACGACCACCGTTGGATCGGCGACAGTCCTGGTCGCCAGCACGACTGGCCTGGCCGTGGGCGAGGGAATCGTCGGTCCTGGAATCGCGGGCGGGTCGAAGATCACGAACATCACGCCGCTGGGCTCGGGCGAATCGCTTCTGACGCTCTCGCTGGCCGCGACGGCCGGCCAGGCGCAGGGCCTGACCGCCAGCGGGGCGGCGTTCACCGGCAACCTTTCGCTGGGCTCGGCGATCGTCTCGAACGTTTCGAGTGCGGCCGGCCTCTCGGTCGGCGAGGTGGTGATCGGGTCGGGTATCCCGGCCGGAGCGACGATCACGGCGATCGACACGACGAACCCGGCCGACATCATCGTGACGCTCTCGGCGGCCTCGACGACCAACACCACCGGGGCGAGCCTGACGCCGACCGTTCCCGGCATCGCCGGAACGCTGACGCCGGGATCGGCGACGGTCCTGGTCGGCAGCACGGCCTTGCTCTCCGTCGGCCAGACCGTGAGCGGGGTGGGGATTCCGAGCGGAACGACGATCGCCTCGATCGACACGACCGACTCGGTGATCACGCTCTCGCAGGCCGCGACCGGCGGAAGCACCTCGTCGCTCACGGCGACCGGTCCGATCTTCACGGGGAGCGTTACCAACGGCTCGCCGATCGTGGCCGTCTCGAGTTCGGCGGGCCTGGCTGTCGGCCAGTTCGTCTTCGGAGTCGGCCTGCCGGCGGCGGGGGCGATGATCCAGTCGGTCGATTCGGCCACGCAGATCACCCTCAACACCAGCGCGACGACCACCGCGGCGCTGGAGACCCTCTACGCGGCCTCGGCGGCGAGCGACGGAGCCTCGTACGACTTCTCCACGCAGCTCCCGTTCTCGCTGAGCAACGGCCAGACCTCGGTCTTCGTGGTGGTGCAAAACGCGGCGGGTAATCTCTCGGCGGCGAGCAATCCGACGACCGTGCAGATTGTCTCGAACCCGGCCGACTACAACGGCGGCCCGGCCTCGGATCCGGCCTCGTTCACCCGGAACACGACCACCAATCAGGTGCAGTGGACGGTCCAGACGCCGACGGGGACGCCGGCGCCCTGGTTCGGGCCGAGCGGCGTGGCCTACACACCCTCGACGACCGTTCTGGCCAGCCAGGTTGTCCCGTTCCAGGGCGACTTCGACGGGACCGGCCTGACGGGGTTTGCCTACTACAACATCGCCACGGCGACCTGGACGGTGCTCAACGCCTCGACGGCGGCCATTTCGGGGCCGAGCACCTTCGTCCAGGGAACGCCCAACCAGAGCCTGCCGGTGGTCGGTCACTTCGATCCCAACGGCCCGGCCGAGATGGCGGTCTTCACTCCGAGCACCGGAACCTGGATCATCGCCAGCAACATCACCGGGTCGCGGTCGTTCACCTTCGGGCAGTCGGGCGATATCCCGATCGCGGGCGACTTCCTCGGGCTGGGTTACGACCAGGCCGCCGTCTACCGGTCGAGCACTAACCAGTTCCTGGTGTACAACCCGCAGTCGCCGTCGAGCCCGACGATCTTCACGATCCCGGCGAGCACGCCCGACCTCTCCAGCCTGGTCCCGGTTCCTGGTCAGTACGACAATCAGGCGTATTTCAACGCCGCGACCCACGGGACGAACCAGCCGATCTTCGGCCAGACCGAGGCGGCCGTTTACGACCCGATCACGGGGAACTACACGATCCTCGGCCCTGGCGGGACGGCGTACACGATCACCGGGTTCCCGGCCAACGGCATTCCGGCACCGGCCGACTACCTCGGTATCGGGTCGGATCAACCGGCGGTCCTCAACCCGACGACCGGCGTGCTGGTCATCTACAACCCGGGGGCGGGCAACGCCCCGTCGGCGCTGAAGGGTGGGCTCGTCAACTTCGCCACGCTCCCCGCCGGCTCGATCGCGGTGACATCGCCTCTGCCGTACCGGCTTCCGGGCGCGGGTCTCGCGTTGGGCACCGGTGGAAACGGCGGCTCGGGCGGCCTGACGACCGGTGGTCCGGGCAGCGGTTCGACCGGTAGCCCTGGCAGCGGCTCGGGCAGCGGCACGACCGGCAGCCCTGGCGGCGGCTCGGGCAGCGGCACGACCGGCCAGACGCCTGGCGGTGGCTCGGGCGGTAGCCTGACGACCTCGCCTGGTGGCGGCGGTGGCTCGTCGTCGGGCCTCGGCACCACCGGGACGCCTGGCGGCGGCTCGTCGGCCGGGACGCCGTCGCAGTCTGGTGGAACCAGCCCAGGGAACGGCGGCGGGCCCGTGGAGATCGGAGTCGTTGGCAAGCATCACCGGCATCACCTGGTGAAGAAGAAGGCGCACCCGACCCGTCACGCCGTCAAGAAGGGGCCTCACCACATCGCGGCGAGGCCCGCGCATGGACACCACCGACACGTGATCCAGGTCATCCCGGCGGATCACCACGCGGCCCCGGCTTTCGCGACCGGCGGTCACCTCGCTCACAAGCAGCACGCGGTTGACCTGGCGATCGAGGCCGTTCACGTGAACCTTCACCACAACCGGAAGTCGGGCCACTCGGCCTGATCGGATCGGATCGCGAACCGCGGGGCAGGGGGGATCTCCCTCGATCCCGCGGTGAGCTGTAGTTCATCGAAAAACGCGAAAGGGCCGGGGCCGCGATCATTCCGACGCAGCCCCGGCCCTTTTTGTCAACGATGACCGCGAGAGCCGGTGGAAACCCGCGCCGGCAGGACGACGTTTTGGGGATTTTACGGCATTTTGAGGAGTTTCAGCGAGCCGAGATCGACGGGCCCGCCGTCGCCCTTCGGCACCTGGAAGCGGTGTCCGACGATCATGCCCGCGTCGTGCTTCATGAACCAGACCCGTAATGAGTAGTCGCCCGGCGGGACGTCCTCGACCCGGAATCGCCCCTCTCGGTCGACAGTTGCCGTGTGATATGGGGCGTCGATGCGCTCCGGCCCGGCGAGGTTGACCCAGACCTCGGCGAAGCTCCAGCGGACCGGTTCGGTCCTTCCCGCGGGCGGTTGCAGCCGCCCGATAACCGCTCGTCC
The DNA here is from genome assembly GCA_027449865.1 of Planctomycetales bacterium. Lineage (GTDB taxonomy): Bacteria > Planctomycetota > Planctomycetia > Isosphaerales > Isosphaeraceae > JAKAUH01. The sequence continues at coordinate 114,017 of DAIDKV010000097.1, forward strand.
GCTCCCACCTAGCTCGGGACGCACCGTTTTGCCGGCCGGGAAGGCGGTGGGGACGTGGCACGAAGAGGTGACCTCGGTGGCGCCATCGTTCACCATGAACGTGATCGCCCGGCCGATTCGCCCCTGGCCCGGAACGACCCGATCGAAGGCGAACCGGCCGTCGGGGCCGGTGACGGTCCTGTATTGCGTCTGGATATTGGGCTCATCCTGACGATAAGAACTCAGGCTCGAGACATCCAGCTCGATCGGGACGTTCGCCGCCGGGGCCTTGCCGATCCGGTATGTCCCCTCCACCCGCGACCAGGGCTCCAGGTGAATGATCCGGGCCGACCAGTCCGCCTTCGATCGGAGGTGGGCGAATCCGGTCGGATGGACGATCACGAGCTGGAAGTTGCCGTCCTGCGCCGGGAAGTGAAAGCGGCCATCCTCGCCCGTCTGGGTTCGGGCGCAAAAGGTCATTGAGGGGTCGATCTCACCGTTCTTGACCTCGATCTGCGACCCGGGGATCCCGAGCGCGACCTGAGCCCCCGCGGCGGCGGCATTGCGCGGGGTGACCACCTTCGCGACGATGTCGCGGCCCGGCTCCAGGGCGAAGTCGACGGCGATGGTCCCCTCGTCCGGCTTGATCTCGCGCGAGACGGCGGCCTGGTATCCACTGGCCTCAATCCGGATCAGGGTTACCGGTTCAGCGCGAGTCAGGCGGATCTCGTATCGGCCGTCGGTGGCGGCGTAGGGCTCCTGGCGATTCCAGGAGATCCGATCGGTCGGGAACCGGCTCCCCACAACGACCCGGAAGTTCTTGATGGGTTGCTTCGTGGCGGCGGCGACGACCCCGCCCGAAACGACGAGCGGACCGGAGACGTGAAAGACGTACTCCTGGGTGCGGGCCACGATCGGTTGCGCCTGGAGCTGCATGCCGTCGGGCGGGCAGATGTCGGCCCGGAATTCGTCCAAAGGCGCCTCGTGCCAGGTCCAGACGCCGTGATCGTCGGCGTACTGGCCGACGTGGTCGAACTCGAAATACTCGAACCGGCCGCGCCACCACTGGAAGAAGATCCGGGTTTTGGGAACCGGCTGGCCTTGCTGATCGACAACCCGGATGCGGACCGTCCCGCCGGGCTTCATCCGGAAATCGACCGGCCCCATCTTCGGGTCGACGGTCACCTCTTTCATGTCGGTAGCGCGGCCGACGGCGGAGGCGACGACCCGGGTGGCCCGGGGCTCGCAGCCCTCGATCCGGTACTGGCCTTCGAGGTCGGATCGAGCCTCGCGGATGTCGTTGTGGAACTTGGTCCGGACCCGGGCGCCGGCGATCGGTTTGCCGGCCTCGTCGGTGATCCGGCCGGAGATGGTCAGCCCGCGTTCCAGGACGATCCGGGCTGACGCCAGACGGCCCGTCGGGATACCGAATTCCCGTCGCGTCAGAAGATGCTGGTACGGGCGGTGGCCGGAGTGGTTGATACTCACGGTGACGCCGGCCAGCGAGACCGGGACGGTGTCGATGTGCCATCGGCCATCGTTGTCGGTCCGGGCGTGCTGTCCGCTGAAGAACGGTCGATTGTCGCCAGGTCGCTTCCTGAACTCGATCCAGGGATGAACCTCGGCGCCGGCGATCGGCTGCCCTGCGGCGTCGACGACGATCCCGCCGACCGACCAGGCGGTCTCCAGCTCGGCGGTGAATCGATCGGGGATGGTTTCGCTGTGCGTCTCGGACGCCCAGCCGGCGTAATATGGCCCGTAACCCGGGGTTTCGATGAAGGCCTCCAGGCGGGTCGGCGCGCGGGGGAACTCGATGACAACCCGGCCCGAGGCGTCGGCCAGTACGGTCGTTCCAAAGGGACCCTGACGGACAAACCGGCCCTTGCGGACGCGATCGCGCGTTGCCGGCGGGTCGCCCCGGAACTCGATGGCGGCACCCGGGACCGGCTTGCCGCCCGGCCCGACAACGATCAGCTCGAAGGCCCGCGGTTTCGCGGGCCGGTCGTCGCCGCCGCGAAGAGGAGCCGCCACCGCGGTGACAAGCACGACCGGGATCACGACCGAGCGGAAGGTGGAAACGAAGATGCGATTCCAAATCATTTCCGGCTCGCCATTCGGGGTTTGACAACGGGCTCAACCGGAAACCTTAACGGACCCCACCATCACCTGCAACGACCGAGAAAAACTCAGCGATTCCCGACGCTTGCGCTCTGCGACGGCTCCCACTCAGTCATCGCGATCGCTATCGTGCCCATCGGGAGATGCGGGGTGCCTGAATCGAACTCGACAGGATCGAGTCGAAACCCCGACGGTAGGATCGCATCGGACGGACGATTCGCGGCACGCCGGTATCCCCGCGCGACGACCGCAATCAAGGCGATGGCCGCCACCCCCGCGCCGGCCATCCGGAGACGCTCTCCTGAGAATTCTCCCGCGCTTGCCTCGATATCAATCCGATGAGGCGTTGAAAGCTGGGGCGTCGCCTCGCTCGTGTATTCGAAGCAGCCCCGGGTCCGTGCCGGTACCAGCAGCAGCACGCAGACGACGATCGTTGAAAGTCGCATCAGCGGACTCCTCTTCATGGATCGAAATGCGATCGGAAGGGTGACGCTCTTGCGACAATTGTAAGGAGTGTCTGACAGATGTCAATGGTGTATCGAAGGGGACTGGAGGAGGTTTCGGAGGGGTCGAGGGGTGACGTCCGAGGCCGCGAGATCGGGAGGGGGTCACTGGGGCGTGAGTAGCAATGGAACAGAAAACCGGCGCAAGGGCCGTCACGCTGCCAGGTCATCCAGCTCGTCGGGGTCCCGGAGCGGCCGCAGACACCCCTGCCGGATCGACTCCTTGAAGGCGAACTCATACCGGCCGAGCACGTTGATGTGGTCGAGGAGCAGTGGCGAGAGCCTTCCGACGTCCTCCGGCTGGACCAGCCCGCCGGAGGTACGGATCTGGGCCAGGGCTGCGTCCAGATACCGGGTGTTCCACAGCACCACCGCGTTGACCACCAGGCCCAGCGCCCCGAGCTGGTCCTCCTGCCCTTCGCGGTAGCGCTGCCGCAGCTCGCCGCGCTGGCCGTGGAAGATCGCCCGCGCCACGCTGTGCCGGCTCTCGCCTCGATTGAGCTGCGTGAGGATGCGGCGGCGATACGCCTCGTCATCCAGATAGTTCAGCAGGTACAGCGTCTTGGCCACACGGCCCAGCTCGCCGATGGCCCGGCCCAGTGTCGAGGGGCGGCCGCCGCCCTGGAGACCGCGGACCAGCTCCGTGGCGCCCACCGTCCCCATCTTGAGCGAGCCGGCCACCCGCAGCAGGTCGTCCCAGTTCCACGCGATCCGAGCGATGTTGATCCGCTGGCGGGCCAGGCCGTTGAGCGCGCCGTGGTCGGCTTTGGGGTCGATCCGCCAGAACCGGGACTCGCCGAAGTCGGCCAGGCGGGGGCTGAACTGGTAACCCAGGAGCCAGAACAGGCCAAAGACCAGGTCGCTGTAGCCGGCGGTATCGCTCATGACCTCGTGAGGCCGCAGGCCGGTCTGCTGCTCCAACAGGCACTCCAGGATGAACAGCGAGTCCCGGATCGTGCCCGGCACGACGATGGCATGGAAGCCGGTGAACTGGTCGCTGGTGAAGTTGTAGTAGGTGACACCGCGGTCGGCGTTGAAGTACTTGCTGTTGGGGTCGGCGTTGAGGGTGCGGACCGGGACGACGAACCGCAGGCCGTCGGCCGAGGCCACCTCACCACCACCCCACGCCCGGGCCAGGGGGATCTGGGCCTGGTAGTCAACCAGCCTAGCGTTGGCCCGGGTGATGGTCTCGGCGCGAATGTAATTCTGCTGGACCCAGGAGAGCCGGCCGCGGGTCAGGGCGGGGACATCGGGTCGGACCAACGGTTCCAGCCCGATGTTGCATGCCTCGGCCAGGAGCACGGCGCAGAGGCTCAGGTCGAGATCGGCGACCCGGCCATCACCCTCGCTGATGTGGCGGAACTCGCTGGCGAAGTTGGTCCAGGCCTGGATCTCCAGGAGGATCTCGGTCAGGTCCACACGGGGCAGCCGCGCCGTCACGCCTCGACGCAGCTCGATCAGGCTGGCGGGCTCGTCCAGCTTGTCCAGGGGCGTGAGGGTCACGACGTCGCGGCGACCGCTGTGGTCGATCCTCACGGCGGCATTAGTCGGTAGGTTGCGGGCCGTCCGCCGGTAGGCTTCGTCGAGCTGCTCGCCGAGACGTTTCAGCTCCTCGGTCGGCGTGGGCGAGCGGCCCAGCGTGCGGCAGACGCGCATCCGCACCTTCTCCCAGGCCGGCCCTTGCAGGAGCTTGGCGTGGGGATCGCCCCAGCGGCGACTGGCGGGCGCGAACAGGTCGCGGCGTCGAAGGCCGTCCTGGAGCCGCTCCAGCGCGCAGAACGTATAGAGTCGGCGATCGAGCTCGCCCCCCGCCCCGAGCACCAGCCGTTCCCAGGCCGGCGTCAGCAGCGCCCGGGGTGCCTGGCTCATGTCGGGTCGCTTCCGGCCCTCGATGGATTTGAGGAAGTGACCGCGTCGCGCACGCGTCGGTCGGCGCAGCCCGGGTCGAGCACGACGAGGCACGCCTGGCGGAGCAGCAGTGCGGCGCGGTCCAGGTCCTTGAGCGTCCGGAGGCGGCGTTGCTGGCCGGCGTGTTCGACGCGGGCGAGCATCGCGGTGATCAACTGGTCGAGCAGGTCGAGGGCATCGTCGAGCGCCGTGGTCTCCTCCACCTGAGCGAAGGCCAGTAAGGTCGCGTGGCGGCGTGGCGGCGGCATGCGGGCGATGGCTTGCGCGCGGGCCGTCGTAGCAGACCGGGCCAGGGCCTGGACCCGCACCGGCGGCACGCCGGGAAGGTCGATGTGGCTCACCCCGAGGGCCCGGATCTCCTGGAGTCGCTCGATGGCCCCGACCAGGCTCGCGACGCTGACGCGGGTCGGGGCGCGGCGGAGTCGCTCCAGGGGCGATTGCCGGGTGCGCTTCATCGGCGACCAGCAAGGTCTCGAGGCGAGCGATTTGTCGCGGTTTGAGGGCTCGTGCCAGGGTGTGCCACAGTCGCGTGGCCGCCCTGTCGCGGACCTGGGCGACCAGCCGGGCCAGGACGGTGACGCCCGGCAAGAGGACCTTGCGCTCGACCAGTCGGGCCGGGGCCAGGTCGAACAGGACGCTGGGGCGTTCGGTGCTGATCCAGGCCCGGTTGGCGAGCCAGCGGGTCAGGGCCGCGGCCTCGGAGCCCTGGTGGAAGTCGCGGTAGCCGTAGTGGCGGCGGATCTCGGCGGCGTGGTCCCAGCGCTTCTCCCCCGTGGCGTAGCGCCTCAAGCCCTCGGTCTCGGAGATGCCCAGTTGCCGGGCGACGTAGGCCACGACGCCCGGTGGCACCTCGGCGGGGTTGGCCAGGAACGTGCCGAGGAATCGCACCGTGCCGAGTTGCACGGCGAACCCCAGACGGTTGTGGTCTCCTCGATGCCGGTCGATCAGGCCACGGTCCTTGTCACTGAGGTGGAAGTAGCGTTCGAGCTGGGCGGGCGACGGCTCGCCCGCGTAGCGGCCGTAGCGGCGTTGCTGCTCCTCCGTCAGGAAGTCGACGGGCATGGCAGGTCCCCTTCCCGGAACCTGTTCCCTCACCCCGGCATCGAGTGCCAAATAGGGTTCCCCGCCCGAGGCATCCATCGAACCCGGCAAAATCATCGGCTTCCCGGAGCCGATACCCGGTGTCAAAATGGGTAGATCCTAATTGGCATGAACCAAGGACGCAAGCCGTGATGGCCTACCGGGGCCGTCGGCCCAGGAACGGATCGAAGGGATAGACATGATCGCCTGCTATTGCCGCGTCTCATCCGTGCGTCAGAAGACCGATAGCCAGAAGCCCGGGGTCCGGCGCTGGCTCGAGGGTAACGGAATCAATCCCTCCACCGTGGAGTGGTTCGAGGACAAGGAGACTGGGCAGACGTTGAAACGTCCCGAGTTCGATCGGCTGCAGAAGGCCATCTTCGCAGGCAGGGTCAAGACGGTCGTGGTGTGGAAGCTGGACCGGCTCTCGCGCCGCCAGCGAGACGGCGTGGACCTGCTCGCCGACTGGTGCGAGCGTGGAGTCCGAGTGGTCGCCGTGACCCAGCAGATCGACCTGAGCGGGGCGGTCGGGCGGATGGTGGCGAGCGTGTTGTTCGGGCTCGCGGAGATCGAGTCGGAATACCGGCGAGAGCGGCAAGCGGCCGGGATCGCCGTGGCGAAGGAGCGGGGCGTTTATCACGGCCGGCAGCGAGGCACGACCAAGGCCCTACCGCATCGCGCACGTGAACTTCGTGGCCGCGGTCTCACGGTACCGGAGATCGCCACCGCCTTGGGCGTCAGCCGGCGGACGGCTTTTCGATACCTAACCGCCGAGACGCCGTCGTGATCGGTTGAGTTCTTGAGCGGACCCAGGGAGTCACTTCAAGCACCACGGCCAACAATCGCTCCGTAAAGTGCTGCTGCATTTCGTGTTGCGCAGCTCCCTGTGGCCTATCGGACGAGGGCCTCTGCTGCCTCGCCTCCTTCTCCCTGGGGGGATTCCCGGCCTCGCAGTAACCGGGTGCTCCACTTTTTCTCAACCCCATGCAGCAAAATCGCCCGCCAAGCCACTCTTGAGTAGACCGTCCGTGAGGATGGTTGAGACTTCACGATTTGCCCAAGACGCTCGGTTCCGACCTCGTCGCCGTCAATTGACAGGTCCCATGCCAGGATCAGTATTTGTGTAGGATTCAAGCCCTGATCCACTTGGAGTGGAACCCCGCATGACCGACGAGGAGTACGTAGGGCTCTGTCTCGGCGGGAGACCGGAGATGTTCCGCCACCTGGTCCTACGTTACGAGTCTGCCCTGTCCAAGCATCTGGCCGGACGGCTCGGCGACGAGGAAGCGGCGGCCGAGGCCGCCCAGGAGGCGATGGTGCGCGCCTATTTCGCCCTGCCCCGACTCAAGAAGGCTGGCTCCTTCTTCCCATGGTTGCTGGGCATCGCGGAGCGTGTCGCACGGGAGATGCGACGGGCACGGCGGCGTCATCCCGCCCCGCTGGACTTCGACGTGGCTTCGGCCTGGGCCGAGTCCGAGTTGCCCATGCAGGACCCTGATCCGGATCAGGAACTCGGGCGGGCGGTGGCCGAACTCCCCGAAGCGTACAAGCAGGTCATCCTGATGCGATTCTACGGGGGTCAATCCTGTGCCGAGATCGGTTGCAACCTGGGGGTCTCGCTCGGGACGGTCACGAGCCGTCTCTCGCGGGCCTACGCCATGCTCCGGGAGGCGCTACGCTCGCAGGAGCAAGATGCGGAGGTCGAGCCATGACCTGTGCCCAATGTGAGGACCTGCTCGCCGCCCGTTTCGATGGGCTGCTGGATGAGGCCGCCGAGCGCGAATTCGCGGCGCACCTGGCCGCCTGTGAAACCTGTCGGATGGCGCTGGACGAGACGCGGCGGCTTGTCCAGCGGCTGGAGGAGGACGGCCGAGGCGTCGTCCCCTCGATTGCTTCCGCGGTCATGGATCAGATCGTTCACGAACAGGCGATGCGGCTGAGGAGCGTCGGCATGATGAAACACGTGGCGAGGATCTCCATCGCGGCCGCCGTCCTCGTTGGCCTGGGTATCGCCCTCCTGTACGGGATGTCCCGGCCCATCGGCGGGCGCGTCTATGCCGCCGACCTCTCGGTGGCCCGCGAGCAGGCGGAGCGCGCGAGGAGCGCGACGTGGAAGGTCTCCTACTTCTCACGGTTCGAGGGCCCCGCAGGTGTAGGCAGCCGGTGGTTCCGGCACACGCCCATGGTTCAGCGACACGCTTACAAGGCCCCGGGACGCTATCGTGTCGAGATGCTCAATGCAGACGGAGAGGTCGTGTACGTCCGCATCGAGGACCAGACCAGCCGGGCCGAGCTCGCCATCAGCCACAAGACCAAGACAGCGACGCTCAGATACCTGGCCGAGTCGTCGCACCCCCCGCACGGCCCGTTCGAACGATACCAGGAGATGATGCGGCGCGAGGACCTCCGGTCACTCGGGAAGGAGGAGGTCGCGGGCCGGCCGGCGAACGGCTTCCGATTCGAACTCCGCACCGGCCTGCTCGGCGAGTATCGCAGTTTCGATTTCTGGCTCGATGCCGCGACCAAGCGGCTGATCCGGTGTCAACAGCCCGGGGGCGACCTCTTCAACGCCGCCGAGATCGTTCGCGACCGCGGCTGGGATGTGTCCGAGGGTGAGACGATCGAGTACGCGGGGAAAGTCTTCAAACGTGCACCCGGGGGCGTGGGCGACCAGGGCAGCATCGCCAGCGAGATCGCGTTCGACGTCGAGCTGGACGACGCGCTGTTCTCGCTGGTGCCGCCGGCGGGGTATGCCCTCAAGGCCGTGGAGCCGCCCCCGATCGCCGAGAAGGATGTCCTTGAATTCATGGGCGTTGTCGCCGACTACTACGACAAGACGTTTCCCGATCGCATGCCCCAGTTCGCCCAGAGCTCGAAGGAGGATCTCGAACGGCTGAGGCGGGCCCAGGAGGCCGTCCGCCAGAAGCGGGGTGCGTCACCCGCCGAGGTCAAGTTGGTGGACCTGATGAACCGATGGTGGCAGACCGGCATCCCCGGCCCGGGCCCGATGCACGTCTTCATCACTCAGCAGATCACCGAGGGGAGCTGGAAGTACCTCGGGAAGGGCGTGAGGCTCGGCGACAAGGACCGGATCATCTGCTGGTATCGGCCGAGGGGCTCGCGGACCTATCGCGTCGTCTACGGCGATCTGAGCGTCAAGGACGTCGGACCCGAAGATTTGCCCTTGCCCGTCGGGCGGTAGCCCCTCGGGCGGGGGAGTCGTTCCCCCGGCCGCTCGTCGGCCGGCGAGGCATCCTCACCGGATCCCGCCGCCGAGGCGTGATATCCGTGATCGAGATGAGCCCACGCGCCGCCAGCGTCCAGCCGGGGGTGTCGACCGCTCGTGCGCGAGTCGCGGCGATCGGGCAGTGGAGAGCGTGGATTGCGTGCGGGTGTACGACGGCACGCCGGGTCGGTCCCGATCGAGATGTCGCCAGCCTTTTAGATCTTTGGAGACTTCAAATGACGACAGGATTGATGTTGACCGCTGCGCTGCTGGCCGTCCAGACCGGAGGGGGCGAGCCCCAGCCGGTCATCCTGAAGGCTGACCAGGCGGTCTACCGCCTGGCATGGAGGCCCGACGGCAAGGAGATCGCCGTCGTCGGGGTTGGTTTCGATCGGAAGGCGAAAGCGATGAAATGCACGCTCGCGTACTGGGACGCGGAGAAGCGGAAAGTCCGCCGGTCCCTCGACGTGGAGAGCACGATCCGGTTCGAATCGATTTCTTACTCCCCCGACGGGAAGATGCTCGCCGCCGCCGCCATGCGACCTGCGGGCAAGTTCGCCTATTCGGTGCGGTTGATCGACGCGGAAACGGGAGCGACGAGGAGGACAGTCCCGCTCCGGGGGAGCGTGCGGAGTGTGGCCTATTCGCCCGACGGCAAGGCGGTGGCGATCGGCGGGCAAGAGATCCCGAAGCAGCTCACAGGAGTCCCGCTCGTCCGCACGGTGCAGCTCTGGGACGTCGAAAAGGAGAAGACGGCTCGAGAAATCCGGCAGGAACTCCGCATCGATGACCTCGATAAGTCCGGTCATCTCGATGGCCTCCGAGACCTCCGATTCTCACCCGACGGCAAGCTCCTAGCCGCCGCGGACGTCGATTTCCGCGTGCGATTGATCGACGTCCAGACCGGAGCCGTGCGGCAGGCGCTCGCGGGCCACACCGAGGTCATCCTCGGGCTCGCCTTCTCCCCGGATAGCAGGTGGCTGGCGACCGCCGGGTTTGACGGGACAGCGAGGATCTGGGACGTGCAGACGGGCAAGGAGATCCGGACGCTGCAGGGGAATAAGGGCCAGGTCTGGAGGATCGACTTCTCCCCGGACGGTCGGTTCCTGGCCACGGGCGGCATCGTCGTCGCGGACGGTGCGGGGAGCGGTGAAGTGATTCTCTGGGATGCCCACTCCGGGCAGCCAAGGCGGACCTTGCCGGTCGAGAAGGGGAGCCTCGGGACACCGGCCTTCTCGCCGGACAACCAGGTCCTCGCCGTCGGTGTGGGGACAGAGCAAGGCGCCGGAGCGATTCAACTCTGGCCGCTCCGCGACCTCCTGCCGGAGCGTCGAGCGTCGAGCAAAGGAGGTAACCGATGAGAATCCGATCGGTCTCTGCGCACATCCGGCTGGCCCTGGTGACCGCCCTGGGCATCCTTGGCCTGGGAAGGCCCGGGGTGGCGCAGGTCGCCGAGCCGGCCGCGAGGATCACCGTCGGGCCGGCGACGCAGGTGAGCAAGGCTCATGAGAAGCGGCCGCACGCCGAGGTGATCCTCGCCGCCGAACCCGGCGAACGCGGTCGTCTGCTGGCCGGCTCGATGGTTCTGGACCTGGGAACGGGAAGCTCCGTGGTTGCCTACGCGTCCAGCGACGGCGGAAAGACATGGGGACTGGCTCTCGAGAAGAAGGCTGAGAAAGGGGGACCCTCTTACTTCGACCCGGCCGTTGCCTTCGATCCGGACGGGGTGGCCTACTTCGCAGCCTATAGACCCGGCCTCGAAACCGACGTGCGACGCATGCCCCAACCCGCCCTGGAGATCACTTCCTCCCGCGATGGCGGCCGCACATGGGCGGCGCCCTTTGTCGCCGAGAATCGTGCGGACCGTCCCTTTCTTGTCGTGGACTGCACCAATGGTCGGTTTCGAGGCCGGGTCTATTGCACCGGGACTTCCGGGGGGCTTGTCGTTTGGCGGTCACGCGACGGGGCCAGGACTTTCAATCCGCCCACCCGCCTGGCCTGCAAGGGCTCCACTCAAGGAAGGACCTTCGGCCAAGGCGTGGTGCTCTCCGACGGCACGCTCGTCGTGCCGTATCGCGTGCTGACCAAGGCGACCGACCAGCAATGGTCGCTCCGGGTCCAGAGGTCGGACCAGGGCGGGGAGTCTTTTCTCGGGGAGCAGTCCCTGCGCGACTACCGCGCGGGCGTCGGTGACCTCCCCATCATGGCGGTGGACCAGGGGAGCGGTGCCTTCAGGGACCGCCTGTACCTGGTTTGGTCCGAGCGGACCGAGGCCGGGCTGCGCGTCATGCTGACGCTTTCCAAGGACAAGGGGGTGAATTGGTCTGAGCCTACGGCCCTCAGCGATGAGGCCGGCGTTGCCGGGGGAGAGGAAGCAGCCAGGCGCCGCGCCTTCCTGCCGTCGGTCGCGGTGAACCGGGCGGGCGTCGTCGCCGTCTCATGGTACGACGGCACGCTCCGCGGAGGGACGCTCCGCAGCCACGTCCGCCTCCGGGCCTCACTCGACGGCGGGGACACCTGGCTGCCGAGCGTCCACGTCACCGAGTTCGTCGGCCAAGGCGACCCCGAGGTGGCATCGACGCCGGGTTCCGAGAGCTGGTTAGGCGACACGGCGGGCCTGGCGGCCGACGCCTCGGGCGGGTTTCACCCGCTGTGGATCGACAACCGAACTGGAACGAGACAGGTGTTCACAACCACGGTGATTATCAAATAGATGAAAATCGGCACTCTCTTTTCGGACCTCGCTCAGGAGGGTGGCTCGCACGTCCAAGGGGCCGGCGTCCAGCACAACCCGAACCCCGAAGGTCCAGCGACCTGCGGGCACCAGGAGGGCCTTGCGCCGGTTTTTGTGGTTCATTGCTACTCACGGGCCTCACTGGGCGATCGAGAGGTTCACCGATCGGGAGGTGGAGTCGGTCGCGACGAGTTGGCCTCCGCTGTAGTAGCGGACCTGGGTGAGCGTCATCTGCGTGACGCGGTTGGACTGCCAGCCGACGCCGGAGTTGCCGACCGAGGTCGTGGGGCTGTAGCTGGCCAGCGAGCTGACCTGGGCGGTGAAGGTCAGCGCTGGGAATCCTTGCGCCTGGCCAAAGGTGCCCCAGGTTGTCGACTGTCCGTTGACCACCTGATAGGTCAAGGTATTCGAGGAGGTCAGGCTGAGCCGCTGCGTCCAGGTGATCGTTTCACCGGTCGTCTGGAGGAGATCATCACCCTGAGAGGCGTAGGAGAGGACGGTGGCACCCGAGTAGACCTTCGCCTGGAGGCCGCCCGAGAGGAACGACGGGTAATCGACATAGTTCAGGTCGAAGGCGACGAACGGGGTCGAGCCGTCAGAGACCGGGCTCATGCAAGTGGTGATCTGCGGGCCGACCTCGTCGGGGTTGGGCGTCCCGATCACGAGGGACCAGTCCTCCTCGATCTGGTCGATGACGGCGGTGGAGGTCTGTCCCCGTCCGATCGAGCCGGCCAGGGCGATCAGGAGAATCAGGGTCGCGCACGGAATGGTTCGGCGTCGCATGGTAGGTCAATCTCCTCACGCGGACGGCGGTCCTCATCGCGTCAGTTGTACCGAAATCAGCCCGCCCGAGGTCCACGACTGCGCCGTGCCCGCGATCGCGGTCGCGTCGTTGAGGAGGCAAGGTTGTATGATCACGTACTTGGGATTTCCCTGGAAGCTCACGCTCAGAATCCGGGCGGGCTGGAACGCGATCACACGATACCAGGCGTTGTTGCCGTTACCGCCGGCCTCGTCGTAGATCGGGACGGCCACCGGCTTGCCGATGATGCTGTTCAGGGCGCTCTTGATCCCCGCGCTGATGCCGGGATTTCCCGAAAAAATGATCGAGGGGGGCGACTGGGTCGCGTCGAGCTGGATCGTGTTGTTCGGATAGGTCGCAAGCTGCCCCGGCGTGATGCCGTACTGGATCTGAGCCGCGAGGGTCGAGGTGCTGTTGTTCGACACGCCGACCTTGATGGTCCCCCAGTTGCCGGGCGACCCGCTGCTGACGGGGTAGAGTTGCGACTCGTAGATCCCGTCAGGTCCCGAGGTCACCTGTCCGGTTGATGGATTATAGGTATACTGATCGGTTGAGAGGCCGTCCATCATCTCCTGCCAGGTTGCGGAGTCAAGGACGATGGGGAGCAGGTTGGCATTCAGTGAGCCGACGGCCTGGAAACCGTTGATGGAATAGGGGAGGGCTGTCGCGGTGCTCGAGACCGAGATGTTGGTTCCCTTGAAGCCCATGAGCTGAGCGAAGACGGTCGGGACGGGGCCGCCGTGGGTCGTGTCGCGGAGGAGGTTCACCTGGACCGAGTTGAACAACGACGCCGCGGTCGAGGAGGAGTAGAGCGTCGAGTTGGGGTTGGTCGGATCGAGGTAGCCGACCATGATCTGGCCGCCGGCCTGGTTCGAGGTATTGGAGTGGATCACCGGTGCCATGCCGATGACGGTATTGGCGGTCCCCAGCGCGATGGCCTGGGTGTTCGCCGCGGCGATCTCATTGGTGAGGCTTGTGGCGCCACGGACGCGGTACTCGTCGGCCAGTTGCCAGGCGCCGGCCAGGGCGGCGGCGTCGGCGGCCGTGCTCATCTGAGAACGGGCAACGGCGATCACCGCCGTATCGGTCGATAGAGCCGCGAAGCCGATGAACGCCGGGAGGAGCGCCGCGGCGATCACGGCGGCGGTTCCCCTGCGTTCGACGAGGGCATGTCGAATCCGGGGGTTCATGGTGGTTTCACTCCCAGCGCGAGGATCGGGCCCGGCCGACGACCGGGCTCTCGGAATCAGGGTTTCTCGCTACTCATCGTCGCCGAGGAGCTCACGGTGGCGTTGCTGAAGAAGGTCGAGATCTTCAACCAGGAGACCTGGCTGTACGGCACGCTCAGGCTCACCGTGATCGGCGTGCCGGCCGGGGCCGACGTCCAGGTATAAGACGACGAGCAGGTCGGAGTCACCGTCCCGACCGAGATCCCCGAGCCAGCCAGGACATCGTCGACATGCTGCTGGACGTCGGCCTGCGTCATACCGTCCAGCACCGCGACCCGGCATCCCTCGCGGGCGGCCGTGGTCAGGAGCTGGGCCACCATCCCCAGCCGGGCCGCCTCGATCATCCCCAGAAGCAGGGTGATCAACACCGGGGCGATTAGTGCCATCTCCACGGCGCTGGCGCCCCGGCGTTCATTGTGCCTGGATCGTATCCTCATCGCACGTACCCCAACCTTCCCCGCCTATGGTCCGGTCCCCCTTTTTTCGTTCGGGGCGCCCGGCTATGGTGGGTTCTATTCCAATCCTAGCTCACCGGATCGGGTGTGCTTTGTTGCGGGGCTGTTGATGCAAAAGGGGGACAATGCGTTGCGATCCGGCCTCTCATGAGGAGAGATGGAACTCCGCCGGGCTCTCCGATTGACGGCGCCTCGACCCGCGGCCATCCCGGCGATTGGCCCAGATTGCGATTCCGATCGTGGCCCCGATCAGCAGAGCCAGGCTGCCGACGATCAGGGAGAGGGCGAGAAGAGCCCGTCTTTTCTGCCAGGACGCAAACGCCTGAGGAACCGACGTTGACGGCAGCCTTGGCGGGGCGGATTCGATGTAGCCGTCCCAGAAGCGTGGGTCGGTATCGGGGTGGCGGCCCTGCTTCAGCCGCTCCAGCAGGAAGGCGGTTCGGGCGGTCTGCCAGGCCTCAGCCTCAGCGCGGAGTCCCACGAAGGCCGGGGCGAGCAGTTCCTCGGCCTTGACGAAGTTGGGCCTTCGGAGCATCTCCTTCAGGGCCTCGCCTTTCGGGGCGTCGGGGAGCATTGCGCCCTTCCCGGCGTCGATCAGCTCCCGGCATCGCAGCCAGGCGAGATACGCGAGCGTATTGCGACCCCCCTCCCGACCGCGCTCGAACCCGGTCGAGTCGCGCTGGAGGGCGACGTTCAGCGCGTGGAAGACGTCGATACTCTCCCAGGCGTTTCCCAGGACGATCAGCCCCGAGAGCCCGCGGACGGCGTCGCGCGCCTGCTCCGGGCTGGTGGCCTGGCCGTAGTCGTCGTCGAAGCTCCATCCGAGGAGGTTGGGCAGGTCGAATCCCGGCTGGACCATCGGCGGGGCGATGATCCAGTCGAGGGCGCGTAACTGGTACTTCTCGCGGCCGAAGTGGGCGTCTGGGTTGATCGCGAGGGCCTGGGCGATTTCCTCGCGCGCGGCCTTCACCTCGTCGAGCCTCGACCGCTCGGCCCCTCGCCGTATCCAACGGTGGACGAGGAAGGTGCCGAGGTTCGCGTGATACCGGTAGAGGTGTTCCTTGACCGCTGGAGCCTCGGGATCAAGAGGCGGAATGGGCATCCGCGCGCGTTTCTTCTCCATCCAGCCGATCGCCTCGTCGCCCCGGCCAAGGCGGTCGCAGGCGACGCCGGCGTCGTCGTAGGCGCCGAGGTCGTCGGGATGCTTTTCGATCCGGGCCGAGACGCGTTCCAGGCGCATCTCGTAGAATAGCGGCGGATTCCTGGCGAACCGCCCGGTCAGGACCGCAACGACCTCGGGCAACCCCTTCGCCTCGTCGGCGGGCGTATCGCGGTCCCAGAGGCAGGCGGCGGCCGAGAGGGGCAGGCCGAGCAGCAAGGCCATCGCCGTGAGCGTGCGTCTCATGACCGGTTCTCCGAGGGAAATGGGACTTCTCGACATCCTACGCCCGCCCTTCGACAGTTGACAGAGGGAGTCGTCCGATTCGATGATCCACCCAATGGCCGACCTGCTCGAGCGTGCTCGGAAACCCGATCGGATTGTGGTCGGGCTGATGTCCGGGACGAGCGCCGACTCCATCGACGTGGCGGTTTGCCGGATCTCGGGGCAGGGGGGCGCGGTGGAGGTTCGGCTACTGGAGTATCGGGAGCATCCTCACGATCCCGAGGTCCGTCGACGGGTCATCGACCTGGCCGGCCTCGATGTCCGGGGTGTCGCCGAGCTGCACGCGAGGATTGGCGAGGCGTTCGCCGAGGCGGCCCTGGAGGCGATCGCGGCGGCCGGGCTGTCGGCGGCTGACGTTGATGTGATTGGCTCGCACGGCCAGACGATCTACCATCACAGCGGCATTGCCGGCGCGATCCGGGCGACGCTTCAGCTTGGCGACGGCGACCGGATCGCGGTCCGGACGGGTTGTTTCGTGGTCTCGGATTTCCGGGCCCGCGATGTCGCGGCTGGCGGCGAGGGGGCGCCGCTCTCGCCGATTGCCGACGCGGTTCTCTTCAGGAGTTCTGAAGGCTCGCGACGTCGGGCGATTCTGAACCTGGGTGGGATCGCCAATCTGACCGTACTCGGCGAGGATCCCTCGCGCACGTTCGGCTTCGACACGGGCCCGGCGAACGCTCCACTCGACCGACTGGCGCGGCGGATCTCCGGCGGATCGCTCGACTGCGACCGCGACGGCCAGATCGCGCGCTCCGGACGGGTCGACGAGCGATGGCTCGAGAAGCGGCTCGCTCGCGACCCGTTCCCGCACAGGATGCCGCCCAAATCGACGGGTTTCGAGATGTACGGTGATGCGTTTGTGGATGGGCTGGCGGCCGATTGGGGAGGGACTCAGGCCGATCTGATGGCGACGCTTGTCGAGCTGGTCGCGCGAACGGTGGCGATCGGCGTTGGGCAGTGCGCACAAAAGGGCGCGCCGGTGGACGAGCTGATCGCGGCCGGCGGCGGGGTGCGTAACCCGGCGTTGATGGAGCGGATTGCCGAGGCGGTCGGGCCGATCCCGGTCCGGCGGTCGGACGAGGTTGGGGTGCCGTCGGACGCTCGCGAGGCGATGGCGTTCGCGGCCCTGGCCGACATGACCGTCCGGGGCGAGCCGGCGATGCTCCCGCCCGTCACCGGCGCCCGATCGCCGAAACTGCTGGGGAAACTCTCGTTCCCCTGAGCGGCGGACGGAGATCGGTCGTGAACCGGACCTAGAGGGATTTCGGTGAGGCTCGGTAGGGTGACCACAGGAACGACCCGGCGAAGATGACCAGGGCAAGTCCAAGCCCACCCAGGGAAACCCAGGGGCCGAGCCGGAGGCTCCACGGCCGGAACGCAAACTTGACCTGATGCTGACCCTCGGGCACGACCAGGCCAAGGAAGTCGCCGTAGACACGGATTGGGTGCTGCCGCTGGCCGTCTAACGTCACCCACCAACCCGGGTGATAGCTTTCGGCGACGACAAGCAACCGCCGAGCTGGTGCCGTGGTGGTGATCTCGAGTTCCCCTGGATGCTCCTCCTTCAGCACGGCGGTCCCAGCATCGCCCGGCGGGAGATCCAGCGGTTCGGAGACGATGGCCGTTGTTTCCAGATCCATCTTTTCGATGGTCTCGCGGGGCTCCTCGCTGGCGACCGCTTTTGCGACGAGGCGCACGTAAGGCAAGGCTCCCTCGAGCTCGTTCCAGGTCGCCGTGGGTCCAGTGCCGACCAGTTCCCAGCGGGTTCCGGCAACACGAACCGCCGCGGGTAGTTCGTAGTCGAGCATCCGCCGGGGCTCTAATGAAGCATATCCCTCGATCGAGTACAGGCCACGGACCAGGTTGAGGTCGGATTCCGTGCCGATGACCCGCTCGTGATTGCGTGCCGGGCAAGGCGGCACATAATCCGTGAATTCCGAGAGGGTTATGAATGTATGCCACTCGAAGTGTCTGAAGGGCGCGTGCTTTCCCGTGGCTTCGAACGGTTGGCGTTCCACAACGGCATCAGCGCTGCGCTTGACGAAGAGAGGCCGGAGATGTTGGCTGGCCGCGTAGAAGACCTGGTCGCCCAGGGCGAACAGGATGAGCAGAGGGAAGGCGAAGCGAACCCGACGGCTCGTGGCGCAGACCAGAAGAAACGCGGCCAGGAAGATCGCGATGCCGAGAGCCCGCTGGCCGAACCGCTCGGGTGGGTGGAGGCCGTTCAGGACGAACAAAGCGCCTAGCCAGGCCATCTGGGCAAGCGGTACGAGGAGCAGGAGCCAAAGGACTTTCGGCTCTCGTCGCTCTTCGGATCGTGCCCGGTTGAGGTCGGTGAGGCCGATGGCCGCCAGGGCCGCGAGCCCGATATGGGACAGGAGGACGTAACGGCCGGGTATCCGGAACATGCCAACAACAGGCAGGTAATACTGCAAAATCGAGAGGCCGCCGTACCGGCCCATCGCGAAGAGTAGTCCGATGATGGCTATAGTCGCTCCCGCCGCGGCCCATCCGCCGAGCCGACCGAGCCCCCTCCAGCGGATGAGCGACCAGATCCCCAGGATGGTCGTCACCGATCCGCAGTAAAGGCTCATTTCGTGGGGAAGAGGAAAATCCGTGTCGAACAGGAACGACCGCCCCTCGAACCAGTAAGGTGAAAAAAGTTGTAGCAAGTCGGCCGGGTGGAGTGATCCCTTCATGAAAAAGTCGAGCCCGCTGCCCATCCGCTGAGACAGCCTCGCTGTCTCGAGCGTTGGCAGGATCTGCGCACAACCGACGAGTCCGCCCAGAACCTTCGCCAGTACCCAGGCCAGGACTGACCCGAGTTTCGTTTCCCCCTTGACCCATAGGATGACAACGTAAATCAATTCGGCCTGCGAGGACATGTAGATCGTCGGAGGAAATCCGATCAACCACTGCGATCCGGACAGCAGGACCACCGCGAGCCAGGCCCATCGGGCTCGACGCGGCGACTCATCGCGAAGCAGGACGTCGGCGGCCAGGAGCAGCCACGGGATGTGGGCCGCGACGTTGATCATCGGGATGTGAATGAAGTGCATCAAAAAGAATCCGCCGAACGCCAGCGTGGCGGCGCCGAAGAGGGCCGCGTCGCCCGGCAGGCCCCAGCGTCTCAGGAGCAGAAAAGCCCCGAGGATGGCGAGCGGATAACGGGCCAGCATCTCCACGGTAAACGCCACGTTCAGCGGGGCAAAGCCGTAGAGCAGGGGGATTACGGGGTGCTGGGTCCCGATGTGCGAGTCGCCGAGCAGGTAATAGCCCCCGTAAAGATGGGGCGACCACGCGATGCTCTCGCCCTGGCGCAGATGATGGCTGTAGTAAATCCGAAACGGCAACTGGCTGGCCCCAATGTCGCCGATCACGTAGTACCAGCCGCCGAGAACGGGCAGGAGGAAAAGAAGCAGAATGGCGGCGATGGCCGAGATCACAACCCCTCGTCGACGGCGTGACTCTGAATCGAAATCGTCCGCGAGGTCCGGTGCAGAGTCATCGTCATTTCCGGCAGATATCATGGTCGTCATCTCGGAATCGCGGCGGATGGGATCCGGGTTAGCACCTGGACGGGGTTGCGAAGCCCCAGCCTCATCGGGAGAGTATCTGCCGGAGGCATTCGGCGACAGCGGCGACCTGCTCGCGGGTCAACTCGGGGTAGATGGGGAGCGACAGGATCTGCCCGGCAGCCGACTCGGTGGCCGGGAACGAACCAGGGCCCAGACCGAGGTCCGAATAGGCGCCCTGGAGATGGATCGGCACCGGGTAATGGATGCCGGCCCCGACACCCCCTTCGTGCAGCGCCTTGAGAACCTGGTCACGGTCCGCCCGACGGAGACGGATGACGAACAGGTGGTATACGTGTTCGACCGTCCACGGCGCCTCGGCGGGCAGTTCGATTTCGGACCTTAGCGGCTCCAGTTCCTCGCGGTACCAGGCGGCAACCTGGCGGCGTCGGCTGTTCCAGTCGGCCAGATGTCGGAGCTTGATGCCCAGTACGGCCGCCTGAATCGTATCCAGACGGCTGTTGAAGCCCCGCTCTGGATGGTGATACTTGACCGTCCCGCCCCAGTTACGGAGCCGACGCATTCGCTCGGCCAGATTATCGTCGTTGGTGCAGACCGCGCCGCCGTCCCCATAGGCGCCCAGATTCTTCCCCGGGTAGAAGCTGAACCCCGAGGCCACCCCCAGCGCCCCGCAACGACCATCGACATGGACGGCCCCGTGCGCCTGGGCCGCGTCCTCGATGACAAACAATCCTTTCTCGCGGGCGAAATCAAGAATGCCGGTCATGTCGGCCGGCTGACCGTAGAGGTGAACTGGTACGATCGCCTTGGTGCCCGGCACCAGCGCCTTCTTCGCGGCCTCGACGTCGATGTTGTAGGTGTTCGGGTCCATGTCCACGAGCACAGGAGTGGCCCCGGCATCGCTGACGGCCAGAGCTGTCGCGATGAAGGTGTTGGCCGGGAGCAGTACCTTGTCGCCCTCGCCGATGCCCAGGGCCTGCATGGCCATCCAGAGCGCATCGGTGCCGCTGGCCACCCCAACGCAATGCTTCGTGCCAATGAATTGGGCGAAAGCGGCCTCGAATTCCGATACCGCCCCGCCGAGGATGAAGTCGGCCCGTTCGAGCACGCCTCGGACTGCGGAATCCACTTCGGGCTGGATCGTACGATATTGCGCCTGCAAGTCGACTAGTGGGATTTTCATCAGCACATCCTTCGGCGTCAAAAATTCAGGGTGATCTCAGGGGTCGGGATTGCCGTGACCGTTCAACCGGGTGGCGAAATGCCGATCCGCCCCAGGTGCTCTCCAATACCCTGAGGCCTGGGGAGCCGTCCCAAAAGCGCTCTTATCGCCAGCTTCAGGTGACCCCAAGTCACACGGAGGAAGCGCATCTTGCTCACCCCGTGTTCACGCCGTGAATTGGTCGCGGGGAACTCGACAACCCGGGCGCGGCTCTTTAGAGCGCGAATCATGATCTCGGACGTGGCCACAAAGTCATCGGCTCGGGGGAACACCTGGGGCACCACAGACCGCTGGTACATCCGGAATCCACACGTCATTGTGTAGACGCCCCTGGTTAATCGGGGCAACATCGCACGATAGATGCCGCTTACGGTCGACGAGAGGAGTAGACGATACCATGGATAACCGGCACCGCCGCCGGGGGCCAGTATCGAAACGTTGATCAGGTGGGTGTCGTGACTGGCCAGTTCCACTAGCTTCAGGATCAAGGCTTGATCGTAATTGCTGTCGGCGTCCACGAACGCGATCCATTCGGTTTCGGCGAGGGCAAGGGCAGTCTTGATGGCCGCCCCGTAGCCGAGGTTCTGCGGGTGGTGTATTACGCGCACCCCGGGGCGCTGCCGGGCGTAATCTTCCAGTAGTTCTGGGGTTCGATCCCGGCTACCGTCGTTGATCAAGAGCAGACTGGCTCTCCAGTCCTTCCCAGCCAACTCGCTGAGGACGTGGTCGATGCGCTCAAAGTACGCCGGCAGCGAATCCACCTCGTTATAGCAAGGGGTCGCAATTGTGAGGGACTTCTCCATGACATTCTCCTCAATTACCGGACGGCCCGCGGTGCCAGATCCAGGAGAGTGCGGAGGATGTACTCGCCGGCGCGGCCGTCACCGAACAGGGGCGGTCGCGGCCCCGGGGGATCGAACTCGCGGATGGCACGGGTCAACTTGTCTTTGTCGTTATCGACCACGAGCTCATAACCTAGCCGGTTCATCTCCTTGAACCAGATGAACGGCACCAGCGATATCACCGGCTTATCGAGCATGTACGCTTCGCGTCGCAGCCCGCCGCTGTCGGAGATAACCTTGTTGCAGCCGGACACCAACCGCAGCATGTCCAAATAGCCCTGCGGCGGTAGTGCCGTAATAACCTTCGATCGCTCCAGTCGCTCCAGCAGGCCAGCACGCTCCAGTGTGTCCCGGGTGCGCGGATGGACGGGGAACCTCGTGGGATAGCCAGCCACCTCGACAGCGTCGAGGATAGCGCTCAACCGCTGCGGATCGTTGGCGTTCTCTTGGCGGTGCGTGGTCAGGACGTTGTAGTCACCTCTTCGGACTTCTATGGAGTGCTCGCGTAATGCGATCTTCAGCGCGTCCAGGGTCAGGTCGCCGAGCATGAAGATCGATTCGGCAGGGAATCCTTCCTGGAGCAGGGACTGTGTGTCATCGTCGCTGATGGTGAATATCCAAGTCGAGAGATGGTCAGCCAGGCGGCGACAAATCTCCTCTGGATTAAGCCGGGCTTCGCAACGGATTCCACCCTCGAAGTGGGCCACAGGCACACGTAACCGGGCGCCAGCGTAGGCAGTGAACATAGCGGTATGAGTATCGGTGTTGGAGATGATGACATCGGGAGAGTAGCGCTCGATGCTCTCGGCGACGTGGTCGATCAGGTCCTTGGCCACGCTCCCCATCGTTGAACGGTCCACGACGGGGGAACTATGGACGATTGGAATACCCAACTCCTCCAGGAAGCAATCCGCCATGTCATGGCCGAAGTTCTGACCGGTATGCACCACTAGAAATTCAAGGTCCGGAAAAAGTGTTGCGGCGCGGCAAAACGCCAGGTTTTTAATGATCTCGGGTCTGGTCCCGACGAAGGAGACAATTCGCATGATGGATGTCCTTGGAACGGTCGAGAAAACAATGTAGGTTTGATTGCTGGAATCGATCGACGGCGGGTTCCACAGGAGCGGCCTCCTGCGGTGCCAGATCGGTCCGATGACACCCATGAGGGAGCGGAGTCATCCCGGCCTACCCAGGGATTTCCCCTGCCGTCGCCGGTGGGGAGGGATCGAGATCGGAGGTCGGGTCACTCCCGAACATGGCGGCAATACGGAGGGAGACGCGAGCCGGCACGCCGACGACGGTGGCTCCCGGAGGCACGTCGCGCGTGACCACGGCCCCAGCGCCGATGGTTGCTTTCGCTCCGATGTTCACTCCGCCCAGGATGATTGCTCCGCTGCCGATGTTCGCGCCGGCACCAACGTGCACCGGGCTCTTGGTCCAGATCCCGGCGATCGTATCCGCGACATTGGGGTGATTGTCGTTGACGAAGACGACGCCGTGGCCGATGAAGACGTCATCCTCAATGGTTACCCCGTCGCAGATGAAGGTGTGGCTCTGGATGCGACACCGCCGACCGATCGTTGCCCCGCGCTGGATCTCGACGAACGTCCCGATTCGCGATTCGTCCCCGATCGTGCAGCCGTAGAGGTTGGCAAACTCGTAGACGATCACGTCTCGGCCAAGCTGCACGTCATCACCAACCAGTGCGAACTTTCGGCCGGGTATCTCACGGTATCCCATCAGCGCGTCTCCGCCGCCGCGACCGGCTCTGTCCGGACGGAGTGACGCCGCGTACCATCGTCGACTCGCTGCCGGGAGCCGCCCCGATGGAGCGATCGCTGGAGGGCCTCCAGGGCCTTCACCACATCACAGGAGAACGCGCCATCGGAGATGGGCTGCTTCCGCTCCCGGACGCACTCCAGAAAGTGAAGATCCTGGGCCTTGAGCGGCTCGACGGCGGGGAGCTTGGGGATCAGGACGTCGGCGTCGCGGAGCACGAGCTGGAACTGCCCGAACGAGTCGTAGTGAGGCTGGCGCATCAGCCCCTTGTCGTAAAGGCGAATCGACTCCAGAGGCTGCATGTCGTCCCAGACGGCCATCTTCTTGTCGCCGACGACAACCAGGGTCCGTTCCTTGCGGGGATTGAGCCAGGAGGCCTGCACGTGGCAGAGAAGCTGTCCGGGATACTCCAGGCAGGCGAAGACGACATCCTCGACCTCGTGCTGGAGGAAGGTCTCACCCCAGGCAGAGCCCTCGATCGGTCGGCTGTCGAGCAGGTAGTGGAAGATGGAAATGTCGTGGCTGGCCAGGTCGTACAGGGCATTGGCGTCGGTACGGAGCGGCCCGAGATTGGTGCGGGTCGCCGCCATGTAATAGACGCGGCCGAGGGTGCCGTCCTGGATGTACTGCCGCAGGCGGTTGATCCCTGCATTAAAAAGGAAAATGTGACCGCACATGAGAATTCGATCGTGCTGGTCGGCCAGGTCGCAGAGGTCCTGGGCCTCGCGCGCCGTGTAGCAGATCGGCTTCTCGACCAGAACGTCCTTGCCGGCCTGGAGCGCTTCCTTGACCAGGCCGTAGTGCGTCGTCAACGGCGTGGCGATCACGACCGCGTCGACCTCGGGGTGGTCGAGTAAGGCCCGGTGATCCTGCATGGTGGAGACGAAGGGAATAACGTTCTCGGCGGCCCTGAGGCGGCCCTCGTCGCGATCGGCGACGGCCACGACTCGAGAGTCGGGATGGCCGTTGAATATGCGGGCGTGATTGGGGCCCCAGTGACCATAACCGACAAGGCCGATGCCAATGGCAGACGCGGCATTCATGAATCACCAACTACGGCTGCAGGCCGTGGAAAGAGGAGGATTCCCCCAGGAAGCCGTCTTCATGGGTTAGCCCCGTTGTCGAACTTGTGTGTTCAATCAGACTGGTACTTCTCTGTCGGATTTTGGGGTGGTCACCACCAAAATCATTCTCCGAAGACCAAGGCCATGAGCGACACTCAGAGGGCGAATGCACGACGGTTCGCCCGAAGCCCTGCATCCACCCCTAGGGCGGACCAGCAGTAGATGGCAGATGAGTATTGAAAAAAAGACCGATTTCGGGTCGATCTCCCAGTGCGATCGGTCTCTGTCGCTGCACGTTCAGGTCATGGATTGTCTATATGATGAGGTGCCTCGAAGTCGCCACCCACAATTTGGGGGCGCCACCTCGCGCCAGGGCATTACCATGGCAGCTGCGGCAAAGAAGATCATCTCGAAATACCAAATCTTACTCCACGTGATCTTACTTCGCCAAAATTTAAGAATATTGCTGCTCTCTTGCAGAGAGTATAGGACTGAGATCTCCACTCGGGGAAGATGTCTCCGGTCCGTAGGCCGGCGATGTTTCCCAAAATCAACACGCCGGAAACCATACAATGCGCGCTTTGTGGATGCATCTATCGAATCGATCGGTGGAGGTCAAATCGCCGTACGATTTCGAGCGACGTCGATTTTTCTAAAGCAGCCAAACATGGCATCATTGGTTCCTATTTGCGCTCGTATCGTAGGGGCGAAACGGGTTTCGCGGGTCAGCAGTCGTTGCCATGGCCGCCGTAATGCCTTCTCACGTCAGGTAGGATCGAGACTTTCTCAACCTGACAGATGACATAGACTTTCGGTAGCGATTCCCCGACCTGTCGTTCCTCGATCCGCACTGCTCCGACGTTCTCCCGCAGACGTGGCCGGATGTACCGCGCTGGGGGCCTGGCTGGGCTCGCGGTCGCAGGGGCTGAAGGGTTTTTCGTCCGGAAGGCAAACCTGTTCTGATGCCGACCCTCGGGCGTCAATCGCCCGAGGCGGCGCGTGGTCTTGAGGGCTCCGACGGTTTTGTAGCCGTCACCGCCGGACAGGAATGGCACCCGGTGAAGATCCACGCCTTGGCACAACGCATGGCTATCGTAAGCCCGTCGTGCCGATGTGGGATGCCTCGGGCGATACCGCCGTCCGAGCCGTGGACTTCGGCCCCCTGGAGACATCGATCCTCTCACGGTCGTAAACCGAGGCCTCTCCGTCCTCAAAGACCTTGGCGTGCTCGAGCCGGCTCTGGAGCCGATCGAGTATGCCGGCTTTCAGAATGGCCGTGCCACTCGGGTCCATCTCGAGGAGTCGCGTGTCGTGGTGGACGACGACGTAGCGAATCTTCTGCGAAATCAGGTAGGACCGTACGGACTCGAGAAAATCGTTGGACTCCGCCGTCCCATCCAGAATCCCGGACAGGTATCCCGGCTTGACCAGGCGAGAATGCGCGAACGGGGAGGGCCCCAGCACGGCGGCATCATAAGCGGCGTTGGTCACTCCGCTGTATCCCGCCGTGGTCGAGAGTCGATGGAGCGACTGCCAGTAAGTGCTCACTCCACCGAAGTTCGAGCAATCCCCGGAGGGGGTCTGGGGGACATCGACGACGGCGGCGTGCGGATCCTGCGCCTTGATGAACGCGTAGCATGCGGGTAGGGGGGGCAAAGTCAACCCGCCACCGCCGTAGGGAACGACGCTCAGGTCCATGACCGCGAAGAGGACCAGCGCGCTGATCGCCGCCCCTCTCGCCGCCCGCGATCCGAGGCGCGCCAGGAAATGCCGCATTCCGGCTGCTGCGAGGACCGCGGCCACCGTGGAGGCTAGCAAGTTGAACCGAGCCGGAGCACGGATCAGACGGAACAGGATCACGTGGTCCCAGAGCCAACCCCCCGGGAGCCCCACGGTGATCGGGCCGAACTTCCACGACGCTCCCCCCGAAAGGATCACCAGCAGTCCGAACACCAGCCACCAGAACGAGACGCGCGGGAACCGGACGCGACACGCGGCCGCGTAGACGAGCAATGCGATCGCCACAAGCCCGAGGTACGAGCCCGACTCTTCGGTCGCGGTTTCCTCGAGGACCCGGTCCGGATATGGAGCACCTTTCAGCAGGCGACGGACCGTGTGGACCTGCGTCGGCACCAGATAGTTGTACCACTGGGTGTGGTAGGTCTCGAATTCCACGCGGGGCCGGTCAATCTTGATGCCGTAACGGAGGCACCACAACTGGCTCGAGAGCAGGACCATAGTTCCTGCCAGGGCCAGAGCCGCGAAGGCTGCGAACCAGGGCAATCGCCGGAGCAACCAGTCCCATGCCGACCGGCGCCCCGACGTAGCCCAGCTCCAGGCCGCATAGGCCGTCGCCGGGACGGTCGCCAGCAGCGTGAAATAGGCGGCGCTCATCACCGTCAGCCAGTACAGCGCGACCGCGGCCAGAAGCCGCGACCGGCTCGGGGCGTCGACGAAGAGTATCCAGGCCAGTAGGAACAGGGGGAAGGCACCCAGTTCGATGAGGTCGAGATGGCAGAGCCCGTGAAGCATCATCGGCCCGCTGAGCATCCCCAGCAATCCGCCCACTGCCGCGCAGGCTCGATCCCGTACCGCGAACCAGCACAGGCAGAAAGTGGCCAATCCTGTCCCGAGAAATGCAAGTATCCATACTATATTATAACATAGAATGTCATTGGCCGTGGCCTGGCTCGCGGCCATGTACTCGACTGACTGGATCAGCAGTGGCGAGAAGTATCCCAGAAAGGCGCCTGCTGGGTACTGGATTTCGCGGCAAAAGAAGGGGTTGATACGTCCTTCCACCAGGCAGGTCTTGTACCACCGCATGGTCCAGAGGTGCTGGGCGGGGTCCGCGAGGGAGGGGACTCTCGACCCGAGTCTCGTGACGGCCGGATAGGTCGCCGCCGCGAGGCAGGCCAGGTAGAGCAGGGTCACCGCCGCCAGCGTCCCTGCCCCGGGCCAGAGCCCCTCGAGTTCGGAAGGTGAGGCCGTAGAGGAGGCGGACGTGGGATCGCCACCGGGCTCCGGATCCCTGGCCTGATCGGGGAGAGCTTCCTCGTATCTCGGACCGGGTTGCATCTTGGAGCCCTGGGAAAGCCAGTCGGCGAAGGAGGATACCTCGACTATCGAAGCCTCATCTCGGAGCATCGCCTGAGGGTTCTCGATCATGATGTCCGAGTCCACCGCGTGTCGGCAACCCCCTCCCCGAGAAAGCAAGCGTGGGCCGCTCGATGATCTTGTTCCATCGGACCCGTTGCGTATCGTCCTGATCGTGGCGAGGAAACCCCTCCTCGGCGATTATTCGCGGAGTTCCCAACGGGACCTTGTCCGGCGATAATTTTGGTTCGGCCGCCGCTGGATTCTCCGGGCTTCCACCCGGCCTCGGCGGTTCCGGAGTGGACGATCAACGAGCCGCCCGCCTTGCTCCGACGATTTCCCGCAGCCCCCGTCGAGACCGCCCTCGAATGAATCCCAACGATCTTGCCGTGATCCTCGTGTATGTGACCGGATGTACCGCGCTGGGGGCCTGGCTAGGCTCGCGGTCGCAGGGGCTGAAGGGTTACTTCCTGGGCGAGAGCAACATCCCGGCCTGGGCCGTGATGATCTCGATCGTCGCGACCGAGACCAGCACCGCGACGTTCCTCAGCGTCCCGGGCGTGGCCTATGACGGCAACTTCACCTTCCTGCAACTGGCCTTCGGCTACCTGGTCGGTCGGGTGATCGTCGCGACGGTCCTTTTGCCCGCCTACTTCCGCGGTCAGATCCTCACCGCCTATCAACTGCTCCAGGACCGGTTTGGCGGCCCAACCCGAACCACCGCCTCGCTGCTCTTCCTCGTCGCGCGGTCGCTCGGCGATGGCCTCCGGCTCTACCTGGCCGCGACGATCCTCAAGCACCTCACCGGATGGTCGGTCGAGACGGCCATCGTCGTCGTCGCGACGATCACCGTGGTCTACACCTTCCTCGGCGGGATGAAGGCCGTCATCTGGACCGACGTCATCCAGTTCAGCGTCTACATCCTGGGCGCCGTGGTCGCCCTGTTCCTCCTCGCCGGGAAGCTTCCCGGTGGTTGGCACGAGCTGTTCGAGACCGCCCAGGCCGCCGGCAAGTTCCAGGTGCTCAACTTTGACCTCGACCTCACCCAGAAGTACACCTTCTGGGCCGGTCTGATCGGGGCGATGGTCCTGAACACGTCGACCCACGGGGCCGATCAACTGATGGTCCAGCGTTACCTCTCGGCGCGGTCGCAACGGCAGGCGGCCGGGGCGCTGATCGCGAGCGGGTTCGTCGTGCTGGCGCAGTTCTCGCTGTTCCTGCTTATCGGCGCGAGCCTGTGGGTCTTCTTCCGGCAGTTTCCGCCCCTGGAACCGTTCCGACGGTCCGATGAGGCGTTCAGCTACTTCATCGTCCACTACCTGCCGACGGGCCTGCTCGGTCTGGTGATCGCCTCGGTCTTCTCGGCGTCGATGGGGACGCTGGCCGGCTCGCTGAATTCGTCGTCGGCGTCGATCGTCAACGACCTGTACCGCCCGGCGACCGGCCGCGACGACGAGCGCCACCTGGTCCGGGTTTCCCGGCTGATGACCATCGTCTGGGGCGCGGTGCTGGGGCTGGTCGCCTTCTTTGCCCAGTTCCTGGAAGACAACGTCGTGAACAACGCCCTGGCAATCGCCGGCCTGGTTTCGGGGATCCTGCTCGGGCTCTTCCTGCTCGGAATCCTCACCAGGCGCGTCGGCCAGACCGCGGCGATGGTCGGGGTGATCGCGGGGATTGCGGCGGTGCTGGGGGCCAAGTTCGGCAGCGCCCTGGCGTTTCCCTGGTTCGCGCTGGTCGGCTCGTCGACGGTCGTCGCCGTCGGCCTGGCGGCGAGTCTCGTCTTCCCTTCGCGGTCGATCGATCCCAGGCCCGTCGCCGAGTGACGGGCCGACCCAGGCCGGGACAGACTCAGGCCTGCGCGAGCGCATCGATCGCCGAGGCCGGATCGTCGTCGATCGCGACGACCATCGGCAGGTTGACCGCGACCGCTCCGGCCCGGACGTCCGGGTGCATCCGGCAGAATCGGATCGCACGGCCTCGCTCTCGGGCGCATTTCACGATCTTGAAGAGTGCCGAATATCCCATGCTGCTGAGGTATCGAACCCGCTCCAGGTCGAGGAGGATCGGCCCGATGGCCTCCTGCTCGACGGCACGGGTCAGCTCGCAGATGAACGCCTTCGCCAGGTCGGGGCCCTGGATCTCCCGGCTGGTGACCTCCAGCCGGACGACGTCCCCAACTCGCCCCAGCCGCACGTGTACGAAGCCTTCGGCAATCATCGGCCAGCTTCCTCCGCGAGATCCGATCACCGGCTGCTCACTCATCCAGATACAGGCGGCGGGTCCTGCTGTGACGTCGCAGCCCGCTTCGCTCTCGATCGGCCCCATGGTCTCTAGGATATCGCGTCGGGGCCTCCTACGTCTCGCCAATCCGCCGGGAATCGCGGGCCGGCTTGTCCGCCCCGGGGTGGGTCGGCGACAATAGATTATCGGCCCGACCCGGCCGGGAGAAAGCAGGGGAAGACCAATGCCAGCCGAAACGCCGACCGAAGCCCTGACCGCCCGTCCCACCGACGACCAGCAAGCCGATCGCGCCGAGTGGATCGCCGCCGTCGAGAAGATTGCCGACGACGCCGAGGCGTGGGCGACCGAGCGGAAGTGGTTCGTCCATCGAGGACCGAAGGAGATCACCGAACCGGGCCTCGGGACCTACGAGGTCCCCACGGTCCTGATCCAGGCGCCGGCCGGCCGGTTCGTCATCGACCCAATCGCCCGGTACGTGATTGGTGCGGAGGGAGAGATCGATTTCTGCGTTCACCCGTCGTACTATTACATGATGATCGTTCGCACTGAGTCAGGATGGCAGGTTGACACCAATCCCCGGACGACCGGCCGCCCCTGGTCGAAGCCGACCTTCTTCGAGGTGATTTCCGAGCTGGCCAGAAAGGCATGACTTCCAAGCAACGGCGGCTGGAGCGGATGCGGGCGATCGAGCGCGAGTGGCGGGTCGCCGCGATTGCGGCCGACCGCCTCGGGGAATACCTCCGCGCGCATCCATCCGCGCTCGACCGGGAGCAGCTCCGGATGGCCGACTATCGCCGCTTCCGCGACAATCTGGAGCCGACCTACCTCATTCGCACCTTCGCGGAATTCGAGGGCGGCCTGCGGGAAGCCTGGAGCCTGGCCTTTCGCCAAATCACGACGCCCCGGATGCAGGACCTGATCGATTCGTTCGCGGCCCGTTGCACGATCGCCCGGCAGTGCCGCGACGGCGCTCACGAGGTCCGCCTCTATCGAAATCCCCTCGTGCATGAGAGGGGCGACGAGGTCCGGCCGATCAGGCTGCTCGTGGAGAGCGGGTGGCTCTGCCGGTTCTTTAGCCGCCTTTCCCATGAATGGTAAAGACCCTTGCCGATGCGGGCGGCCCAGGGTCGTAACCGCCCAGGAGAATTGTCCGTGCCGCTGGAAGACCACCTGCTGACCGAGTCGCGCAACCCACTCTCCGAGGCCATCGATACCCTCAGCCCCTCGGAGATCGTCCGACTGATGAACGCGGAGGACGCCCGGGTGGTGGAGGCGGTCGGGGCCGAGGCCGACGCGATCGCGAGGGCCGTCGAGTGGGCCGCCGACCGGCTCGGACGCGGCGGCCGGCTGATCTACGCCGGCGCCGGGACCTCGGGACGGCTGGGCGTCCTCGACGCCGCCGAGTGCCCGCCGACGTTCAGCACCCCGCCAGAGATGGTTGTCGGCCTGATCGCCGGCGGCCCCTCGGCCTTCACCCGCGCCATCGAGGGCGCCGAGGACGACCCCAACCGGGGCGCCGCCGACATCGACGAGCGAAACGTCGGCCCAGACGACCTGGTCGTCGGGATCGCGACGTCAGGCCGGACGCCGTACGTCCTGGGCGCCGTTCGCGCCGCTCGTTGCCGGGGGGCGTCAACCGTCGGGATCACCTGCAACCGACCGAGCCTCCTGGGCGCCGAGGTCGATATCGAGATCGCCCTCCTGGTCGGCCCCGAGATCATCGCCGGTTCGACGCGATTGAAGGCCGGGACGGCGACGAAGATGGTCTTGAATATGATCTCGACCGGAGCGATGGTCCGGATCGGCAAGACGCTGGGCAACCGGATGGTCGACATGAAGTCGTCGAACGAGAAGCTCCGAATCCGGGCGCGCCGGATGCTCCGCGAGCTGGCCGGGATCGATGACGAAAAGGCGCGGGAGATCCTCGAGCGTTGCGGCGGACAGCTCAAGCCGGCGCTGGTGGTGGCGATGGCGGGGGTCGGTCCTGAGGAGGCCAACATGCTGCTCGACGCCCAGGGCGGCCAGGTGCGGGCCGCGGTTGCGGCGGCGGCCGGTCAGGATTTCCGCCCGATCACGCCGGTCGCGCACCCGAAGAAGTAGGAGACCGGCTCGACCTCGAGGCCGGCCTCGGCGAAGGCGCGGCAGGCGTCGGAGCAATCGCCGAACGCCCCCGTGTAGACGCCCAGCAGCCGGTAATTGTCCGGGTTTCCCAGAAACAGGGCGCCGAGCACCGGGATCACACGACGTAGGTAAAACATGTAGGGGACCCGGAGCCAATAGGAGCGGGGGACGGAGATCTCCACAAAGGACAGGCGGCCGCCCGGCGCGAGGATGTCGTGGACTCGTCGAGCGAGCGTCCGGATCTGATCCGACGAGAGCGTCTTCAGCCCGAACGAGGACAGGACCACATCGGCCGATCCGGGCGGGAGGTCGATCGACAGGACATCCGCCTCAATGATCTGGACGGGGCAGGGGACCCGGTCACTGGCGCGTCGCCGGGCCTCCTGGCACATCCGGGACGAAATGTCGATCGCCGTAATCGACCCATCGGACCCAATCATCCGCCCCGCGTCGGGTAGGATCTCTCCCATCCCGGTCATCAGGTCGAGGACCCGGTCTCCGGGCCGGATCGGGACGGCGCGGATGCACTGCCGACGCCATCGCCGGGCGAATCCGAACGACGAGACGAGGTTCATGACCCCGTAAGTCGCCGCCATCTCGTCGAAGAGTTGCCTGACGAAGGCAGGGTCGTAGCAGGGAAGATGGTTCGACACTGCCACGGGATCGCCCCAATCGTTCGGTTCCTTGCAGCAAATCCTGGAAGATCGCTCCAGGTTTCGACGGTCGAAGGGCGGCGGCCCGCCCGATCAACCTTACCATTCATCAGGGATCCCGGCTCCTCCTGAGGCTTGACGGCCACCGGATCGCGGGCAAGCATGGTTCCGGGTCGATGCAGAACCGGCGACGGGGGAGTCTCGGGCGATGGCGGATCGGCGGATGGTCCTGGGCGTGGACGGCGGCGGCACCTCGACGGTGGCCTGGCTGGCCGATCTCGGGGGTGAGGTGCTCGGCCGAGGGGCGTCGGGGCCGTCGAACGCCAAGGCCGTTGGGATGGAGTCGGCGCGTCGGGCGCTGGATACGGCGGTCGCCGCCGCGTTCGCCGACGCAGGGCTCGGCCCAGCCTCGGTGGAGGCGGCCTGCCTCGGTCTGGCGGGGTTCGACCGGCCCGAGGACCGCGCGATTCTTACCGGATGGGCCGGCGAGATCGGGCTGGCTCGTCGGCTGGTGCTGGTCAACGATGGCGACCTCGTGGTCGCGGCCGGGACGCCCGAGGGGTGGGGCGTCGGCGTGATCGCCGGGACTGGCTCGATCGCCGTCGGCCGTTCGCCCGACGGCCGGACCGCCCGCGCCGGCGGCTGGGGCCACCTGATCGGCGACGAGGGGAGCGGCTACCGGCTCGTCGTGGACGCCCTCCGGCTGGTCGCCCGTCGCGACGACGGCCGTGACCCCCGACCCGATCCCGACCCGCTCACCGATCGTCTTTGCCGGGCCCTGGACGTCGACCGGGCCTCCCGGATTGTCACGGCGGTCTACGCCCCCGAGTCGACCCGCGCCCGGATTGCCGCGATGGCCCCCGAGGTCCTCGCCGCCTGCGACGAATCCCCCGACGACGCCAGGCGCCTGCTCGAACCCGCTGGCGTCGCCCTGGCCGAGATCGTCGGAGCCGTGGCCCGGTCGCTCGACTGGCACTCCGGCCCCCTGCCCATGGCCGCCGCTGGCAGCTTCCTCCTCGCGGCCCCCACGGTGCGCCGATCGATGCTCGACGACCTGATCGCTCGTGGCTATTGCCCGGACCTCAACCCCGTCCCTGAACCGGCCCAGGGTGCCATCCTGCTGGCCATCCGTTTTCTCAACAAAACCTCCCAATAAACCGCTCGACGTGTCTCTGTTTGCCACTAAACACTCATGCATTCGCGGCCGTCCCTGGAAACGTGGACGGAGGTGCCACGGAATTGGCGGTCATGAATGGCGTAGAAATTGCTAACATCGGATGAACCGTAGGAACCGGGGATGCGGTCCGTGCGGTCGGGCCGGGGCCGACGTGAGGGCCCGCCCCGAATCCTGGAGAACGACGGGCGGGTTGTCCGTCGTCGGGCCCAGCGAGGGGGCCGGTGATCTATGTTTGCGGAGACGCTCCAGAGGATCGTCGAGCTCATGCCGGGTCCCGCTCTTGCGATCGGACCGGAGAGCGAGGTGCTGGTCGGCAACGATCGGGCGGCGAGCTGGCTTGGCGCGGGTGGCCGGTCGATCGCCGGTCGGGAACTGGCCGGGATGGTCGCGGATCCTCCTGATCGGGTGGCCGACTTCCTTCAGGAATGCACGCGCGCCGGCCGGAAGGTTGCCGGCGAATTGACGCCGATCCGGGCCGAGCCTGGGGCAGGGGGGGCCTGCCGGGTTGAGGGAATTGCAATGCCCATCGAGGAGGGAGCCGGGGGGACGCCGACCGTGGTCATCCGCTTTCTGGAGGAAGAGCCCGAAGCCGCTCTGCGAGAGGAGATCCGCCGCAAGGAGGAGTTTCTCGACCGACTGGCGCACGACCTTCGCAACCCGGTCGCAGCGCTCAGCGCGGCGATGCACCTTTCCCGGCAGGCGACGTCGGCCGACGATCTTGTCTGGGCCGGGGAGTCGATGGAGCGTCAGGTCCAGCAACTGGTCCGCCAGCTCGATGCCCTGCTCGACCTGGCGCGGATCACCCGGGGCCGGATCGCGCTGCATCGCCGACGGGTTGATGGGGCGGTCATCGCTCGGGCGGCGGCTTCTGCCTCGCGTCCGATCCTCGAGGCCCGCGAGGTGCAGCTCACGCTCGCGACAACGCCCGGTGACCTCGCCATCGAGGCCGATCCGGCCCGTCTCGAGCAGATGCTCGTTGTCTTGCTCGATCACGTCGCCGGGACCATCGAGCCTGGGGGCAGCGTTCGGCTGGCGGTCGGTCGCGATCGCGAGGCGGTCGCCTTTCGCGTCTCGGATCGAGCCGAGACCCTGGCCTCGCCGGTCTCGGTGGTGGCCTGGGACCAATCGGTCGGACCGGCGCTGGTGCGGAAGATCGCCGAGATACACGGGGGCACCACGGGAGCCCACGCCGACGAGAAGGACGGGGGCCGGCGCGAGGTCATTGTCCGCCTCCCCGCGGCCAGCCCATCCGTCTCCGCGATTCCGACACCTGCTTCCACCGCCAGCGGGTCCCGAATTCTCGTCGTCGACGACAACAATGACGCCGCCCGGGGAACCGCGCGTCTTCTCCAGATCGCCGGGCACGACGTCCGGATCGCTCACGACGGCCGCCAGGCCCTCGAACTCGCCGAAGAGTTTCAACCTCGCTTCTTCCTTCTCGATATCGGCCTGCCCGGGATGGACGGATACGAGGTCGCCCGACGCCTCCGCGCCAACCCCGCCCACCGCGAGGCTGTGATTGTCGCGATCTCGGGCTACAGCGTCGACGAGTACCGCGAGCCTCACTCCGCCGGCTTCGACCACCACCTGGTCAAGCCGATCGACTACAACGCCCTCCGCGAGATCCTCGCCCGGCACGCCGACGCCTGACCGCCCTCCCTATCCTGCCCCTTGTAAAGTTGTGATTTTCCGACATACTTTGGAGGGCCGAGAGATCGCCATCATCGGGAGGTCACTAGGAACGTACGATTCCGACCCGGCCATCGCACCCGATCTCATTGGGGCGCTGAGCGACGACGACCGCTCGATCCGGCTCGCCGCGGCCCGATCGTTGATCCAGCACGGAGGCCCGGACAACCCGTCGGCGGCCCGGGTGCTGATCGCGATGGCCACGACCCCTGAGCCGGTCGCCGATCGCTGCGACGTTCTCCGGGCGATCCGTTCGATGAGCCCTGCCACCCGCGACCAGGCGGCCATGGCCTACGCGGATCTGATCCGGGGCGCCGATCCGAAAGTCCTCCCCGACCTGCTCACCGCCATCGCCGGAGCCGCGACCTGGGCGAAGTTCGTCGTGCCGGTGATAGAGCCCCTGCTCGACCACACGGACCCCAACATCCGCGCACGGGCCGGGCTCGCGATCTTCGCCTTCGAATGCCCCGGGATCGCCGAGTCCCTGCCGTTCGCCAGCTCCAGTACCATGATCAAGGAAGCGATCTGGCCCGGCTCCAACTACTCGGCCCCCGAGTCGCTGGTCAGTCCGAAAGCCAGGACGATCCTTGGCCGGGTTATCGGCGACCCGATGGTTTCCAAGGATCTGCGGAGGAACGCGGTCGAGCTGATCCAAATGGTAGGGCCATCGGCGATCACCCGGGTAACCCCGGCTCTGGTCCGTCAGCTCGCCGACCCCAACCCGGCCGTCCGACAGGCCGCGCTCGAACTGCTCCTCGACCGGGCGCCCGCGGCGCTGCCGACGGCCGACGCCTCGAAATGATAGGGACGGGCCTCAGCGACGGTCGAGAACCTTCTCGATCTCGCGGCTGAAGAATGCCTCCCATAGCCTATAGAAATCCGCCTCGGTCATTGAGGACTCGTCGAGGCCCATCTCCT
Source organism: Planctomycetales bacterium (assembly GCA_027449865.1). Lineage (GTDB taxonomy): Bacteria > Planctomycetota > Planctomycetia > Isosphaerales > Isosphaeraceae > JAKAUH01. The sequence goes on from DAIDKV010000097.1 coordinate 149,833, forward strand.
TGCCCATGGCCTTCATCCTCGCGACGCCCTCTTTCGTATCGATGCCGCTGTGGAACGCCACGTTCCCCTGCCGGTCAATGATGACGAATGTCGGGTAGCCCCTCACTCCGTATCGCTCGGCGGTCATGCCATCCCGGTCGAATATTGCATCGCGCTTCCGGTCGCGGTCGAAGGCGAAGATGAGCGCCGCCTTTTTCATCTCCAATACTTTGCGGACGGTCTTCTCGTTCTCGCCGGGAGTGTGGAGGGTGAGGACGACGACCCCAAGTGGCTCGTATTGGGCGCGGAGTTTCTCGAGCGAGGGCAGTTCGCTGACGCAAGGGGCACACCACGTCCCCCAGAAGTTGAGGACGACGACCTTCCCGTGGTAGTCCGCGAGCTTGCGCGACAGGCCGTCGGACCAGACTACCGACTCCCATTCCGGCGCGGGGGTCCCGAGCGCGGGCGGCTTGATGCGGTCCCGGGCCGCTTTCGCGGCTTCGGAACTGGCCTGGAGCTGCGCGGCGTCGGGCGTTGGGCCGAGCTGGATCGTCAGCGGATCAGCGCCGCGGAAGACAGGATACTTGCCTTGTGCCATGAGATTGCCGTAGTGAAAGCCCAGGCGGACCATGCCTGTCGGTAGGTCGCGGACGGTGAACCGGCCGGCGGCGTCGGTCTTGGTGAACTGGCTGCGGTTCGCGTACGAGCCACCCGGCTCGATCCACACTCCTGCCAGCGGTTTCCCATTGGGATCGACTACGGTACCGCTCACCGAGACTCCGGGTGCGAGCGTGACGGTCTCGGCGACTTGGGACGGATTGCCTACCGTCGGCTGGAAGCGAACCCGCTTCGTGTCGACGCCAGCGAAGCCCTCCTTCGTGACCGCGAGTTGGATGGTGACGGGCTTTCCCCTGGGGATCGACCGCAGCCGGAACTCCCCCTGGGCGTCGGTCACCGCGCCATGCTGGTCCTGGCTAGACATTCCACTCCCACCGTGCTCCTCAACCCATATCAATGCCACCAGGGCTCCTGCGACCGGCTGGCCCGAGGTATCGACGACCTTTCCGGTCAGATCGCCGAATACCTTCGGGTCCGGCTCCGGCAACTTGACCTCGACGACAAGCTTTCCGCCGTCGAGCCTGGGCTCCGCCCGGCCCTTGTCCGTCCCCGAGAGGGTAGCTGTCTTCCCATTGTCATCGCGCAAACGGTATTGCGCGGGAGAACCTCCCAGGTTCGTCACCGCTACGACGTGACCGGGGTGGAAGCCCGACTTCCACTCCAAGGTCATCCGGACCGAGTCAGCCGCCATGAGCGTTTCGCCCGCGCTGACCGTGACCCTACTCTCCTCGGTGGGGAGGGTCAGGCGAACACGGCCTGCATCGTCCACTGCGCTACGAAAGAAGGCGCCCTTGTTGAACGCCGTGACCACCCCCGGGAACGGCTTCGCTTCGTGGGCGCGAGTGATGCGGAAATCCCAGACGGTGCCCCGGCGGACCACGTAATCCTTACGGTGGACGGGCTCGTCCCTGGAGACGACAAACTCCTCGGACTTCTGGGAATCGCGGGGAGCCCAGTAGCCGACGGGCGCTATTAGCGTCCAGGAACGGGCGTTGCCTGGGGGAAGTTCGACAGCGTACCGGCCGTCCGAGCCGGACCGGACCATCCGGTCCGCGCCGCGGTGCCTCTGGCCCGAGTCGGCGACCATGACCTCGACCATCGCCCCGGCGACTGGCTCGCCCGTCCCTTCAACGCGTACCGATCCGGTCAGACGATATGCCGCCGTCGGCTTGGTTGTCTTTGGCTTCGGCGATGGTGCTGTAGTTGAGTTAACCTTCCCTTGGTCGGGTTGGCTTTCCCCCTCCGCCGGACTGGCGAGAGCGTGCCAGGCCCAGGAGCCGCCCCCGATTCCGACGAAGAGGAGCACCACTGCGGCTTTCACCTGGTTGAGCAACATGGCATTCAGAACTCCCCGCGCCAGGACGGCGGCCGTCTGACCGGCCGCGAATCCCATCGCGATATGGACGGTGGAATGGACCAGTGCCGGGGTGATGGCTGCCCGCGCCTTCCCGGCCGCGCCAACAACGAAGAGGCCAGCCGGGAGCGTCAGCCCACGTCGGGTCAACCGGCGTCGCAGTCGCTCACGGGCCCGGGCCAGTCGGCTCCGGACCGCGACCTCCGAGACTCCGAGTTGTCGGGCCGCCGCGGCGTAGGTCAGCCCTTGCAAGTAGCAGAGCACGACCGGGGCGCGGAGCCGACCGGGAAGTATGTCGATCTCCTCGTGGAGAGCCTCGCCATCGGAGGGATCGGCGGGAAAGGCACTCTTCGGGGTTTGCTCGGCGGCGGTTCGTTCCATCCGTCGTCGGCGTGCCGCACTCCGCCGGGCTCGCCCTGCTACCCGATTTGCCACGCCAAAGAGCCAGTTCGCGATGGAGTCTCTCCGACGAATCGATCCTGCTCGGCCGGCCAGGACGAGGAAGACGGCCTGAAAAGCGTCCTCCGCATCGTGGGCATCGCCGAGAACGTTTCGGCAGACCCTTAGAACCATCGGACCATGCCGGTTCACCAACGCCTCGAAGGCCGCCTCCGCGGCCTCGTCGTCGCGTCGCGAGAGGAACAGGTCCACGAGCTGCGCGTCGGTCATCGTCCCGACGGCGCCGAGGTGGAAAAGCCGTTGCAGCGAACTCCCCGCCATCGTCCCGATCTCCTCGGTGATTGGTCTCCCCCAGTAGTACCCGGCCGTCGGGGGGGCCTCACCTTTTTTCCCGGGGGCGAGCCGGAGTTCATCGGGCGGTCGGATCGATCGCCGGGGCGTCGGTGTACTCGACAGTGAGGTCGTCAAACCAGACTGTTCCGGGGCCGTAGATCTGCGGGGCGACGACGATCTGGCTCGTCCCAGGCGGGATCTTCACGGTCGAGAGCGTTGAGCCATCGGATTGCCTCGCCATCCAGCCGACTCGCCATTGGGTCCGGTCCTCCCCTCGCTCGTTCGTCTCATGAGACATGAGGGCGCAACCCGACCGCCGGTTCCCGCTTTCTCGGGAAGACGCCGGTGAACTCCTCCAGGGCGAGAGGCGGGGCTCGCCTTAATCGGATGCAAACGGCCCCTCGCGCGCGATCTCGGCGACCGGCTTGCGGCCCGAGGGGGCCTCGCGCTCGCGGAGGGCCTCGGGCAGATCGGCCGGATCGCCGGGATGGCCGACCGCCACCATCGCCTCAATTTCGTAATGGTCGGGGATGCGGAGCGTCGCCCTTGCCTTGCCTCGGTCGAAACCGGCCATCCCGTGGACGACCAGGCCCATCGAGGCGCCCTGGAGCGCCAGGTTCTCGAAGGCGGCGCCCGCGTCGAAGGTATGCACCGGGTTGGGCATCCCGTTTCGCCCGAAGACCTTGTGCGAAAGGACAACCATCAGCACACCCGCCCGGACGCACCAGATCTGGTTGGCCTCCATCAGCAGGCCGAAGAACGCCGGCCATTCCGGCCTCTCGCGATGGGCGTAGAGGAACAGCCATTCCTGCTCGTTATAGGTCGAGGGCGCCCATCGGGCGGCCTCAAAGAGCCGCTTCAAATCCGACGGATCGATCGGCGCACCGCTCATGGCGCGTGGCGACCACCGGTCGAGGAAGATCGGCTCGATCGGGTGATCGGCCGTCCGGTGCTCGCGCCCCCTGGGAAGCTCTGCCATCGCGCCATCTCCTGCGTCGTGAACCAGCCCATCGGACTCCCTCGCGTCCCATTGAAGTACCCCGGGCCGCCGTTGTCAAAGGGTCGCGACGCCCAACGTCCAGCAGGCGGCACCGGGTTTGCACCAGGGCCTTTCGTGGAAACATTTTGCAGCACCGGACGGCCGCCAGGCCATCGGGCTGCCTCCGAGTTTCATCGAGGAGGAACATCCACATGATGACTCGACAACCCACCGTCGTCGGCGTGTTCGAAGACCGGCTCCAGGCGGACCGGGCGATTGATGAGCTTCGCCGCGCCGGGTTCAGCGACGACCAGATCGGCGTCGCGATGCGATACGAGGCGACGAGCGGGGTGATGGGAGGTGAGGACCTCGACGTCGACCAGGACGATACCCAGGCCGGGGCTGGCGCCGTGGCGGGGATCCTGGGCGGGCTCGGGCTGGGCGCCCTGGCCGGTCTCGGGGTGCTCTCCGGGATGATCCCGGTGATCGGACCGGCGATCGCCGGCGGGACGCTGGGCGTCATCCTCACCAACGCCGCGGTCGGCGCGGGGGTTGGCGGGATGGTCGGTGCCCTGGCCGGGGCCGGCATCCCCGAGGATGAGGCGCAGTATTACCAGGGCGAATTCGAGGCCGGTCGAGTGATCGTCACCGTCCGCCCGGACGGTCGGGCCGACGAGGCTCGCGCCGTGATGCACCAGTTCGGCGCCTATGACATGAGCGGCCGGCCAGACCGCGAGGCCCGTGCCGCCAACATGGCGAACAAGCCGATCGACATCCCGATCCGTGGCGAGGATGTCGTCGGGACCGAGGCCGACGCCGCCCACGGGCAGGGCCGCATCCTGCTCTAACAACCCAGGGCTCGGAGGGATTACGACGGGCGGGGGACCGGATCGACCGGCGCCCTCGCCCGATGCCGCCGGTTACCAGCCGCGGTCGACGCCACCAATGCGCTGGCTGACCACGTCCAGAAGCCGACTCGCCTCCTCGGTTCCGAGATTTGGGTTGATCCGGACCCGGAAGACTCGCTCACCCGTCCAGTGCCGACTTTTAGCCTCGTCGCGGGCGTGGACGATCACACCCTGGAACGTGCTCCGCTTCATCAGCTCTTCAATGAGCTCCTCGGTGCCGAAGAGCTCCAGCTCACCCGGTTGGTTACGCATCTCTGTCCTCGCGGTCCCCGCGGGGAACGGGCATCGTCCCCGCTTGCGTCGCTTCCGTTGCACCCCAAACCCGGCCTGGTTCGGGCGGAGATTCATATTAGCAACTCGCTCGACACCTGGCGAGTGGCTTCTGATCGGTCGCGATCATCGGACGAGCTTGTCGGCCATTGGTGACTCGTCGTAATGGCGGAGCAGGTCGGCGGGGTCCCGGTAGATGGCGATGCAACCAGCGGCGCGAAGCTCGGCCTCGGGCCATCCGCCGCAGAGCACCCCGATTGTCCGAAGCCCCGCCTTGCCGGCCGATTCTGCGTCGTACGGCGTGTCGCCGATGGCGACAACCTCCGAGGGGTCCATCCCCCCCAACCGGCCCAGCGCTGCTTCAAAAATGTCGGGATGCGGCTTCGACCGTTCGGCATCGTCCCACGACGTCTCGGCGTCGAGCAGGTCGGCGATTCCAGCGATCTCCTTGTATTTTTGCAGCTCGTCCGCCTTCGCCGACGAGGCCAGTGCGATCGGAAGACCGTCCGCCTCGATCCGCTCGAAAAGCGCGCGGACCATCGGGAACGGCCGGACCCTCGGCAGGTACTCCCGCTTGAAGAGGTCCTTGCGGAACGCCTCGATCTCCTTGCCCCGGCGCCGGACCTCGTCCTCGGGCAAAAGGGCCGGCATCAGCAGGTCGCCCCCCTTGCCGATCTGCGCCCGGACCCGATCATACGGCAGGTCGTGGCCGAAATGCCGGAGCGCCTCCTGCCAGGATCCGGCGTGCAGGTCCACCGAGTCGATCAGCGTCCCGTCAATATCGAAGATGACCGCCCTGACCATCGCCATGTCCTCCGGAGTTCGCACGAGATCCTCGGACATCCCGCAACTCCCAGGCCGGGCCAGATCCACCTTCAGATTTCTCATCTTGTCTGGTAATAAATATTAGGATTCACGATTAATTAATATATAATAGAAATAGTGTTTCTTTATTCAAAGAATCCCTCGTGCATCCTTACGAGATGGGTTAGGCCGGATTGGTTTCACCTTGACGGGCGGACAAGGTTGGCATACCCTCCCGCCGCAGGGAGACCGGTGGCGATGATCGCCGCCGCACGACGTGAAAGAAGTTCGAGCGGCGAGGATCCCATGGCACAAGGATTGGCGCGTTACTGTCCCAGGCCCCTGCGACCTGTCCTGCGACCGATTGTCCGAGCCGGCCGCCGTTGGGCTCAGGGATCGGCGGGATTGGATCTCGGATCGCCGGCCGAACCCGCCGCTCCCGTCCGGGTACACGCTCCGCATGCCCTCCTTCCCGCCTCGGAGCCGATCAGAGACCAGATCCCGGACGACCTCTGCGAATCGCTGGACATCCATCCTGACGCAATGCGCCGCATTCGCATGACCCTTGGCTGTGCCGACTGCGACGTTTTTCCAAAGGTGCCACGCGCCGGGAAGGTTCTTGATGGGCCGTCGGGCCGTTATCAGGTCATGCACAACGGCGTCAAGGTGGCCGAGGATTGCTATTATGGGCGGTGGATGACGGAGCTGATCCGCCGGCTCCGTGGACATCATGAACCGCAGGAGGAGCGGGCCTTCCACGAGATCCTTCGCCACGTCCCGCCCGGTGGGACGATGGTCGAGCTGGGCAGTTACTGGGCCTATTATTCGCTCTGGTTCCAGCACCAGATTCCCGGGGCAAGGAACTACCTGATTGAGCCCGATCCGCACAATCTCGAGACGGGTCGACGGAACTTCGCCCTGAATGGAGCGGTGGGCGAGTTCTTCTCGTACAGCATCGGCCGCCAGCCCGCTCCCCCCGCGCCCTTCCTGTGTGAGAGCGAAGGAACAACCCGTCCGATCCCCATGACATCGGTCGACGCCTTCCTGAAAAACGCCGACATTGGGCATGTGGATGTGCTGCTTTCGGACATCCAGGGTGCCGAGGTTGACATGCTGGAAGGAGCCGTTGACAGCATTGCGGAAAATCGAATCCGATTTCTGCTTGTATCAACGCACCATCACTCCATATCCCGTGATCCGCTGACACATCAGAAATGCCTGGGATTTCTGCGCGACCGGGGAGCCCACATCCTCTGCGAGCACAGCGTCTCCGAGTCGTACAGCGGAGACGGCCTGATCGTCGCCTCGTTCCGGCCGGAGGACCAGCGTCTTCCGGCGATCGCGATCAGCCGGAACTCCCCGAGCAACAGCCTGTTCCGCGAGTTGGAGTACGACCTCGACGACGCCTGGCGGGAGATCCGGCGGCTGGGTGGGACTCCTCGCTGAGACGAGTGGGTTCAGACGCAGGTATCCCCGACGTGACCCGGCCCGAAGTGGGGTGGGTCAATCCCGATGGAGTCGCCCGTTCGAATGGTTTTTATACAGGGAGACGATAGATCTGGATCGCATTATCGTGGAAGAGCTTCTTCTGCTCGGCCGCAGGCCAATCGGCGATGATCTGCCGTAGTGTCTCGACCCACTGACGGTAGGTCGCGGCCAGCGTGCAGACCGGCCAGTCGCCGCCAAAGACCAGGCGATCCGGCCCGAACCGATCCCGGACGTGGTTGATAATCGGCGCCAGGTCGTCGGCCGTCCATCGGCCCGGCGCGGCTGAGGCGACGATCCCCGAGACCTTGCACGTCACGTTCTTCCTCTCGGCCAGCCGACCGATATCGGCCTTCCACGCCGTGAGGTCCCGGGCCCGGACGCTGGCGTTGCCGCAGTGGTCGAGGATGAACGTCGTATCGGGGCAGGCGTCGACCAGCCGTACCGCGTCACCGAGCTCCGAGGGTCGCATGCACAGATCGAAGCTCAGACCCATCCGGCCCAGGAGGCGAATGCCTGCGATGAACCGCTCATCAAGACAATGGCCCTGGGGCGTGTCAGCGGAGTGAAGCACCCGGCGCAGCCCTTTGAGCGTGGGCCGGTCCCTGTAACGGGCGAGGTAGGTAGCAAAACCGCCGCTCTCGGGGCGGCCCGAGATGACGGCACCGACCATCGGCGACTCGCCGCGATGGATCAGTTCGAGGACGAAATCTGCCTCGGCTTCCTGCTGTGCCGGCTCAACGTCGACCTCCATGTAGATCGAGGCCACGACGCCAAGTCCTTCGGTCGCTCGCCGGTAGTCCTCGAGCAGGAAGGACCGATTCAGCGCGGGGGCTCCTTTGAGCCAAGGGAGGCGAAAGCGGCTGAGGTCCCAGAGGTGCTGGTGGGTATCGACGATCGGCATTGGTCCCGGCTCATCCGCAAAGGCGGTGGCCGACGTTCCCGCAGCAAGAGCAACGACGGCGGTCCGCTGGAGAAAATCCCGGCGATCAAACGCGGCGTCCATGGTGGCGGTGCTCCCATCCGTCCGGACCCGAGCGGGTGGGAAACCGCTCGGTGGGCCGTCGGCCCCGGAGATCGATCGTAGGTTAACGCATCGGGGACGTCGGGGCGAGAACCATGCGGAGCCCCCCAAAATCGCCGAGCCTACTCGCCCGGCCACGTCCGATAATGGGGGTTATGTTCGATAGCATCCGAATATAGCAGACGTACTGATTATAACATCCGCTGTTGCCCCATCAGGCATCCTTTGGGCGAGAGCCCTGGTCGCCGCCTCGAACGCTTTCTTCAAGGAAGCGGGCTTCACTGCAAAGCCCAAAGCGCTGGTTGGATGGAGAGCGCCGCCCTTCTGGTAGAGAGCGGCAACCGCTTCGCAGACAACCGCGATCTTCACCGCTTGATCATAGGTCTGGTAAGGCCCGGCCGGACACATCGCATCGAGCATCTCAACCATGGCCTGCTGACGGATAAGTTTTCTTGGCATGTCCCGTTGCTCCCTGTCATTTCTGCCGAACGAAGACCATTACCATTCTGGATTCTCCTCTAGCCACTTTTTTAAGTTTGGGTCCAGACCGTCCAGATTGCGTCTTGGGTGATAAATCTGGGCACCATCCTGCATGATGATGGCTCTCTGATCTAGGTCGTGCACCTGCTCGCCCGAATCGATACAGGGGCACCTCCAGACGTCCGCCATAATTTACATGCCAGCAAGTTCGAACGTTTTTCCGCTTGGGTAGGAAATTCGATAAGTCACACCAGCCTCCCTCACCGTGGCGAGTGTTTGCATCAAATCAGAATCCGCTCGGTTCCCAGCAGCTTCACCGCCAGCTTCCGACTCCGACCGTTCGACGCTCGAAACCACGGCGAATCCTCGGCCTAGCCCGCGATACCTGCCGCATCGATATAAGCCAGGATAATACCCTACAAGTCGTGCCCCACCGGGATTTCCCAGCTCTGGCCGCCCTTCGCCCTAGCCGTCGCCAGCCTGGCGTGCTGCTCTTGCTTGGCAAACGCCCCCCGGCCGTGGTATTCTGGACGCATAAGATAACCAACTGATGATACGTGGCGTCCCATGACCCAGACTGATTTCAACCACCTGCTGAGCCAGATCAAGGCCCTGCCGCCCGAGCAGGCGCGTCAGCTCCGCCAGCAGCTCGACCGCCAGCTCGCCGCACCGGCGAAGCCTCTTGCCAAGGCTAAGCCGCCCGCCAGGACGCCCAAGCGAGCCAAGGCCGCGTCCACGGCGAAGCCGCCGCCGCGCACCGAGGAGGAGTTCCAGCGGCACTTGTTGAGCATCGGCCTGCTCACCGCGCTGCCCGACCCGGCCCTCGATATCGACGACGACGATCCCGAGGACCAGCCCATCGCCATCGAGGGCGAGCCGCTGTCCGAAACGATCATCCGCGAGCGCCGCTGAGGTGGCCGCCTACTTCCTCGAGACGAAGCCAACATACTGCCTCCATCTTTCGAGTTCAAAGATCCAGCGCAGTGGCCGGATCTCATCGGCTTGCGAAAATATTATCGGTTCCTTGTGGCTTCCTTCGGCGTGATCAATTCGTCGGGAAGCGAC
>DAIDKV010000098.1 GCA_027449865.1 Planctomycetales bacterium
GTCCCCGAGGCGGGCGAGTAGGCGAAGGTTCCGCTCACGTTCGCGGTTGGATCGAGCTGGGTCGCGCTGAGGGCGGTTCCGTAGGTGATGGCGGTGGGAGTCGCCCAGGTGATGGTTGGCGTGGCCTGATTCACCACGAGAGAGACGCTCGCCGTGGCGCTCTTGTAGTCGGTTGAGTCGGTTGGTGTGAAGGTGGCCGAGAGCGTTTGAGAGCCCGCACCCAGGATGGTCCCCGAGGCGGGCGAATAGGCAAAGGTTCCGGCCACGTTCGCGGTTGGATCGAGCTGGGTCGCGCTGAGGGCGGTTCCGTAGGTGATGGCGGTGGGAGTCGCCCAGGTGATCGTCGGCGTGGCCTGATTCACGACCAGGGTGACGGTGGCCGTCGTGCTCTTGTAGTCGGTTGAGTCGGTCGGGGTGAAGGTGGCCGAAAGTGTTTGAGAACCGGCCCCGAGGATGGTTCCCGAGGTGGGCGAATAGGTGAAGGTTCCGGCCACGTTGGCGGTTGGATCAAGCTGGGTCGCGCTGAGGGCGGTTCCGTAGGTGATGGCGGTGGGAGTCGCCCAGGTGATGGTCGGTGTGGCCTGTGCGATGGTGAAGGTCGCGGTTGCCGAGGCCGCGAGGTAGTCCTTGCTGCCGGCGAACTGGGCCTGGACGGTGTAGGTCCCCGCGGTGGTGGGTGCGCTGCTGGAGGCGGTGCCGGTGGCGGTCTGTCCGACGTAGTAGCTGAGGGTCAGGCCGGTGCCTTCGAGGGTGCTGGAAGCCGGCGCGCCGAGCCCGGCGACGGTCGCCGAGCCGGGGAATGCCGAGCCGCTATAAGTCCCGCCCGCGTCGGTGACGACAACGGTCGGCGTCGCCTGGGTGACGGTCAGGGTCGTGGTCGCGGTCGCCGGGCCATAGGTGCCATCGCCCGCGTAGGAGAGGTTCACCGTGTCGGGCGAACCGGGGACGTTTAGCCCGGCGGTATTCGTGAAGGTCGCCTGGAACGAGCCGTTGCTCTGGACGGTCGCATTCTGGGTCGTTCCCTGGAGCGTGAGAACCACCGACTGGCCCGAGGGGATTTCCTTGCCGTCGGCCAGGATTCCGGAAATGGTCGCCGAGGCTGTCCCGAAAACGATGGAGGGCGTCGAGAGGTTCGAGAAGGTGACCGGGACGAGGTTTGTCAGGTCAAAGGTGGCGGTGCCGGCCTCGACGGCGGAGGCCGTCGCGGTGTACGAGCCATACTGAGCGTTGGCGGTCGCCGAGACGGAAGCCGTCCCGCCGGCGCTGATGGTTGAGGTTGAAGCCGAGAGCGAGGCGATGGCGCCGCCGGACGAGGTCACCGCGAACCCGACGATCCCGCCGGCCACCGGGTCGCCCGCGTGATCGGCCGCGACCGTCACCGTGAGCGAGGCCCCGAAACTCGCCCCCGGCATCGCCGCCTGCGGCGTGCTGCCGGCGGCCGGCGTCATCGTGTAACCCTGGCTCTCGAAGGCTCCGATGTCGACCGACGACCCCACAACCCTCGGCTGGCCTCGCTGGTCGGTGGTCGTTCCCGAGGGGAGGAGCGACGAACTGCCCGCGTCGATCGCCGCGCTGCCGGGCAAGAGGGGGAATGTCAGCGTTCCCGCGCCGTAGTTGCCGAGGATGCCGAGCAGGCCGGTCGTCTGGGTGAGGATTCGGTCACCGGTCCCGCCGCCGATTCCGCCGGATCCCCCGGGGCCGACGAGGTTGTACGTTCCGACGACGCGAGAGGCTCCCGGTCCGGCGATCTCGCTGGGCGTGCCCCCGGCGCCGGCGTTTCCCGCGACGATGGTATCGCCGAGCGTCGCCCCGGCCGGCGCGGTCCCTCCCTGGTAGATTCCACCGCCTCCGCCCGAGCCCATCGCCGTGTTTCCGCTGATCGTGGAAGCGACCATCGAGGCCGTTCCGAGGCTGTAGATCCCGCCCCCGACGTTGCCCGCGACGTTATTCCCGATCGTGCACTGGATCAGGTCGAGCGTGCCCAGATTGACCACGCCCCCGCCATCGGTACTGGCCGAATTGCCGACGATCGAGCAGTCCTGAAGCGTCGCCGAACCGAGGTTATACAGGCCGCCGCCGGTCGCCGCCGATCCGTTGGAGAGGGTCAGTCCGGAGATCGTCGCCGTTGCCCCCGAGCCCACCTGGAAGACCCGTCCTGTCTCGCCGCCGGAGACGGTCAGTCCCGCCGCGGGTCCATCGATCGTGAGCGTTCCGGTCAGCGAGAGCGGGCCTTCGGTCAGGTCGATGGTCTCCGCGGTCTTGAAGGCGGTCGGGTCGAACGTGATCGTCGAGGCCGAGGTGCCAAGCTCCGCCAGGTCGATCGCCCCACGGAGGTCGATCGTCCCGAGCGAGGCCCCCGACCCGCCATCGCCCGAGGCGCCGACCACCAGCGGAACCGGCACGGCCTGATACGCGCCGATGTCCACGCTGGAGCCAGGCGCGAAACCGCGCTGGTCGGTGGTTACACCCGACTGTGCCGCACCCGCGCCGAGCGCGACACTCCCGGAAAGGAGCGGGACGGTCGCCGTCGGGCCGCCGTAATCTCCCAGGTTCCCCAGCCTGAGCTTGGTCGGGTCGGCCTGCGAGATGTTGCCGTTGGTGCCGGCGCGCAATCCCCCACTTCCACCGCTGCCGGTCAGGTTATGCGAACCGATCACGCTGTACGCGTTATCGCCGCCGATATCGCTGTACGAGTGATATGGACCTCGGTTCTCCGCCACGATCACGTCGTAAAACTTGGCGATCGCGCCATAATACGGCCCCTCGTAGTTGTAGAATCCGCCTCCGAGCCGGCTGTAACCCATCGTGCTCTTGCCGATAGCCGTGTTGCCGGTGATGGTCGCGGCCGTCAGGTAGGAGCGGCCGTAATTCGAGACACCGCCGCCGTAGTTCGCCTGGTTCCCGACGATCGTGTCGTTCGTCAGGTAAGCCCGGCCCGGATGGAGGGTGAGCAGTCCCCCGCCCTGCACGGCCGAGTTGCCCGAAATTGTCGAGTCGATGAGGGTGGTTTTACTGTTTCCCCAGATCCCACCCCCGTACTTGGCCGAGTTGTCGGCAATCGTACAGCCCGACAGATGCAGCGTGCCGTTGTTGTAGATCCCACCCCCGTCCTTCGCGGTGTTCCCGCCGATCGTGCAGTCGGTCAGGGTCGCCGACGACTTGCTCAGAACCTCCACGGCGCCGCCGATGCTCGTCGTGCTTCCGCCGGTGAGCGTCAGACCGGAGAGAGTGACCGAGGCTCCGCCGGCCACGTCCAGAATCCGATCGGTCGCGTTCCCCTTGAGGGTCAGACCACCGGGCACGGGCGCGTCGATCGTCACGTTCAGATTCGGCGAGTTGACCACCAGGGCGCCGTTGGTGAGAAGAAGGGCCTGCGGCGTCGAGAACAGCGTGGGATCGAAGGTGATCGTGACGTCGAGAACGCCCGTGGTGTTCGAGGCGTTGAAGATCGCCAGAAGCAGGGCCTCGCGCAGACTCCCCGACCCATTCACGGTGGAATCCACGAGTGTGGTGACTTCATACGGCGAGGCGAGCAGACGCCGCGATTCCAGAGCCGTCGGCGCGGGGCGAAACGCCCTCCGGCCGCGCGACTGGCCTGCCCGACGACCACCCGCGCTCTCGAAACCGAGATCCCTCATGGCAGCTTGCCCGCTCGCTCGTCCGCTGAACGCTCCCCAGGCCGGCGAGAGGTTTCGCCATTCCCTGGCAAAACTTCCGACCCCGTACTGGGTAGCCTAGTACGATTTCGAGGAGGGCGCGCCGAATTCTCTCGTACATCCGGCCCCGCTCCGGGCCTGATTTGGTCGGCCGCTCCGCCGTCATAATGGGGCTAGTGTACACCGATCCGACGTGTACTGCCATGACCTCATCCGAAATCGATCGATCGCGGGCTCTCACGATCTCTTGCCGTCAGCCACGGGGCGGGTCCCGGGCGGGATCTGCCGGCTCAGCCATTCCGGAACCCGCCCGGAGACCTGACCGCCCTGGACCGGGATGGCCGAGGGATCGTTTCGCGGCAGTATTCGGGCGACCATGGCCAGGGCCTCGGCGGTCGCGTTGGGGAACAGCGCGTGGACCTTCGCGGACACGGCCGCGGGCCAGCCGGCGATCGCCTCGGCCTCGCCGTCGCAGACCGCCCGCCAGAGCCGACTCGCCACCGCTTCGGCCGACGTCGAGATCCCCGGAATCGTGTCGCTGAGCCCGAAAAGCGTGTACTCCGCCTCCCGGTCTCCCTTGATCCAGGCGTGAACGTGTCCGCCGGTCCGCATCAGGTGCGGATAGATCCCGGTCACAAGAATACCGTCCTTCGCTAGCTCGGTCCGGAGCGACTGCGTGAATCCCGACAGCGCGAACTTGCTCGATGTGTACGGCAGAAGATGCGGCGTCGGGACCTTGCCGCCAATCGAAATCACGTTGCCGATCCGGCCGAACCGCTGCCGCTTCATGTGCGGAATGGCCGCCATCGTGCAATACACGGCGCCCCAGAAGTTCGTCGCCAGGGAATTCTCGATGTCGAGGATCGTCATGGTCTCCATCGGCCCGACCGTGATAATCCCGGCGTTGTTGATCAGGATGTCCAGCCGGCCATGCCGCTGAACGGTCAGGTCGACGAGGTAATCGCACTGCTCGCGATCGGTGACATCCGTCGGAACCGCGACAACATCGCGCGCCCCGGCGTGGACCATCTCGACCTCGGCGGCATAGAGGTTCTCGGTGTCTCGCGCCGCGAGGACCAGCCGGGCCCCTCGCCTTGCGGCCTGCCGGGCGACCATCAAACCGTGGCCCGTCGAGGCCCCCGTCACGATCACCACGCGATCGTCGAGGTCAATCCGACGTGAAGCACGCAGCAGCCGGCTCGCTCCCCAGGCCGCGCCCACCGTCGCCAGCGAGCCCAGTACCACTTTCCGACCGAGATTCATGGTCCCTCTCCCTGGCCTGCCGATCTTCCAAGGAAGATTCATGGAACCGGCCCCAGAAGGCCATCCCGTGGTGAAGCCGGCCCCGCACCTTCCCTACGACGCCAATCGGCAGCAAAGCCCATGCCGGTTCGATCCGACCGGCATGCCCGTTGCAACAGCCGCCCTTCAGGGCCGGTCGCGGCCCGGACGGGCCGACGCGACCATCGAACGTCGCCCAAATCAGGAGGGATTCCAGACCAATGATGCCATTCCATATCGTGGGGATTTGGGTCCGGGGGCTGATCTCGCTGGCGATCCCGATCGCCGCGGTGGCTCTGCTGGTCCGGTGGTACGAGGATTCTTCGCGATCGGACGAGCGAGCGGTGATCGTCCGGACCGAGGCGCCACCGGACGGCGAGGCCCGGACGGTCGTCCGCGAGGAGCGGAAGTTGACCGATCGGAGGGATTCGCAGGGGCCTCGCGCGTTCCATTTCGAGCCCGGCTGGAACCGCGCGACCGCCGAGTTGGCCGCCGCCCTCGCCCTGCTGACCTGGGCCATCGCGGGCGTCCGGATCGCGGCCGGTGTGACAACGTTGCTCTCGGCGGTGGGCTCGGTATCAGGCACGGGATCGGGCGCATCGTCGTCAAGAGCCGAGGTCCGTGGCCCCAAATGGCTCTCCGACCGCGGCCCGATCGAGGCCGAGGAACCGCGGCCCGAGGCGCCCCGGTCGCTCCGGACGGGCCAGGTCCATTGCCTCCGGCGTCCCGACGGCACCGAGCTTCGCGTCGAGACCTACGGCCCCGACGACGCCCCGCCGATCGTCCTGACGCACGGCTGGGGGGCCAATTCCGACGAGTGGTACTATCAGAAGCGTTACCTGGCCGGGCGGTTCCGGCTGATCGTCTGGGATCTGGCCGGCCTCGGCTGGTCTTCCCAGCCGGCCAATCGGGATTTCAGCCTGGAAAAGATGGCCGCCGACCTCGAAGCGGTCCTGGGCCTGGCCGGCGGGCGGCCCGCGGTGCTGGTCGGCCATAGCATCGGCGGGATGATCCTGCTGACCTATTCCCGCCTCTTCGCCAGCGAACTCGGACGCAGGGTCGCCGGGCTCGGGATCGTGCATAGCTCGTACAAGGATCCGATCCAGACCGTCCCGATGGCCGGGTTCTACCGGATGATCCGGGTCCCGGTAATCATCCCGCTCCTCCGGCTGACAATCGCCTTCTGGCCGCTGGTGATGCTGATGAACTGGCTCAGCTACGCCAACGGCTCGCTCCTCCGGTCGACGCGGAAGCAATCGTTCGCCGGCCCCGGGACGCGCGAGCAGGCCGAGTTCCTCGCCCAACTCATGGCGAAGGCGCGACCCGACGTCCTGGCCCGGGGGATGTTCGGCATGATGGCGTTCGACGAGTCGGCGACCCTGCCGACCATCGCGATCCCGACACTCGTCGTCATCGGCGACCGCGACAAGACGACGGCCCCCGAGGCCGGCCACCACATTGCCGACCGCGTCCCCGGCGCGCACCGGGTGGTCCTCTCGCCGGCGCGACATCTGGGACTGTTCGAGTACCACGGGCAGTTCGACCAGATCCTGGCCGAGTTCGCCGCCTCCTGCATCGCGGCCACCTCGGCCACCTCGGCCGTCACAACGTGAGGAAGCCTCGGAGGACGAGAAGGGCCGCGGGCGCGACTCGACCTCGGCCCGGGTTATCGGCCGAATGAAGTCCCATCTCATCGTGAATCGAAGGACGGAGATGGTGCGAAACGGTTCTATCAGGATAAAGCATCGGCCTGAGGAGGCCACTTCAGATGGCCGAATCGGGAGATGCGAGAAAAGGCCGCGATCCGTCCCCCCCCCGATCGGAGCAATCATGATCCAACCCGCGCGGCCATCGTTGAACGGGCCGCCGGAAACGACCAGGGCCGGCCGGGTCCCTCCCTGTTCGTGGCCGAATGTCGGGCTCAGATCGACGCCTCTAAAATTGGTGTCATTTCATTTTATAGATCACTGATATATGCGAAAAATAATATTTGCCTCGATACCAATTCGAGATCGGCCATAGAATCATCGCGTGCTCATTTTTGTAATTTTCTTGCGTCGGGATTCTCCTCGGGTTCAGGCCCAGTCCTCGAACCCTGGCCCCGTGGAGGGGTTCCCGCCGCCTGAATCGCGTAGGGCACCCGAGCCAGTGCCTTCTTGCCCGCCGCGGGGACGAAGACGTCTGGGCGATGGTCGACGTGATCCGTTATCCTGAAAACCCCGAAATCGATGTGTCCCACCGAGGATCGGATCACGATGAGACTCTCACGCCTCCGGATCGCCCTGCCCGCGTCCCTCCTGCTAATCGCCGCGACGGCGAGACCCGCGTCGGCCTGGGGACCCCTTGGCCACCGCGCCTCGGCGAAGCTGGCGGAGCACCATTTAACCCCCGAAGCCAGGGCCGCGATTCGCGAGCTGCTCGAAGAGGGCGAAACGCTCGCCGAGGCCTCCACCTGGCCCGACGAGCATCGCCGCGACCTCCCGAAAAGCGGACACTGGCATTACGTCGACGTCCCGCTCGACCAGGATCGCTACGACGACCGATTCACCGGCGATGTCCCGGAAAAGGGGTACATCGTGCCGAAAATCCGCGAGTTTCGCGCGGTCTTGAAGGATCGATCGCGGCCGATCGAGGAGCGCCGGTTCGCCCTGCGGTTCCTGGCTCATTTGATCGAGGATCTGCACATGCCGTTGCACGTCGGCGAAAACCACGACAAGGGCGGGAACGCCACGCAGGTCCGCTTCTTCGACGAGGGAACCAACCTGCATCGCCTCTGGGACAGCGATATGCTCGCCCACGCGACGCCCGACGAGACAAAGTGGGTCCAGCTCCTTCTTCTGATGGACACGCCCGAGACCCGGAAGCGGACGATGTCCGGGACGGTCGAGGACTGGGCGACCGAGAGCCTCCACGCGGCAAAACGGGCCTACATCGACCCCACGACCCGAGAGATGATCCGATCCGGGACGAAGCTGGGCGAGGCGTACCAGGCGCGACATCTCCCGGTCGCCCGACGCCGGTTGTATCAGAGCGGCATCCGGCTGGCGATGGTCCTCAACGAGGTCTTCTCTAACGGCGGAAGCCGCGGAAAGGATGGGGAAGCATCATGAGTCGTCGGTTCGAGTGGGAACGTGAGGTCGCGGTGCAGGCCGTGCGCGACGCCGCGAGGCTCTGCCGGGCGGTCGCGGCGGAAATCGCGCCCGAGGCCATGGCGAAGAAGGACAAAAGCCCGGTCACGGTTGCCGACTTCGGGAGTCAGGCGATCGTCGCGCACGCCCTGGCCCTGTCGTTCCCGGACGATCCCCTGATCGCCGAGGAAGACTCGGCCGAGCTGCGCCAGCCCGATCATTCCGCGATCCTCGACCGCGTTGTCCGGCACGTCCGCGCGATCGAAAACGGGCAGAGCCCGAAACTCGACGCCGACGAGGTCTGTCGATGGATTGACCGCGGCGGATCGGGCGAGTACCGCGATCGGTTCTGGACCCTCGACCCGATCGACGGGACCAAGGGTTTCCTTCGCGGCGAGCAGTACGCGATTGCCCTGGCGCTGGTGCTCGGCGGCGAGGTCGGCGTCTCGGCGCTGGCGTGCCCGGGGCTCGACGCGGTCTTCTACGCCGTCCGCGGCGAGGGAGCGTTCGTGGTCCCGCTGGACGCCCCCGAGGAACCGGGTCCGCCGGTGAAAATCCACGTGAGTGCCCGGACCGATCCGGCGCTGGTCCGGTTCTGCGAGTCGGTCGAGTCGGGCCACAGTGCCCACGGCGACGCCGCGGCGATCGCCGATCGACTGGGGATCACCTCGCCGCCGATCAGGATGGACAGCCAGGCCAAGTACGCGGTCGTCGCGCGTGGCGAGGCCGACATCTACCTCCGGCTCCCCACCCGCGCCGACTACCGCGAAAAGATCTGGGACCACGCCGCCGGCGCCTTCCTGATCGCCGAGGCGGGAGGAACCGTCACGGACATCCACGGCCAGCCGCTGGAGTTTCGCCACGGCCGCGAGCTGACCGCCAACCGCGGCGTGATCGTCACCAACGGCCGGCTCCACGACCCGATCCTCGACGCCATCCGCGAACTGCAAATCGTCTGATTCACCACAGAGAAGACCAGATTTTTCCCCCTTTGTGTCTCTGTGTCTCCGGGGTTCCAAATCGCGACAGTCAAAGGTGATTTGTCGGATTCACCACAGAGACACAGAGACACAGAGAAGACCGAATTTATTCCTGAGTCTTTTCTCTGTGTCTCTGTGTCTCGATGGTTCAAAAATCCGAATCCGGATACACGACCGAGACACGGCGAAGACCGGATTTTATTCCTGAGTCTTATCTCTGTGTCTCTGTGGTTCAGATATCCGAATCCGGATACACGACCGAGACACAGCGAAGACCGGATTTTATTCCCGAGTCATATCTTTGTGTCTCTGTGGTTCAAAGATCCGGGATGAGATCAGACCTTCGGCCGCATCGGCATGGAGCGTGGTCGGACGCCGGTGGCATCAAAGATCGCCGAGCCGACAGCCGGCGCGATCGCGACGATCGGCGTCTCGCCGGCGCCGGCCGAGGGCTGATCTTTCCGGTCGATCAGCACGACCTCGATCTCGGGGGTATCGCGGAACCTTGGCACGCGATACTTCGAGAACTTGGGGTTCTGGATCTTCCCGTCGTCGAAGGCGATCGCCTCGGAGAGCGCTCCGCCGAGGCCCTGGATGAGAGCCCCCTCGACCTGGTTTTCCAGGTGAGTGGGGTTGACGACGGCTCCGCAATCGAAGGCGCTCACTGCCCGGACAACCTGCACCCGGCCGGTCGACCGGTCGATCGCGACCTCGGCGCAGGTGGCGATGTATCCGCCCTTCTCGCTGCCAACGGCGATCCCGACGCCTCGATCGGAGCCCGCCTTGCGGCCCCATCCAAACGTCTTCGCCGCGGCCTCGAGCACGGCGCGCATCCGGTCGTCCGTCAGGTTCTTGAGCCGAAAGGTGAGGGGATCCATTCCGATCGCCCGGGCCAGTTCGTCGATCTGAGACTCGCGCGCGAAGTGGTTCGCCGTGGAGGCCAGCGCCCGGTACGACCCCTGGCGCAGCGGCGAATTCGAGGCGTGGAAGGCCACGCGTTTCTCCGCGGTCCGATACGGGCATTCCAGTCCCGAGGGGCCCGAGTTGTGGTTGTGGAACTCCCAGGCGGTGATGGTCCCGTCCTTGCGGACGCCGGCCCGGACTTCAATAACGCCCGCCGGCCGGAAATACGCTCGGGTGAATTCCTCCTCACGCGTCCAGACGAGCTTGACCGCTCGCCCCACCTCGCGCGCGATCCGGGCGGCCTCGACGGCCGCCTCGCCCGAATGCTTGCCGCCGTACCCCGAGCCGGTATCCGGAACAATCACCCGAACGCGGTCCTCGGGAAGGCGAAACGCCCGCATCAACTCCTCGCGGACGCCAAACGGCCGCTGCGTCCCGGTCCAGACGGTGAGCTTGCCCTCGGTCCACTCCGCGACAGCCGCGCGCGGCTCCAGCGGTGCGTGGGCGATGTAGGCGATCGTGTAGGTTTGCTCAAACCGGAAATCGGCCGCACGCATCCCCTCGGCGATCGAGCCCGACGCCTCGCCAAGTCCAACCTGGTTGCCCCGATTCCCGCCCCGGCCGGCACGCTCCGGCGGCTGCTGACCGCCCGGCCGCTTCAGGTCGTCGAAGAGAGTTTTCTCCGAAATCGAGGGGCCAGGCTTCCACTCGGCCCGGATCGCCGCGATCGCCTGTTCCGCCTGACGCTCACTCCGCGCCGCCACGGCCACAAAATCGCCGTCACGCACCGCGACCACGTCCGTCATCGCCTTCGCCGCGGAGAGGTCAACCGAGGTCAGGGTCGCGTGGTAGGTCGGCGATCGAAGAACCTTCGCGTACCACATCCCCGGACGACGAACGTCCGAAGCGTAAATATGAGCGCCCGTCACAAAAGCGTGGCCGTCGACCTTCGGCGTCGGGTGGCCCGAGACCTTCCACTGATCGGCGGGGGTGATCGAGGCACTCTCGGAAACGGTTCGCGTGAGGCTTCGACCCTCGGTCAGCTCGCGGAAGCGGATCGACTGGTTCGTCCCCTTTCGGACGACGGATCCCTCGGCGACGGTGAGCTCGGCGCGATCGACCTTCCACCGCTCGGCGGCGAGGTCAACGAGCGCCTCACGCGCCGCGGCGGCGGCGCGGCGGAGCTGTGGCGACATCGTCGGGGTGGTTCGACTGCCGAAGGTCCCGCGATCGTAGGGCGTTCGGGCGGTATCGGCCATGACCATCCGGATCGAGCCGA
Source organism: Planctomycetales bacterium (assembly GCA_027449865.1). Classification (GTDB taxonomy): domain Bacteria; phylum Planctomycetota; class Planctomycetia; order Isosphaerales; family Isosphaeraceae; genus JAKAUH01. The sequence continues at coordinate 11,228 of DAIDKV010000098.1, forward strand.
CCGGGACGCGTAGCTCCTCGGCGACGGCCTGCGCGAGTGAGGTTCGGATGTTTTGCCCAACCTCGGCCTTGCCGGTCGAAACCTCGATCCGGCCGTCGTCGCCAATGTGAATCCAGGCGCCGACATCCTGGGGAACCGACTCGCCGCCAAACCCCCCGCGTCGGCCGCCTCGTGGCTGGGCGTCGGCCTCGGACGCTTCGCGATCCACCAGCGCGACAACAAGGAGCCCGGCCCCGAGCGTCCGGAGGAAGTCGCGGCGATCGGGCTCGAAATGATAGAGCGGCGCCTCACGCAGCTCGTAGCGCTCGATCTCCAGTTCGGCGTCGATGGGCGTGCTCATCGGGCGGCCTCCTTCCGTAACTCCGCGGCCACGCGAATGGCTCGAATGATCCGCTGGTAAGTTCCGCATCGACAGATGTTCCCATCCAGGAACTCAACGATCTCCTCGCGGCTGGGGTCGGGATTCCGCCGAAGAAGTGCCGATGCGGCGACGATCATTCCGCTGGTGCAATAGCCGCACTGGAGAGCGTCGGCCTCAAGGAAAGCCCGCTGAAGCGGGTGCAGGACGCCGCCGGTGGAGAGCCCCTCAATGGTGGTGACCTCGCGCGAGCCGACCGCGCCGATCTTCGTCCGGCACGACCGCGCCGGTTGGCCGTCGATCAGCACCGTGCAGGCGCCGCATCGGCCCTCGCCACAGCCGTATTTCGTGCCGGTCAGCCCAAGATCCTCGCGCAGGACACCCAGCAGCATCCGATCGCGATCGACCTCGACCCGGACCGCCTTGCCGTTGATCTTCAACTCGTGTGGGTCGGGCATGAGGGCCTCCAGATGGGTTACTCACGGTCTCACGCGGAGAAAAAACCAGGAGAGAATGGCTCCCGGGTTCTCCGCGTGAAACCCTTCGCGTAAGAACTCGTTTTTACTTCTTCAGAAGTCCTCGATCCTCCAGCCACTCCTCGAGGCGGTCGGTCCAGCGCTCGACGGGAGAATGGACCTTGTGCATGCCGAAGCCGTGGCCGCCCCGCGCGTAAACGTGCAGCTCGGCCGGAACGCCCGCCGACTGGAGGGCCGTGAAGATCGCCATCGTGCGGTCGAGCAGCCGGTCGTTGGCCGCGACGACCAGAAAGGTCGGCGGCGTTTCCTTCGTGATGTTCAGCGCGCCGGGCTTGCCGCCGGGATAGATCAGCACCTGGAAATCGGGATGGGCGGGTACGCGATCGATCGGATCCGAGGCGCCGGGGCTCTCGGGATCGGGGGTTGTGCTGGCGATTCCGGCCAGTTCGCCGCCGGCCGAGAACCCCATGATTCCGACGCGATGCGGATCGATCCCCCACTCCTCGGCCCGGCTGCGCACCAGCCGGATGGCGCGGCGGGCGTCGGCCAGGGCATGGACCTCAACCTTGTAGCCGGCGCCTTCGGTTCGTGCCAGGCGATACTTCAGAACGAACGCCGCGATCCCCATCTTGTTGAGCCGCTCGGCGACCTGATATCCCTCGTGGTCGATCGCCAGAACGCGATGCCCGCCGCCCGGGCAGACCACCACCGCGGTTCCATTGGCCTTCTCGCGGGGCGGCAGGTAGACGGTCATCGTCGGGTTGTGGATCCGAGAGACGCGGCGGTCGTGGACCCCGTTCTTCCCGTTCTCCTGGATGACCTCGGTCTCGGTCTTCCCCTCCGACCCCGGCGCTCCGTTGGGCCAGAGCGGGATCACCGGCGGCCCATCGGCCGCAAGGGCGCCCACGGAGATCATCGCCCAGGCCAGAAGCGTCCTCGAAACGCTCATGGGTGCGTACTCCTTTGCTTTGATGGTGTCGCGATCGACCTTTCTTTCGGAAATGGTGAGTCGCCCCACATCATAAGCGACAGGCGCGGACGATTCGAGCCACTCGCTCCCGCTCAACCGGAGCATTTCCCCGCCGAACGCCTGCGGCTCGCGCGGGGAATCGCTCACGAATTGGGGACCGGCACCCGCGCCTTCCTTCGCCTCGCCTCACCTCGCCTCGGAGCCGGCCTTCCGATCCTGTCCCGAGGCCGATCATTCCTTGATCGCGAGGACGGCGTCGGTCGGAGCGCCGGTGTGAGCGCCTCGGACCTCGGCGAAGCCGACACGCCTGAGCATCTCCTCATACTCGCTGAGAGTCCGCTCGCGGCCCTCGGTGCAGAGCAGCATGTTCACATCTTGCATGTGGGCCCAGGTCGGACCACGGCGGTCCTCGTCAACGAGCTTCTCGGCGACCAGGAGGCCGCCGCCGGCTGGCAATCGGTCGATGATTCGTGTCAGCAGCGCGACGCACTTTTCCTCTGACCAGTCGTGGAGGATCCGGCCGAGGGCGTAAAGGTCGGCTTCGGGAAGTTCATCGGCGAAGAAGTCGCCCGCGATGACCTCGATTCGATCGGCGACCGGCGAAGCGCCCACGATCTCCCTCGCGAGTGGAACGGCCGCCGGAAGGTCGAACACGGCGGCGCGCAGGTTCGGATAGTGGCGGCAGGCAGCGATCGCGAGGTGGCCGGTCGCTCCGCCGAGATCCACCAGCCGACGGAACCGGCCCAGGTCGAACGACGCGACGATCCTCGGCGAGCTGATCAGCCCGAAGCCGTGCATGCCCATCAGGAACTCGCGCTTCTCCTCATCGCTGTGGAAGAAGTTCGAGAAGATCGGAGCGTCCCAGCCGAACGTCTCCTTCCAGCGATGCGAGCCCTCGCGGATGGCCCCTTCGAGGTTTCCCCAGAGCTTCCACAGCGCCATATTCGAATAGTTGATGTAGCCCGTCATGGGTATGGGGCTTTGCTTGCAAAGGAAGGCCGAGGCCACGGGCGTGTTGACGTAGTCTTCGCCCTGGCGATCGAGCAGCTTCAGCCCGACGGCCGCGTCGAGCAGCCGGGCGAGCGCCCCGGGGTGGAGGTTCAGTTCGGCGGCGAGGTAGGCGGATGTCCTGGGTTGTCCCTCCAGGGCATCGAAGATCCCGAGCGAGACGGCGGCGAACATCACCTTCGAGCGGCGGAATCCCTCGATCAGGTCGAGGACGACGGCGGGATCGTGGGCGGGATCATCGTGGGTCACGGCGGGGCGCTCCTCTTCCGGGTGGTCGGACGTGGCGGGCGATCCTCGATCCTCAGGGATTTCCCATTGGAGCGACGTCGGCCCCCTCGCGTCCAGGATGTTCCGCCGCGACCCGGGCGCGGTGGTCTCTCCGCAGGACGGCGATCAAATAGATCACGATCGCGACGTTCAGGATGAGGATCCCGCCTCGGATCAGGGTGAGCTTCCGGGCGAGCTCGTACAGCTCGAACGGGACGAGCGAGCCGGTCGCGACCACGACCAGGTACTCGGCCCAGTGATAGCCGAGGATCAGGCCGGTCCCCTCGATCGTGTGAAGGGTCGCGTAGAAGAACGTGCCGACCTCAAGCGCCCGGAGCTTTGCGTGGTCGATGCCGGTGATCGATGAGATCGCGGAGTGGATAAAATGATTATTCGGATCGAGTCCGAAATGGATGAGGATGCGTTCGGCGTGCGGGCCCGGGTCGTGGGCGAGGAAGCGAAAGACGCCCATCCCGACCAGGAGCGCCGAGGCTCCGCTGAGGAGCTTCAACGCGCCGATGATTCTCAACCCGGGGTGGCGGGGTCGCGGATTCGTCCCAACGATCATGGTCACTGGCCTTTCCGGGGGCTCATGCCCCGATCATGTGGACCTCGACCGGAACCTGAACGCCCCGGTCCTGCTGGCGCGGAGACAGTTGACGATCTCACGCCAGCGGTCGCGCGTCAGGACCACGCGATCCCCCAGCGGAGTGACGACATCGAAAAGGAACCGCTTTGCCGTACGTCCTGAAGCCTCCGCGGGGCGGTCCATTCCTCTCGACCCTCCTACTCAAACCGCATATGGACAACCGACTCCCCGCTGTCGCGCAGCTCGACGAGCGAGTCGATGCCCACTTGAAGGTGCTTGCGAACATAGTGTTCGGTGACGGATCGATCGCTCCGGCTGGTCTTGACGCCTTCGGGAGTCATGGGGCTATCCGAGACGAGCAGGAGCGCGCCCTTGGGGATGTGGTTCACGAACCCGACGATGAAGATGGTGGCGGTCTCCATGTCGATGCCGAGGGCTCGGATTTTCTTGAGATAGTCGCGGAAGCTGTCGTCGTGCTCCCAGACGCGGCGATTCGTGGTGTAGACGGTCCCGGTCCAGTAGTCCATCCCGTGGCGGACGATCGCGGTTGAGGCGGCCTTCTGGAGCCGAAACGAGGGCAAGGCGGGGATCTCGGGCGGCATGTAATCGTTGCTCGTCCCCTCGCCACGGATCGCGGCGATGGGGAGGATGTAGTCGCCAACCTTCGTCTTCTTCAACCCGCCGCACTTGCCGAGAAACAACACCGCCTTGGGCTCGACGGCCGAGAGCAGGTCCATCACCGTCGCCGCCATCGCGCTGCCCATCCCGAAGTTGAGGATCGTCAGATTCTCCGCGGTCGCCGACTGCATCGGGTGCGACCGGCCCAGAACCTCGACGCCAAACTGCTCGGCGAACAGGTCGACGTAGTTATGGAAATTGCTCAGCAGGATGTACTGACCGAAGTCGGCCAGCGCCCGGCCCGTGTAGCGCGGGAGCCAGTCCTTCACGATCTCGGATTTGGTCTTCAACGGGGCGGATCCTCCGGTTCGTCACGTCGGCATTGACTTTGACCGAAATCGGCCGATCCTTCATCATGGCGAATCGGATGCCGCCGCCATAGACGGCGGCGGCGCGCGGGGGCTTTCTCGGGCCTGGGAGGCGGGGGATGAATCGGCGGGCTCTGGCCCTGCTGTCGGTGGGACACCTTCTGATCGACCTCTGTCAGGGGATCGTCCCAGCGCTGGCGCCGTTCCTGGTCGAGGAGCGGGGATTCTCGAAGGCGGAGGCGGCCGGGCTTGTCTTCGCGATCAGCGCGACGTCGTCGGTCGTGCAACCGGTCTTCGGTCAGCTTGCCGACAAGCTGGCGATGGGCTGGATGCTCCCCACGAGTCTCTTGATGAGCGGCCTGGCCCTGGCGCTTGGCGCGCAGGCGTCGAGCTATCCGGTGGTCTTGCTCGCCTTCGGGCTGAGCGGGCTGGGCGTGGCGGCCTTCCATCCCGAGGCCGCGCGCAAGGCGAATCTCGCGAGCGGCTCCCGGCGATCGACCGGGATGAGCATCTTCTCGCTCGGCGGTGGGATCGGATTCGCGATGGCGCCGGCGGTCACGCTGGCCCTGCTGCATTTCCGGGGTTTTTCGGGCCTCCTGGTTTTGATCTATCCGACCGCGATCATCGCCGGGCTCTTCTTGGGCCGGTTGGGGCTCTCCGCGACGATCGGCCTGATCCTCGGTCGAAGCTCCGAGGCCCATCGCTCCGACGCCTCTCATCGGCCTTCCACCCGAATCGAGCCTCACGGGCGGGATGACTGGCGAGGCTTCGCCTTTCTGTGCGTCGCGATGGTGCTCCGGTCGATCGTCTTCTACGGGATCAACACGTTCCTCGCGCTCTACTTCATGGGCCGATGGGGGCAGAGCGCCTCCGAGGCGAGCCGGGCCTCGGTGGCCTTCCTCGGGACGAGTATCGTCGGAACGCTGCTCGGCGGCTGGATGGCCGACCGCTTCGGCCGGCGCGAGACGCTCCGAATCGGCTTCACCGGCGCCTCGGTGCTCTTCGCGGTCTTTCTGGCGACTCCCGATCCCACGGCGGCGCTGGCGCTACTGATTCCAACGGCTTTGTTTATGTTCATTCCGACAAGCGTTCTGGTCGTGCTGGGTCAGGAGTACTTGCCGAATCGCGTCGGGCTGGCGTCGGGAATGACGCTCGGCCTGGCGGTGAGCATCGGCGGGATGTGTACGCCGGTCCTCGGTTGGCTGGCGGATCGTCACGGGATGTACGCCGTTCTCACGATTCTGCTGGCGATCCTTGCCGCCGCGTCGGCACAGACGTACACGCTGCCGGCCGTTGGCCGATCGGAACCGGAGCCGGATCCCGAGCCCGATTCGAAGCCGGTGGCGGCGACGGCCGATCGGTGACCCTCGTTGGGCCGCGCCCACCCGACTTTTTTGCCGGTGGGCCTGGCCCAGGGAGAGTGGCGATCGGCTGTGTGCGGCGTTTTTCGCCAGATCGGCGATCAATCGGCGATGGGGAGCAATTCGACCTGCCGGAACTCGATCGGGTGGCTCTCCGACTGGAGCGAGATGGTGCCGCCATCCAGCGACTTCTCGCCGTTTCGCTTCGCGATCATCGCCTTCGCGTCGGCGTCTCTTGGGTCGAGCTGCGGCTGCTCGTATTCCAGGACCGTCCGGCCGTCGACGATGTGCTTGATCACGCCGTGGCCGTGAACCTCGACCTCAACGGTGACCCATCGGTCGCCGTGGTAGGTTTCGGCCGTCGATTCGGTGCAGTGGCGCGTGATCAGCTTCCCGCCCATCACGATGTTGGTCCCCGGCGTGCAGACGTTGGCGGTCGACCGCTTATCCCGCCCGTTCCCGCCCAGGAACTGGACCTCGATCGAAACCGGGAAATCCTGGTCCTTGCGCATGGTTTCCGGAGTCTGCCCGTGGATCATCACCCCGCTATTGCGGATCGCCCAACCGGGTCCGCCAGGACACTGCTCGCCGACGAACCGATACTCGATCCGAAGCCGGTAGTGCGAATAGGGGGTCTTGTAAAAGAGGTGGCCGAACTTCTCGTCGAACTTCGTGTACTGGTCATACGAGACCTTCAGCTTGCCGTCCTCGACTCGGAACGTCTCACCATAATTTTCGCCGGCCGCGTGGCCCCGGATCTTGGGTGTCCAGCCGTCGAGATTTTTTCCGTTGAAAAGCGCGATCCAGCCCTTTTCGTCCGCTCGGGCCTCGATCGCGAGAGAGAAGACGACGAACGCGCAGAGGATCGGTACGAACCTTGGGGTGCGAGCATCGCGAAAGAACGAGGCGTGGGCCATGGTGTTCTCCTGGGCAAGTTGGGGATGGAGAGAGGAGGATCCACGAAAGACTCGGAGTACACGGAAAAGAAGAGAAGTCTGGAGAAAGACGCATGGAACGAGGAAGGCTTTTCCGACCCTGGCTGTTGGGCGGTCGTCCGCTCGGATCTCTCTCCGCGGTTTTCCTTTTCGTGTCGGTCGTGCTTTCGGGGGTTCCTCCGGATTCCGGCTCGATACCGTCGGAATCTCATTCAGGTGCCCGCTGATGTTATCCGATCGGTTCGCTGGTCGGAGCCGGTTCTGACCGGCGATTTTCGCGAGATCTTTGGCTTTGGCCGTTACGATGACCCATGTAGGAGCCGGCTCCAGCCGGCGATCTTCGTGCGACCTTTGGCTACGTCCGGGACGATGACCGATGTAGGAGCCGGCTCCAGCCGGCGATCTTCGCGAGACCTTTGGCTTCGTCCGTGTCGCCAGCTGGAGCCGGCTCCTGTTCTAGAAAGCACAAGACCAGTTTTTGGCTCTTCTCGCGGGGATGCCTGTTTCTCTTTCTGCGCAGATCGAACGGGACCCTGTGGA
>DAIDKV010000099.1 GCA_027449865.1 Planctomycetales bacterium
GGGCGCCCCGGCCGCCGTCTTCGAGGTCCTGGCCGCGGGCGGAGGTGGGGCCTCGGAGTCCCATCTCGCGCTCGAGTTCCTGGATCTCCTCGATTTCCTTGCGAATTTCCTGCTCGAGCTCGGGGTCGATTTCCTCCTCGACGACGGCGCGCGGGGTCTCGTTCTCAAAGTCGTCGTCGAAGTCGGAGTGCTCGACCGACTGGAAATCGTCGATTTCCAGTTCGTCGAAGTCGGCCCGGGCGCCGGCCGGCTCTCGGCGAGGGACGTAGGGGAGTTCCTCGTCGAGGAGTTCGTCGATGTCGGGCTCGTTGATTCCGGGCTCGACGGTCTCTCGGCTTTCGGTCTCGCGGGTGCCCTCGCGGTCGCGCCGGCGGCCTCGGCGTCGGCGACGGCGTCGGCCTTCGGAGCGAGGGCCGCCGGCGGCTTCGTCCTCGGCGCGGCCGAGTTCATCTTCCTCGATCAGGTCGGCGGAGTGGGCTTCGATCTCGTCGGCGAAGGGAGAGGCGGTCTCGCGTCCGCCCCACTCGGTCTCGCCGGGGAAGAGGTCGGCGGCAAAACCGGAATCGCTCGACTTCATTCGTTCGCGGCGGGGGACGTAGCCGGGCTCGCCCGCGCGGTCGTGTGGCTTGGGACGGTCTCGCTCGGTGCCTCGTTCGATCCGCTCGGTGCCTCGTTCGGTCCGCTCGCGTTCACGTTCGCCGCGTTCACGTTCGCGAGGGCGTTCGCGGGGTGCGTCGGGGGGTTCGGGCGGACGTCGCCAGTCGAGTTCGGGAAGTCGCTCGGGCTCGGACCCGACGGGGGGTGGGATCTCGCGTTCGCGCTCGCGGGGTCGAGCTTCGAAGTCGCCGCCGCGCGAGCGAATGGCAGCCCGGCCGCCGCGCCTTCGCGTGGGTTCGTCGAACGTGGGTGGTTCGATCAGGGGTTCGTCGGGAGCGAGGTCGCGCACCGGTTCGGGCTCGAAGTCGGCGGGGGGTAATTCCTCGCGATCGGGGGGTACCGGCCGCGATCGTCCCGAGGCGCTCCGGCCTCGGCCCCGTCCGCGTCTTGGCTCGCGTGGGCCGAACGATTCGGGCTCCGGCTCGGGCTCGATGGCGGCCGGTTCGTCGCGAACCGGGCTGTAACCGGCGATCTCGCGCGTCCTCGGGCGGTCGATTTCCTCCCGATCACCGGTGGCTCGGGGGCGGCTGCGCGTGCGGTCGGTCCGGCTTGGTGGCAGGTCGGGGTCGAAGATGTCCTCGGGCTCGGCGAAGCGGGCGGCGGGCGGTTCGGGCTCGACGGGACGCGGCTCGCGTTCAGGCCGTCGCTCGCGCGGAGCGTTGTATTCGGGCTCGCGTTCCCAGCCGATCTCGCGGTCCCAGTCGCGGGCCGAGGCGGCTCGCTCGGGCATTACGGGTGGCGAGGGAGGCTCGGGCGTAGGCTCCTCCCAGGCGGGATACCGCTCGGGCGATGGGAGAATTTCGCGGCGGACCGACTCGGATTCCTCTCCCGAATCGGTCAGGCCCTCGCCGAACCGTCGGGCTGGCGGCTCCGACCGGTCGCGATGCCCGCGGACCGAGAGGTCCGGCCGCTCTCGTCCTCGAGGTCGGTCCTCGCCGCGGTCTCGGTCCCGCTCGCGCTCGCGCTCGCGGGGCGGCGGAGGACCGAAGAGCGCGTCGAAATCATCGACCGGTTCGGGGGATGCCGCTCGTGGCTCGCTTCGGGGTCGATCGCGGCGCGGCTCACGGCGCCGGCCACCGCGGTCTCGATCGCGGTCACGGTCGCGGGGCCGGGGTTCGGGCTCCTCGTCGGCCGGGCCTGGGCCGCCGGGCTGATGGTAGTATTGCGGTTCGACGTCGGAGACGTGAAGGAATCCGTTGCGGCCGACCGAGAAGTCGACGAACGCGGCCTGGATGGCCGGCTCGATATTAACGATCTTCCCCTTGTAGATGTTGCCGGTGTAGCTCTCGTTACTGGTCCGTTCGACGTATAGCTCCTCCAGGACGCCGTCCTCGACGATGGCGATCCGGCATTCCTCCGGCTGGAGCACGTTGATCAGCATTTCTTTCTTCATGCGGTCTCTTTCCGGGCGTAACGCCGAGAGATGATCGTCGGCGTGGTCGGGTTTGTTTCGGGTCGCATTCGATTCGGGTCGGGGCGGCGGCAGGAGGCACGCGACGTCGTCCGTCGCGGTGGTCGGCTCGGGCCGGACCGGGCCGTCTCCGCGGCCTCAGGCGTCGAGCTCCACGTCGACGCGGGTCAGGTACATTCCTTCACTCAGCAATGGGCCCAGGGCCAGTGCCTCGACGAGTTCCTCGGGACGAGCCGAGCCGTCGGGTCCGACCGCCAGGCGGAAGCGCAACACGCCGTCCCCGCCCAGTTCGGCGTCGAGGACGTGCGGGCGGAGGTCGATCTCCCGGAGGCGGTCGGCCCTCCGTCGGACGATCGGCCAGCTCGCGGACGACAGGAAGGCCGGGAGCGCCGCCTGGGCCGCCTCGCGGGCCGGGCCGGGTACCGGCAGCTCGTAGGCGACCGACCTCGGCCGAGGGGCACCGGCGCCGGGCGGGAGCGCCCGGGCGTCGACCCATTCGAAGCCGGGTGGAGCGCACGATGCCAGCCGTCCCAGCAACTCGGCCGGCTCCATCGGCCCGGCCAGCTCCAGGTCCACCACCTCGCGCAGGGCCTCGATCCCCAGGCCCAGCGCCAGCGCGAACGTTACCCGGGGGCGCGGGTTGAATCCCTGCGTCGTGGCCATGGGGACCCGTGCCCTGCGGAGAATTCGCTCCAGGCAGCGCATCAGGTCATGATGGCTGACCAGTCTCAGGTCGCCTCTCTTGGCGAACCGCAGTCGAACCTTGGTGTTCGTCGTCATCTCCGGCGGCCTGACCGGCCGCTCCGGGTCGTGGGCGTCTAAGGGATGGGGCTGGCCTCGCCCAGGGCGATCGGCCGCCGCGCCATCCCTTGTGGAATCTGCCAGGTTCGTGGGGAGCGGGTCGGGGACGGCCCGCCCGCCTGCCCAGCCTGTCGGGGAAGCGACTCGCACAGCGGGCACTCGCGTTCCCGGCCAGGATCAGGGTCTTTCAAACGGATATCTTTTATCTTGAATCTTCGATCGAGAAACTGCAATCGGGTATCGGTTCGGTCTCACGTCAATCCGGGTTCGGTGCACGGTTCGATGGAGCCGGAGTTCCGGCAGGAACGGGCCGGGCGGTGGCTTCAGGGACGACCCGGCCAAGCATCGATTCCAGTCGTTCCGCCACCTCGCGCGCTGTTCGGAGGCCAAGGGCCTCGGCGGCCAGGGATTCGGCATCGGCCAGCCGGGAGTTACGGATCACGCGCTTGATCTCCGGAAGCTGGTGCGGGGGCATGCTGAGCTGGCGGATGCCCAGCCCGAGCAAGACCATCGCGAAGAGCGGATCACCCCCCATCGCCCCGCAGACGTTGGCTGGGATGCCGCGATCGCGGGCCGCGGCCACGACCATGGCGATGAGCCGGAGGACCGAGGGATCGGCGGCCGAGTACAGGTCGGCGACCGTCTCGTTGGTCCGGTCCACGGCGAGTGTATACTGGATCAGGTCATTCGTACCGATCGAGAAGAAATCCACCTCCTTGGCCAGGTGATCGGCCATCAACGCGGCGGCGGGAACCTCCACCATCACGCCGACCGGAAGGCTCCTGGGGATCGAGTGCCCCTCCGCCCGGAGCTCGGCCGCGGTTTCCTCGAGGATCCGACGAGCGGCCCGAAGCTCGGGCAGCGTCGAGACCAGTGGGAAGAGGATGCGAACATCCCCGAGCGCCGAGGCGCGGAGCAGCGCCCGGATTTGCGGTCGGAAAATCTCCGGGTCGCGGAGCGAAAGCCGGAGGCTTCGGAGTCCCAGCGCGGGGTTGGCCTCGGGGCCGGGTCCGACGCCCCGCCGGTAGCCGACGATCTTGTCGGCGCCCAGGTCGAGCGTTCGAATGGTGACCGGTCGGCCGGCCATCGCCCGAACGACCGCGGAATAGGCGGCGAACTGTTCCTCCTCGCCCGGCGGTTCGCTGGCGTTGAGGAAGAGGAATTCGGTGCGAAAGAGCCCGATTCCCGCGGCGCCTCGTTCGAGGCAGGCCGGGGCCTCGCCGCCGAACTCGATGTTGCCCCAGAGATCGACACGGCATCCGTCGAGGGTTTCATCGGGGCCTTCGGCCTGGCGGGCGAGGATCTGGAAGCGTGCGGCCCGATCGGCGGCGGTCTGGCGATATTGCTCCTGGGTTTGATCGTCGGGGTCGAGGATGACCAGGCCCTGTTCGCCGTCGACGATGGCCCAGAGGCAATGTCGGGCCGAGTCGAGGATGGGACCGAGCCCGGCGACGGCCGGGACCTCAAGAGCCGCGGCGACGATGGCGGTGTGGCTGGCCCGCCCGCCGGCCTCGGTGGCGAAGCCGGGGACCAGCCGGGGATCCAGGCCGGCGGCCTCGCTGGGGCTCAGGTCGTGTGCCAGGACGATCGAGGGACCGGCCAGCCGCTCCTGAAACGGTTCCGGCTGGTCGCCAGCCAGGTGGCCGAGGATGCGATCCTCGATGTCGCGGACATCGGCCGCCCGCGCGGAGAGTCGCGACCCTTGCAACCGCTCCAGTCGGGCGGCGTAGCCTTCGAGAACCTCCAGCACGGCGTGCTCGGCGGGGATTCGGTCACGCTCGACTCGCTCGCGGGCCTCTCGGTTGAGGGTGGGATCGGCGATCATCCGGGCATGAGCCGAGAGGATTTCGGCATATTGCGGGCCGAGTCGACGGCTGACCTCCACGGCGTCGGCCTCGGCTGCCGCGCGTGCGGCATCGAGCCCGGCGCCCAGGCGGATCAGTTCCTCGGAGACATCTTCCTCGGCAAGCGCGCCGGTCGGCAAGGCCAGGCCGCGGCGGTCGAGGACGACGACGGGGCCCTGCGCGATGCCGGGGCTGATGGCGATCCCGCGAAGGACCTGCATTGGCCTTCGTGCGGGACGCGAGATGGGATTGCCTGCCGACGATGGCCGCATGCCAGAATTCCAGGGGACGGGACGTTCGGATGGGGCTGGGCCGGGAGGCGTGAGCCGATGGGGTCGAGCCCCCCGCGGAAGCGGGGCCGCCTCAGACCCTCGGCCTCGTGATCCGGACGCCTGCCGGCCCCGGGACTTCATCGGGCCGGCCCCGTGCTGGGGGAATCGGCGACCGACTCGCCCTCTTCTTCCTCGTGGAACCGTGCGGCGACCAGCTCGGCCAGGGCCTCGATGGCCTGGCCGGCATCAGGGCCACGGGCCTCCAGCTCGAGGCGGGTGCCGCACTCGGCGGCCATCATGGTCAGCTCCAGCAAACTCTTCCCATTGAACACATTGCTATTATGGCGAACGCGAACCTCGGACTGAAACCGCGAGGCCAGCTCAACGAATTTCATCGCGGGCCGAACGTGCAGCCCAAGGCCGTTGGTGATCTCGACTTGGCGATGGGCAACCGGACTCTCGTGGCTCATCGGCAACTCGATCGGCTTGGGTCGGGCACGGGCGGGTTCGGCCGGGCCCCCGAGGGCTCCGCGCCGGGATGTGTCATTCGGGCTGGTGATCGAAGCCTCCACCGACCGGCCAGGCCACCCCTCTCCACGACGCCCGGGCCGATCGCCCGGCGCGTCTCATCGGCATCCCACTTTCACGCGGACCAATCGGCTCAGGCCGACCCCTGGTCGGCCTCTTCCAGCACCTCGATGATATTTTCTTGCGTCCGGGCCTGGCGGAGGAAGTGGACGAACCGCTCTTCCTTCAGGTGACGCGAGATATTTTCCAGCGCCCGGAGGTGGTCTCCCGGCTGGTTCTGGGGAGAGACGAGCAGGAAGAAGATATCGACGGGCTCGCCGTCCAGCGCTGCGAAGTCGACACCGCGCCGCGAGAGCGCCACGGTGCCGATCAGCTTCTGGAGGGTCGGGTGCCGCGTGTGCGGGACGGCCACACCCTGTCCGATACCCGTCGAGCCCAGCTCTTCCCGGCTGAGAATCGCCCGGATCACGCTCTCCGTGTCGTGATCGGCCAGGCGGCCGGCCCGGTGGAGGCTTCCCACCATCTCGCGGATCGCCTCTTCCTTCCCGCCGGCTTGCAAGTCGACCACGACCGCTTCGCGAACCACGAAATCCAAGAGCTTCATCCGACCCTCCATCGGCGGGCCGACCGGCCGGGATCGGGCTCCTCGCCCAGGAATCCGAACCGTGGGCCTCACAGGCCCCGCACGCGGACCCCGCCGAGAAATCGGCCCGCGTCATCTCCCGCCCACTCACCGCGACTTCCAGCGCCGTGCGACCGGCCAGGGCACTTCCCGCCCCGCTCACATCAGGGGGTGCTCGTGCCTCCTTGCGGCACGTCCCCCTTGTGATTCTGGACCTTCTCTTTATACCGCCGCAACTGATTCTCAATGCTGTGCACGCAAGCGTCCATGGCTGCCTCGGGCGTCGTTGCGCTCTCGCGGGCCACGAAATCGTGCTTGTGCTCGGCCGAGACGTGGATTTGGATTTCCCAGGCGTGCTTGACGTGGTCGACTGCGACCTCGATCGCCATCAGGCGAGCGAAGTATTTTTGCAGTTTCTCGGCCTTATCGTGCAAGTAGCGCTGTTGCTCGGCGTCCAGTCCCCCGTGTCGGGAAGAAATCTCGATTTGCACCCACTGGCTCCCTGGCTAGATCTCAGGCCTTCCGCGCCGTCAACGGCCGGTGGCGACCACAAAAAATTAACCCGGCGACATCGGTATGGTCAAGACCGCTCCCCACTTTGGTCTCTCACGACCGGCATTCCCCCTGCAATTTCGGGGCCTTCGACCTGGGCCGGGGCTATCGGCGCGCCCTTGGATCTCGTATCGTCGGGAGGGTGGATCGGCCGGTGCGCGGAGGCTCCGGCCTTGTCCCGTGCGCTCGGGTTATTTTAGGCGTTGTGTGGAGGAACTGGGCCTTGGTCTGGGTGCAACGGTACGATCCGATGGGGGCGTGGCCGGTCTCGACGCTGGTGGCGGGGCTGCCGGTGCTGGTTTTGCTGGGCCTGCTGGCTTCGGGACGGGTGGGGGCCTGGAAATCGGCGATGGCTGGGCTTCTGACGGCCTGTCTGGTGGCCTGGCGGGTTTTCGAGATGCCGGCCGAGATGGTCGCTGGCGGAGTGCTCGTGGGGCTTGTCTTTGCGACGCTCCGGATTATCTGGCTGATTGTGGCAGCGGTGTTTCTCTACGACATCACGGTGGAGACCGGGCAATTTGAGGTGATGAAGGCGTCGATCGCGCGGCTCTCGGCGGATCGAAGGCTTCAGGCGGTGCTGGTGGCCTTTTGCTTCGGTGCGTTGATCGAGGGAGCGGCGGGTTTCGGCGCTCCGGTCGCGATCTCGGCGGCGTTTCTGGTGGGGCTGGGCTTCCGGCCGTTCCAGGCCGCCTTGCTGTGTCTGATAGCCAACACGGCGCCGGTGGCCTGGGGCGGCATCGGCATCCCGATCCTGACGCTGAGCAGCGTGACCAGCTTGGAGGTCAACGTCCTGAGCGCCACCGCCGGACGAATCTTGCCGATTCTCTCGCTGGTCGTCCCGTTCTGGCTGGTGGCGACCTTGACGTCCTTCCGGAGAACGTGGGAGGTTCGCGTTCCGCTTCTGGTGATCGGCGGGACATTCGCGACGGTGCAGTTCGTCTGGTCGAACTTCGTCGGCTTCGAGCTGGTGGACATCATCTCGTCGGTCTCGGGCCTGGCCGCCGGAGTCGTGGTCATCCGGTTCTGGAAGCCGAAAGAGGTCTGGCGGTTCGACGACGATCCGGAGTTGACGCCCGCGATCGAGAGGGATTTGACTCCCGGCCGGATCGCCCGGGCCTGGATGCCCTTCGCGCTGCTGACAGCTTTCGTCCTGGTCTGGGGAATTCCGGCGTCGAAATCGCTAGGGACGCCCTCGGTGAAGGAGTGGCTGGATCAGCAGCTTTCGTGGAAGCCCGAGGTGCCCTGGCTGCATCTGAAGGTGGCGCGAGGCGAGGCCGTAACCGGGCACGAGAGCTACACCGCGGCTGATCTGGAGAAGGCTCAACTCGACTTCGTTCCGCTTTCGGCGACGGGGACGGCGGTCTTCCTTTCGGCGATCGTTTCGGGGCTCGTGCTTGGAGTTCCCGTTTCCAAGATCGTCCGGCTCTTCGTGAGGACGATCCGGCGGATGGTCCCGGCGATTGCGGCGATCCTCTGCATGCTCTCGCTGGGGTTCGTGACGAAGTACGCCGGGATGGACGCGGTCCTTGGCCTGGCGTTCACGCGGACCGGTCCGACGCTCTACCCGATTTTCGGGACGCTGCTCGGCTGGCTGGGCGTGGCGCTGACGGGGTCGGACACTTCGAGCAACGTCCTGTTTGGCAACCTTCAAAAGATCACGGCGCAGAAGCTGGGGCTCGACCCGATTCTGATGGCAACGGCAAACAGTACGGGCGGCGTGATGGGGAAGATGATTGATGCGCAATCGATCGTCGTGGCCGCCGCGGCGACCGGCGAAGGTGGGCACGAGGGCGCGCTGCTCCGGGCCGTCCTGAGGCACAGCATCGCGCTGGCGATGATTGTGGGGGCGATCGTCTGGTTCTACGCGCACGTCGCGCCTGGGCTGGTGCCGTCGGCCGGTGTGGGGGGAGGATGAGCGGTCGGTTTGACCCTGACGCGGGCGTTGGCGTAGCATGATCGAAGCGGAGTCCGGCGGTTTCTCGTACGGCCGATCGGCGACGATCGCTCGGACTCCCCGATCCCACGGAGCCCTCGATGCAGAAGCGGTGGAAGACCTGGCCCGGTCTAATTGCGGTGGTGGTATCGGCGATCTCGGGTTGCGGGGAAGAACCAAAGGCCCCGGAGAATTCCCCGCCGAGATTCCAGGCTGTTACGCTGAAGGTCGGCGCGCTGGAAGAGGCTGGTATGCTGGCGGGCATGGTCGCCAACCGGGGCGAGTGGGACGCCTCGCGCGGCGGTAAGATCCAGGTCGTTGAGCAGGCGTTGACGCTCGATAAAGCGGGAGAGGTCGACGTCCTGCTGTTCTCCGGCGATCGACTGGGCGACCTGATCGACGCTGGGCGCCTTTCCGCGATTCCCAACGAGTCGGTGATGTCCTCGCGTCGAGATCCAGCGCTGACGGATGCTCCGCCGGGATCGGCCGAGGAGGAAAAATCAGCGCCCGATCCGTTTGCCTTCATGGGAATCACGACGGCCTACCGCGAGCAGGTGACGCGATATGGGAACGAGCGGGTGGCTCTTCCTTACGGGGCCTCGGCGATGGTGCTGGCTTACCGACGCGACGCCTTTGAACGCGAGGCCAATCGATCGGCGGCGAAGGAGAAAGGGATCGAGCTGGCTTCACCGAAGACCTGGGAGCAGCTCGACGCGATGGCCCGGTTCTTCCAGGGGCGTGACTGGGACGGCGACGGCAAAATGGACAGCGGGATCGCGATCGTGCTGACCGACGACTCCGAAGGGCTCGGCGACGCGACCTACCTTGCACGGGCCGCCAGCCTGGGACAGCATCCCGATCAGTTCTCGTTCCTGTTCGACTCCGGGCAGATGGCGCCCAGGATTGAAAGTCCTCCGTTCATCGAGGCGCTGGGTGCCCTGGTTGCGTTGAAGGATGCCGGCCCGCCGGGGATGGAGCGGTTCGACGCCGCCGCCGCGAGAGAGGCTTTCCGATCGGGGAAGGTGGCGATGCTGATCGACCGGGCCGAGCGGGCGTCGACGTGGTCGGGGGGCAAGCCGGTGGGGGTCGCGGCGCTGCCGGGATCGGATCGGGTGTTCGAGCCCGGCCTGAAGGCCTGGGCGACGCCCGGCCATCCGAACCGGCCGAGCTATCTCCCGAGGGGCGGAGGATGGCTGGTCGGTGTGCGCAAGGGGCTCACGGGCGATCCGCTCGCGGCGGCGATCGACCTGGCGAAGTACCTGTCGAGCCCCGAGAAATCGGACCGCATCCGAGCCGAGAGGGCCTTCCCTATGCTCCCATTCCGAGTGGATCAGATGAGCAAGGGACTTCCTGACCCAGCCTCGGCGCCCGATGTGGATGTCCGGCTCTGGTCGGAGTCGGTCGGGCGGACGTTTGCCGAGCGGGCGGTTCCGGGTTTGCGGATTCCGGATGCTCGGGGCTACCTGGCTGATCTGGCGAAGGGCCGGGCTGCCGCACTGGCCGGCAAGGCTCCGGCCGAGGCGATGGCGGGTGTCGTCCGTGCCTGGGACGACCGGACGAAAAAGCTCGGGCCGAAGCATCAGCTTTGGCACTACAAACGCAGCCTCAACATCCGAGGGACGACCGATCGTCCGCCCGACCCCGGCACCTGAGCGTTCCCGACTTCATCGCAACCGTCGAGGTTCCCTTGGACGAGTCCATCGACGATACGCCGGCAGCCCTCGGCGGCGACATCGAGACCGAAATCAAGGAGATGATGGGGCTTTTTGACGCCCCGTCGTTCGCGCGCCGGGGACTGGAGCTGGAGGAAATGCTCCGTCGTGTCGACCTTCGATGCCGGCACGCCCGAGCCGAGAGGCTGGAGATGGTCCGGCTTCGACTCAAACAGTGGGCGGGTGTGGCTTCCGGGCCTGACGACGCGGCCACCATTTTCGAGGCACCGATTGATCCGCTCTGGCCTCTCTCGGGTGCGGAGCCACCGCGATGGACACACTCCCCTGCCCCAAGGCGACGGCAGCTTTCGGTGGCCCGAGACCTGATCGCCTCGGTCGAGCGGTTCAACCGGCGCTGGGACGAATTCCTGAGCTCGATCAACCTCGACGCGGCCAACACGGTGATCGACCATTACAACCGGTTTTATGTGATCGAAAAGGAATGCGTGATGGGGTCGGGGCGGCTGGCCGCTCGGTTCTTCACGCCGGTCTCGCCGATGACCGTTGAGGAAATCCGCCGCGATCACCCGATGTTGCCCGTCCCCTCGCTGATCGCTCGATAGACCCCCAGGGAGCCGATCCCGATGCCCGTTCTCGATCGCGAGGAATACATCGAGCAGGCGTATTTCTTCCACACCTTCCGCGAGAGGTTGATCGACGGCCTTCCCTCGCAGGACATCCTTGCCCGGATCGGCGAGGAGCTGCTTTCGACGACCCGTCTGCCGCTTGCCGTCTCGTTCCTTTACGCCGAGATCAAGGGGATCGGGCTGATGGCTCCGGCGATGGCCCGGATCTCCCACTATTTTACGCCGTTCCAGGCTCACGTGGTCGACCAGGCCGAGCTGGATTCGAGCCGATTCTCGATGGAGCAAGCGCTTCTGATCCTCGAGCGCGAGGCGAAGTTCAAGGCGGAAAATCCCCCGCCGGCCGCCCTCTTCGTCTACCAGTTCGAGGCCCTCTCGCGCAACCGACTGGGATACACGAAGGGCCTTGCCGTCATGGCCGATGACCCGTATTACGATGAGGACTGGAAAGATTATATCCTCACTCTTCAGACCCGGCTCGGCGACGTCGACTTCGCCGATCTGATCTTCGTTCGATCCGAGTATTTCGTTCGAGAGCGTCAGCGGACGAACCCCGACTTCGTTCCCAAGTTTCCCGCGCTCTTTGGTGAGAAGGAAGGGAAGATCGCGCGTGCCAATCGCGGTCGCGATCCGATGTACCTTTTCTCCGCGCTCCAGCGTCAACTTGGTTACCCCGAGGTTCCGCGTCCTCGGCGTCCCGACGAACTGGAGGCTCGGGTTCTGCTTCTGGAACAGAAGATCGCTCAGCTTGAGGGACGTCTCAAATCGGCTGAAAGCGACCTTCAGCAGGACGATCTTTTCAAGCAGGTGATGGTCAAGCCCGAGGATACCGCTGGGGTTCCCATCGGCTGGGGGAAAAAGTGATGTCTTCGAAAGACGTCGGAATGTGGCTTCGGAGGTCGATCGTGAGAGTCTGCGTGTTTGCCGGCCTGTTCGTGGCCGCGGGGCTCGTTCCTGTTGTTGAGGGCCAGGAGCGGACGGTCATCGACGATCATTTCCCCGTCGCCTATCAGGTGGAGATAGCCGATGTGAATGGCGACCGCCGGCCGGATGTGATTGCCGTGGGCGGAAACACCTGTGCCTGGTACGAGAACCCCACGTGGAAGAAGAGGATCGTCACGACGGGCAAGCAGTCGCCCGGGATCATCTCCAGCGGATCGATGGATCTCGACGGTGACGGCCGGGCCGAGATTGCCATCGCGTATGAATTCGAGATGAACCGCCCGACGACTGGCAGGCTGATGCTGGCCCGCCAGGGTGCTCGGTCGGACGACTCCTGGACGCTCGTTCCGATCGCGGAGGTCGACAGCATCCACCGGCTTCGCTGGGGTGATGTCGACGGCGATCATCGCCCCGACCTGGTGGTCGCCCCGATCTTCGGCCGCGAGTCGCGTCCGCCCGACTTTGACGGATCGGCGAGCCTTCGGGTCTTTTTCACCGGGACTCAACCGACCCTCGGGAAATGGAGTTCCGCGGTTGTGGCTGGGCGTCGCGTGATCCACGCGATTGAGGTCATCGACGCCGACGGTGACGGCCGGTCCGAGATACTGACCGCCTCGAATTCCGGCGTTGATCTCTTTCGAGGCGTCTCCGCCGTGGGGATTTCGCTGACCGCCGGGGCGCCCGGGACCTCGCCGAAGCGGGGATCGAGCGAGGTTCACCTTGGCCGGTTGGCTAACGGCCGACGTTTCCTCGCCACCATCGAACCCTGGCACGGGAGCCAGGTTGTGGTTTGCATGGGCAAGGAGCCAGGGAGTCTTGCGGTTGGTCCACGGACCATGATCGATGATACCCTGGCCGACGGCCATGCCCTCTGGGTGGCCGATGTCGATGGCGACGGAGACACCGAGATCCTTGCCGGCCATCGCGGCAAGGACCATCGGGTCTCACTCTACGACCTCGATCGCGACCGGAAGACCTGGACGCGGACAGTGCTCGATCGGACCGTGGCGGCGCAGGATCTCCGAGGCGGGGATCTGGACGGCGACGGTGCGCCAGACGTCGTGACCGTCGGTGGGTCGACCCACAACGTCGTCCGATACAGGTTCGCGCCTCACGGTCGATGAGAGGCGATCTGGATTCGTCTCAGGTCGGAGCGTTGGCCTGCTCGATCGATGCTGGCCGAGCCGCGTGCTTCCGGGTGATCTGCTTTCCCCAGGCGATGAAGTGCCGCTCCATGTGGAATGTGGAGAGGTGGGCCAGGCCAAAGGTGAGCGCAAAGCTGATCGGGCGTTTGAGATACTTCTCGACCGTCCCGCCCGAGCCGAGCCAGCCGTACATCGTCAGGGGATGGATCACGTAGAGCGCATACGAGATCTCCGCCACGTATCGCATCCCTCGATTCCTCAGCAACCACCAGCCCTGCCGCTCCGACAGGAGCGTGTGGCCGACGACCGCCGCTCCGCAATAAGGCCGCAGGTACATCCAGGCTCCGCCCACGGGATGGCATGAGAGCGCGAACGGGATGAACCAGATCCAGAGTGGGATCAAACGGAGAACCTTCGCGCCCCCAGCGGCGAGCTTCCCAAGCTCCCCCGCCCAGATCAGAGCCAGAGTGGCCCCGGCGAGAATTTCATCAACGCGCACGTCAGTGACTATGCTCCCCTTGACCCCCAGTGTCACCCGATGGGCCGTCACGCCCAGTGCGAATAAGGGGAGCCAACATAGCCCACCGCGGCCAAGCAGCAGCACCAGGATCGCCACGAAGGTGTAAAAGTGTATCTCGACACAGAGGCTCCACAGATGGGCCGCGGTGGGGGTCAGGTAATCAAGGAGGTAGTTCTCCAGGAATAGGAAATGTACCACGTAAAATCGCCAGTCCTTCCCCTGAATTAGCAGGTAGACGACGATCGCGGTGTAAGCCAGGGGAAGGATTCGGCAGAGCCTGCGCACCACGAACGTGAAGACGTTCGGATGCTTGAGGAGGTTGATGGTGATGAGGAATCCGGAAAGGGTGAAGAACAGGGACATTCCGGCGACACCCACGGCCTCGTTGATGACGAAACGTTTTGGTCCGAGGGGAAGCATGTGGCACATGAGGACCAGGAGAATGCTCGTCGCCCGCCAGCCGTCCAGGACGAGCAGGCGAGCCGCGGCGGCGTGAGGCTCTGCGTCGCTCCTGGCGGGTGGCGCGATCAGGATGGGATTGGCTGCTGGGCGGACGTGTGAGTCAGACATCGCGGACGTCGTCTCTTGGAGCAAGGGAGCCGGTCGCCTTTTCCGGGATCGGGTTCTCTCGCCGTGGATCGATCAGTCCGACAATCCACGAACCGGTCGGGCGGGAACACCGACGGGCGTTGAACATACCGATCGACGCTGATCGCGGGCGGGTGCGCCAAAACACGGGACGATCCCTGGCATCACTGTATAAATATGATACAGCCGCCTTTCACCGCGATCAAGACGTCCATCGGCCGACGGCGAGACGACGTCTGGGACCGAAGGGCTGCTCGCCGCATCGCGAGGAGACTAAGGAATAGGCCGAGGATAACTTCCCGGTCTCGGTTCGAGTATGATAGCCGGCCTCGGGCCAGGTCGGGATCATCAGGGAGGGCCGAATGGACGCCTACACACCGGAAGTCGAAGCGAAGATGAAGCGGCTGTTCGAC
>DAIDKV010000100.1 GCA_027449865.1 Planctomycetales bacterium
CGGCAAACCTGGTTCCTGCTGCTGGATCTCCGCACGGGATGCCGCCAGGTGTCACGGCTTCCCGGGTGTCGGGGCTATCGCACGGCGAGCGGATCCCGGGGGATCATCGACCGTTTGAGGCGTCCGACACAACCGGACCAACACAATTGGGCGGACTTGCCGCCCCGTGCCGTCCGGGGAGATCGCTGGTTATTCGGTCTATCAATCGTTGGTTTGGTCGGCCACGGACGAGCTTCGACGTCGATCCGATCAGGCGCCCGAGGGCGAAGCCTTGATCTTGATATCCACGCCGGCCGGTAGGCTCAGCTTGTTCAGTGCGTCGATGGTCTTGTTGGTCGGCTGGACGATGTCAATCAACCGCTTGTGGGTTCGGATCTCGAACTGCTCCCGCGACTTCTTGTCGATGTGCGGGCTACGGAGGACCGTGTAGCGTTCGATCCGGGTCGGCAGCGGAATCGGACCGTGGACAATCGCCTCGGTGCGCTTGGCGGTGTCGACTATGTCCTTGGCCGATTGATCCAGGATGGTGTGGTCGTAAGCCTCCATCCGGATGCGGATCCGTTCGTTGCTGATACCCGCCACCGCTGGACTTCCCTTCAGCTTGCCGGAACGCGACTGATCTCGTCTTCAGCGAGAACGACCCTTTCGCCCCTCGCTCGTCACGTAGGAAAGTAAGAAGATACCAGCCGCCTCGAACCTCGTCAACGTGGTTCGTGTCGACTTTTTTCGGCTTTCCCGCGCCGTGGTCATTATTGCGGACTTCGGAGGTTCGTCCAGTCCCTCTCTATGGGATCGTGATCGCGGTGCGTTCTCGGGCCTGCATACGATGCGCCCGACGGCGGAATGCACGGGTTCTTTCGATTCGATGATCTGGAATGACGACACGGGTTTCGCCAAGGGTCTCTGGGGTGCCGGACGGACTGTTCGACCAGGCTGGGCGGGGCGATCCGCTGGTCTGGCAGAGGGTCCATAGAATACGTCCGCGACCCGTCGCATGGATATAGTTCGGTCGAGGTGCCGATCGGCGAGCATTTCGAGCTCTCGGCGCGGACGCCCTGAGTTGAGCGAATCCGTCGCGGATCGGGCGGTACTGGCAGGGCGTTGTCGATGGGCGGGGCTCCTGATAAACTCAGGACATGATCCGCTTTCGCTTCAACGACCTGGACGCCAAGAAACGGGCCTTCGGACGCCTTGCCGGTCGCTTTGCGTTCAAGAGCTGGGCGACGGGCGAAATGCTGGTTCCGGAGGCTGCCCTGGCTTTCCTGGCGACCGAGAACATCCCCTTCCAGGTCGAGGGCCCCGCGACCTATGAGCAGATCACTCCGGCGTTTCGAGATCCTGCTCCCGCTCCGGTTCAATGACGGCCAGCCTGTACCCGACGACCTGGTAGCCAGCACTCTGCTCGAACTAGAGCAACGATTCGGCGCCGTCTCCGCCGAGACTTAGACCATTCGGGGCCACTGACGACACGAAGAAGAGTCCTATCGGGACGATCTCGTCCGTGTCTTCGTGGATCTCGAAGATGAGCCGGAGCACCGCGACTTCTTCGTTGGGTTCAAGGAAATGTTGAAAGCCCGATTCCAGCAGATTGACATCTGGATGACAACCTATCCGATCGAGGTTCTCTGATCGGGCTCATCCCGGGCACCGCGCTCGCATCGAGGAAATCGCATGTCCGCCACAGCCACCGCTCCCTCTCGCTCCACGAAGGTCACGCCCCGACTGATCGCCGACCTTGCCGCGGTTGTCGGGGCCGACAACGTTCTCGACAGCCGGGAGGAGACGCTCGTCTATGAGTGCGACGGCTATGTCGTCGAGAAGAGCGTCCCGGATGTCGTCGTTTTCCCGACCTCGACGGAGCAGGTCGTGGAGATCGTGAAGCTTTGCAACCGGCACGAGGTTCCGTTTGTTCCACGAGGCGCGGGGACGAGCCTGGCGGGTGGGACGCTCACGGTCGGCGGCGGGGTGATGATCTGTCTGACGCGGATGCGGCGGATCCTGGAGGTCAATCTCCGAGATCGGTACGCGATCGTCGAGGCGGGGGTGGTGAACGTCTGGCTGACGCGGTCGCTGGCCGGGACCGGGTTTCACTACGCACCCGATCCTTCGAGCCAGGGTGCCTGCACGATCGGCGGGAACGTCGGGACGAACTCGGGCGGTCCGCACACGCTGAAATACGGGGTGACGGTCAACCACGTCCGGGGCGCCACGCTGGTGATGCCCGACGGAACGCTCGTCGAGACCGGCGGCGTTACCGAGGACGACCCGGGATACGACCTGACCGGGCTAGTCGTCGGCAACGAGGGAACGTTCGGAATTGTCACGAAGGCGATCGTGAACATCACCCGGGACCCCGAGGCCGGTCGGACGTTCCTGGGCGTCTTCGACTCGGTCGACGCGGCGACGGAGACGGTCAGCGGGATCATCGCGGCGGGGATCGTCCCGGCGGCTCTGGAAATGCTCGACAACCTGATGATCCGGGCGGTCGAGCAGGCGTTTGGGTTTGGCTTCCCGACCGAGGCCGGCGCGGTTTTGATCATCGAGGTCGACGGCCTTGAAGCGGGGCTTGACCGCGAGGCGCAGGCGATCTCCGAGATCGTCCAGGCCCACGGGGGACGGGTGGAGAAGTCGATCGCCTGGCGGACGCGGAAGGAGCCTGAGTACGTCGCGATCTGGAAGAGTCGCAAGTCGGCCTTCGGCGCGATTGGGCGACTAAGCCCGACCTACTGCACGCAGGACGGCGTCGTCCCTCGGACGAAGCTGCCGCACATTTTGCGGTTCATCACGGAGGTCGGCCAGCGGCACGGGCTCCGGATCGCGAACGTCTTCCACGCGGGTGACGGCAACATCCACCCGATCCTCCTGTTCGACGAGCGCGATCCCGAGCAGGTGAAGCGGGTTTTCGAGGCGAGTCACGAGATCCTCGACGAGTGCATCAACGTCGGTGGGAGCGTGACCGGCGAGCATGGGATCGGCGTCGAGAAGATGGAGTTCATGCCGAAGCTGTTCTCGCCCGAGGACCTGGCCGCGATGGTCGCGATCCGGCAGGTATTTAACCCCGAGGGTCGCTGCAACCCGTTCAAGCTGCTTCCGGGCGGGGTGGGGTGCATCGAGAAGAAGTCGCCGAGGCGGCCGGCGCCGGCCTGAGGAGCGTCTTCCCATGCCGAGCCGTCCCGAGGACAGGCCAATCCGAACCTGGCAGAAAGACCGGCTCGACCTCGAATGGGGAGCGTACTGGATCGTCCGCTGGGCAATCGCGGCGACGGGCGGCTTCCTCCTCGTCCTCTTCGCGGGAGGCTCGTTCCTGCCGGATCATTACTCTTCGGAAGGGCCGCCCCCGACGCTCCTGGAACGGCTGACGACCCTCGCCGTGGGGCTTGCCGCCGCGGTCCCGATGTTCCTGCCAAACCGGCTGACCCGTCGAGGCTGGCCGTTTCGGGCCCGGCTCGTCCTCCTGATCCTTGTGGGCCTTTGGGGTGTCTGGATCGGTGTCTCCGGCATCACGGCCGGGCTGAGGGGCGGCAAGGCCCCAGCCGTCGTCACGATGAGTACGTTCGCGATCTTCCTGGGGCTTTGCGTACCCGCCTCTCTTCCGTGGCGAAGGCGGCTGGATCGGATCACTCCGCAAGCTGGGGTTGGAATTCCGGGAATCTTGAGACCGGGAGGCGCGGTGGGGCACGGACCGCTCGTGAACGAGGTGGTGGATCGTTCGGACGAATCCTCGTGAGGCTCTCCCCCCGGTCGGGTACTACTGGGGGAGATCCAAAAATCGAGAAGATCGCGGGCCATGGCGGGGAATCCGTTGCATCGGCTGTTCAACCTGGGGGCGGTCGGGACGCTGTCCGATGCGCAGCTCCTGAACCAGTTCCTCACCCGTCGCGACGAGTCGGCGGAGGCGGCCTTCGAGGAGCTGGTCGGACGGCACGGGCCGATGGTGCTCCGGGTCTGTCGGAGCGTCCTCGGCGACTCGCACGATGCGGAGGATGCCCTTCAGTACGGCTCGAGGATCCTCGCTCCATCCCACCCGTTCCCGGCCTGATTGCGAACACATTCTCCCGCGTCCCCGTTCCGTCCCTCAACGCGATGACCTCGAAAAGAAAATTGGTACACGCAACTCCTGTCAGGCAGACCCTTTCAGGCCATCCGGCATCGCGTCTCCGCGCGAATTTCGCCCGGATTTCCATTTCGCTGTAACGCGACGGAGATCTGTGCGACCAACTCCCCGTAAGGACGAGGTTGTCCGAACGGATCGGGAGTGGACAGGCGGCGGTCGTCCGACTGCCTTGATCGCGGTACGCACCTAAACACGGGAGACCTGGAGATGAAGACTTCTCTGTTCGGCAGCCTCCGCAAGAACGACCGGGCCACGCTTCGCAAGCAGGAGCGTCGCCGACGGTTCCAGGTCGAGTCGCTCGAGGGCCGGCAATTGCTCTCGACCTTCACCGTCACCAATGGTGGCGACAGTGGTGGTCCCGGCACGCTCCGCTATGAAATCGCACAGTCGAACGCGACGCCTTCCACCAGCTCCGCGCCCAACGTGATCCAGTTTGATTTCAACGCGATCGACGGTGGCCAGGGGAACCAGCAGGTCACGATCAACCTGGGCGAGAGCCTGCCGACGGTCACGCAGCCGCTGAAACTGCTCGGCGGGCTCCCGGACGGAACGCCGGGGGTCGTGATCAACGGCAACTTCTCGAACAATGCCCCCTCCCTGACCCTCGGCAGCACAGCGCCCGGCAGCGAGGTCGAGGGGCTCGTGATCACCTCGTCCAGCCAGGGCAACCTCGTGGTCGAAGGGGCCAACGATCTGATCATTGACAATTATTTGGGCACCAACGCCGCGGGCACCGCGCAGGGGTCTAACTACGGCTCCTCGTTCGGAGTCCTCATCAGCTCCCCCGCCACCGGGACGGTCGTCGAGGACAACGTGATCTCCGGCAATGGGATCGGGATCGCCATCGACGGCGCGACGGACAGTAACATCACGACCAACAACATCGGCACCGACCGGACCGGCCTCGTTCCCGTGGGCAACGGCGTCGGCGTCGAGATCACGGGGGGCGCGCAAAATAACATCGTCGGCTTCGACAACGTCATCTCGGGCAACACGCTTTTCGGCGTCGTGATCGCCGGCCACGGGACCAGTGGCAACGTGGTCGAGGGCTCCTTCCTCGGCACCGACCGGACGGGCACGATCGCCATCAGCAGCAGCCCGACCGGCGTGGACATCGCCGGAGGGGCGTCGAACAACACGGTGGGCGGGACGAACGTCGGCGAGGGCAACGTCATCTCCGCTCACTCGAGCGTTGGGGTGCAGATCAGCGACGCCGGCACCAGCTTCAATGTGGTCGAGGGGAACTTCATCGGCACCAATCTCGGCGGGACGTCGCCGCTCGCCAACGGGACGGGTGTCTCGATCATCAACGGCGCATCGAGCAACACCATCGGCGGAACGCCCAACGTGATCTCGGGCAACTCCGGCGACGGCGTCTCGATCTCGGGATCGTCGCAAAACGTGGTCGAGGGGAACCGCATCGGCACCAATGCCAGCGGGAGCGCCGCGATCGGCAACGGTCGGTATGGCGTGGAACTCGTTTCGGGCTCGTCGGGGAATACCATCGGCGGCCTGGGGTCGTTGGCCTCCAACCAGATCTCCGGTAATGGCAACAACGGCGTCTACATCAACGACAGCAGCAACAACGTGGTCGCCTCGGATTTGATCGGCACCAACGCCGGTGGCAACTACGCGGTCAGCAACGGCGGAACGGGTGTCTGGATCTCGGGGGCCTCGACGAACAACACGATCGGCGGGGTCGACAACATCAGCACCCGCGACGTGATCTCAGGCAACGACCAGCTTGGCGTGGTGATCACCGGAACGGGTACCTCGGGCAACGTGGTTGAGGGAGACGTCATCGGCACCGACGCCTCGGGGACTTTTGCCATCCCCAACAGGATCAACGGCGTCGATCTGGTCTCCGGCGCCAACGGCAACACGATCGGCGGACCGAGCGCGTTCGCCCGGAACATCATCTCCGGGAACACGTACAACGGCGTCGTCCTGGCGTGGTCCGGGACCAATCAGAACTCGATCGAGGGGAACTGGATTGGGCTCAACAGCGGCGGCAACGCGCTGGGGAACGGGGCCGACGGCGTGGTCATCCAGGGCGCCTCGGCCGACAACGTGATCGGCGGGACGGTCGCCGGGGCCGGGAACGTGATCTCGGGCAACGCCCAGCAGGGGGTCCTGATCACCGACCCGGGCACGACCGGCAACCGGGTCGCCGGCAACGCGATCGGCACCGATAGCCAGGGGAACGCCTCGGTCGACGCTCTCGGCCACTCGCTCGGGAACGGATACAACGGTGTGGACATCGGCAATGGGGCCTCGTCGAACACGGTCGGCGGCACAACGAGCCTCTCGCGAAACGTCGTCTCGAACAACACGTATAACGGGGTCGTTCTGACCGACCAGGGCACATCCTTCAACGTGGTCGAGGGGAACGCGATCGGGACGAACCTCAGCGAGACCGGCGCTCTGCCGAACGGGGCCGACGGCGTGGTGATCCAGGTCGGGGCCAGCAGCAACACCATCGGCGGCACGGCGACGGGTTCAGGCGATGTCCTCTCGGGCAATCGTGGCTGGGGCGTGTTCATCACCGACGCGGGGACCGCGTACAACGTCGTCGAGGGAGACAGGATCGGCACCAACGCCGACGGGACCGCCGCCATTCCCAACGCCTTCAACGGCCTGGATATCCTCCGGGGCGCGAGCAACAACACGGTCGGCGGCTCCGTCGCCGGTGCAGGCAATCTCATCTCGGGGAACGCTTACAACGGGCTCGTGATCGCCTACACCGGGGCCTCGAACAACGCCGTCGAGGGGAACCTGATCGGCACCAATGCCTCCGGAACGTCCGCGCTCCCGAACGGCGCGAATGGCCTGGTGATCCTGGGGGGCGCCACCAACAACACGGTTGGCGGCACGACGTCCGCCGCCGATAACGTGATCTCGGGCAACGCCGGCGATGGTGTCTTGATCTCCGATTCGGGCACCAGCGGCAACCTGGTGGAGGGGAACAATATCGGTGCGGATCTCCCCGGCGTCGTGGCGTTCCAGAACGATGCCAATGGTGTGGCGATCGTCGCGGGAGCCACCGGCAATCAGATCGACAGCAACGAGATCGCGGGCAACCTGGGTAACGGCGTCTATTTGAGCGGTGCGGGAACATCGTACAACACGATCGCTAACGACTTCATCGGCAACGACGGATTGAACGCGTTGGCCAATCTGCTGGATGGTGTGGTCATCCAGGCGGGTGCCTCGGCGAACGTGGTCAGCTACTCGACGATCTCGGGCAATCATCTGGACGGTGTGCTGGTCACCGGTACCGGGACGAACAACAACGTGCTGGAGCACAACGAGATCGGCGTCAACTTCGAGTTGACCGGTGTGATCCTGGGGTCTGGGAATTCCGTCAGCAACGCCGACGGGGTGCAGATCAGCGGCGGCGTCTCTGGAACGCTCGTCATCTCCAACGAGATCTCGGGCAACAGCATCGGCGTCGAGATCGACGGCTCGGCAACGAGCAATGAGATCCTCGACAACCAGATCGGGACCATCACCTTCGCGGGCAGCACGACGCTCAGCAACAGCCTGTACGGTGTGTACCTCGTCTCGACGTCAGGAAACACCATCGACAACAACGCCATCGACAACAGCGGCTCCGCGGGAATCGAATTCCTGGCATCGCCGGCCAACCAGGTAGGCGGGAACAACACTTTCATCAACGACCCTTACTCCATGTATTATAACAACTGATCCCAGTTGCGATCGTTTTTGCGAAGGGGCCGAACAATCATCACGCCGGAGGCGGCATCGGGGTTTCCTCGACGCCGCCTCCGGCGATCGTCTTTGCGCCGCGTGTCCTGTCACGGCCGCTGGCGGGCTGTACCGGACGGGGCCCGAGCGGGTCGCAGATCGCTCTGAACTCCCGCCCGAGACAGGGGCGACCCGGGCCCGGCTCGTCCTCCTGATCCTAGTGAGTCCTTGGGGTGTCTGGATCGGCGTCTCCGGCATCGCGGCCGGTCTGTGGGGCGACAGGGACCCAGCCATCGACGCGATGAGTGCGCTCGCCATCCTCTTCGGGCTCTGCGTCCCGGTCTCCCTTCCATGGCGAAGGCGGCTGGCCCGGATCACTCCGCAAGCTGGGGTGGAATTCCGGGGATCTTGAGACCGGGAGGCCTCCGCGCGGCAAAGACCGCTTGTGATCGAGGTGATGGTGGAGGTTCTGCGCGCCAGGACTCCGGCCGAGCGACCCTCATCGCCAACGGATGTGGCGGTCGGCCTGGCGGATGATCGAGGGAATCCTCCGCTCCGAGAATCCCGACAAGACCAACGAGCAGGTCCGCCGGGAGGTCGCGCGGAGGATGTCGCACGGAGCCGTTCGAATTCCTCCGGATCGTCGCGGCAACGCTGGAACGTCTCGGCATCGGCAACCTCGTGACTGGCTCAACGGCCACGGTCGCCCATGGAGAACCCCCCCTCACAAATGACCTGGATGCGGCTCCATTCGGTGAAAGTCGCCGCGGTGCTCCTCTCTGCCATTGATCCCTTCATGGGCTCTCCCAGCGCGTGGCCCCCGGTTTCTCATTCCACGTCCATCACATCGCAACCTTCCAAGATCGTGCCCTATCTACGAGCAGTAACCCCGAGAGGCAGGCCGCTGGTGGGGCGGTTCTGATTTTTCTCGGGAAGGTTTTGGGGACTCGCGCTGTATCTAAAGGTGTAGACCTGAATCGCCCGGTCCGTGATGCCAGCAAGGTCGCTCCTGACGGCGGTGTCGTTGTCCAGCCGTGAACTGGACCTCGACGCGATCGACCCATGCCATGAACGCTGACATAACAACGACCGCACGACCCTTACGCCGGTGGTAGGCACGATCACCCGGCCTGGACCACCCGGTCTGCTGGGGAATCTCGTGTCCACGAGCACCGCACGTCAACGAACGGAGCAACCGACTGGACGCGACCGGCGGCCTGCGAGCCGACCTGGAACAGGTCGGTTTCTGGGCGATCGCCGAGGTCGCCCGACGACACCTGGTTCGCGTGAGACGCCCTCTTGTTGGATCGTTACCGCTGCAAGCGGGGAAATGGAATTGACAAGAGTTTCTTCCACCACCGAGTAAACGGCAACCATACCGTTACCCTGAGAAAATCTTGCCCACACCTACAACAACCTACCCATGTGACTCCCGGCGGGAGCGCCGGCGTCCCTGGGACTGAAGTCCCTGACTACCAGGTGCTTTGCGGGGCTACAGTGGCCCTGCATTTCTCGCAGAGGATTCCTTGGATACGGAGGGAATGCATGCCCGGTACCAGACTGACGGCCGCAGAGATGGCCGCCCTTGACCTGGTCATCCAGGTGATGAAGTCGAGGGCAGGTTCTTATGAAGCCCCCGCTAGCTTCATCAACGACATCGTGAATGTCACTCAAAAGGTGATCAACGTCGCTCAACAGGTCACGCCCATCGTCCCCGTCGTGACAGCCATTGGGGTCGCTGGGCCCGCTGACACCGCGTCGCAGTTTGACGACGTCCTGAAGCAACTCCCTCCGGGTGTAACGCTCGACCAACTTATCCAGCTCCGGAACAGCATCAGCCGCGGTTGACCAGGAGACGTCGCCGGCAGGAGGCCATGGCCTGGTAAGTTTTCGAGCAGGGCTCCGGTCCCGAGGGATTGGCCGGCGGCCCTGCCGCGAATTCCCGACCCCGAGTCGCGTGATGAGCACGATCCTCCTCCACACAGTCGTTGCCTTGATCCTGCTGGCCTGGTTCGTCCTGTCGGTGATCAACCAGTTCCAGTTCCCCTGGTTCAACCGTGTGATCGCCTCCGACTTGTTTTCACTGATCCCTTACTGGACGTTCTTCGCGCCCAGCCCGGGCCGAACCGATTACCACCTGATCTACCGTGATCGTCTACCCGATGGATCGATCACCGATTGGATCGAGGTCGATATTACGCAGTCTCGCAATTTCATATCATTTGTTTGGAATCCGGGGAAGCGGTCAAGGAAAGTCCTCTCCGATGTCGCCCAGTCGGTGGCTCGGCTGGTCCGACTTGACCCGCGGCTGGCGGACACCGTGGTGATCTCCTACCAGTACTTGTTAATCCTCAATTACCTGACCAAAACCATTCGGAGCCAACGCGGCGTCCAGCGGCAGTTCGCCATCGTGGAGACGGCCGGCTACTTCCGTGAGGGCATGCCGAATGTGGTGCTCCGCTCGGATTTTCACGGGATGGACCTTGAGAATGCCTTTGAGGAGAAAGTGCGGGTATCAGCATGAGTTTCACGATGCTTGAAGCCTTCCGGTGGACGATGATCGTGTGCCTGACCGGCCTCTCCATCAGCACACTGGAGTTCCTTGCCATCTCCGGGTCATTCGCGCCTGACGGCGTTTATTCGTGGTCGATCCTGCGGCTCAGGTATTTTGGCGGCATGGGCACACTCCTCGCACAGACTCTGGATCCCATTGGCGATGTGAGAGGGGTGAGGCTGTTCCTCCTGGCTCGACTCGCCCTGATTGCGGGGCTGTTCGCGGTGCCGATCGGCGGCCCAGCCTTTTCGCTGCTATTGGCGTTGCTGGTGGTCTCGAACGTGCTGTTCACGATGCGCCGAACGATCGGCGACGACGGCTCTGACCAGATGACTTCGATCATCCTCTGCACCACCCTGCTTTGCGTCGGGCCACACAGCGACACGTTTGTGCTGCGGTGCGGGCTCGGGTTTCTCGCTGGCCAGGCAGCGCTCTCGTACGCCGTTGCGGGTATCGCCAAGCTGATCTCCCCTATCTGGCGGTCGGGCGACGCCATCTACTTGATTTTCAACACATGCACTTACGGAAATCGTGGCCTGGCTTCGGTGCTGAAAAATCGTCGATATTTGAGACGATTACTCTGCTGGTCGGTGATCGTGGTGGAGACGTTATTCCCGCTCTGCCTGGTATTACCCCAGCCTTTCCTTTGGTTCTTCCTGATTGCAGCAGGCCTGTTCCATCTGGGGTGCGCGATCATCATGGGCCTGAATTCGTTTTTCTTCGCATTCACGGCGACGTACCCAATTGTCTATTACGTCTCCTCTCACTTGAGTCCCTCCATTTGGCCCTGAGTCCTCACCAGTCAACGACCGCCCCGTGAAGGGTGCGGCTCAGCAGGAGCGGCTGGAAGCGTTGATGTCACGCTGGCGCGCGGCCCGCGACGCGAGTGAGACCCTCTCTCTGAAGGCTCATCGAGAATGGATGCGGCAGGGATTCGACCGGTGAGGGCGGCCGTCGAATGCGGTGCGGAGAAGGGTGCGGAACTCGCCCATCGGATGGCCCCGATGATCGGGCACGAGGTCGCCCTGACGGTCCCTTGGTGAGCAAAAAAAACCGAGACGGAGGTGTCCGTCCGGTAAAGTGCATCTGGTAATCGTCGCACGCTCCGGCGATGCTGCACCAGTCGGGGCCGACCGCCCCGGCCGGGAGCCCACCCCATGCCGCGCGTCCACGTCGTCGATCTTCGCTGGAACGCCCTCCTCAACGACTTCCGCCGTAGCAGCCTGACTCAGGCCGAGTTCTGCCGCCGTCGCGACATCTCGCTCCATTCCTTTCGCAAGCGCCTCTACTCGCCACGACCCTCGCCGGCTGATTTCTGCGACGCACGCCCCGTCGCCACGGCCGACCCTCACTTCGTTCCGGTCACCATCTTGCCCGACCCGAACCCACCGATCTCCCCTCCGCCTTCCTGCATCGAACTGATCCTCGCCGACGGCCGTCGCATCGCCGTCGCCCCCGGCTTCGATGCCCACACCCTGCGCCGGCTCCTCGCCGTCCTGGAGGCCACCTCATGTTCGGGCTGAGCGCCGCCGTCCGCGTGTACGTCGCCACCGCACCGGCCGACATGCGCAAGAGCTTCGACGGTCTCTTTGCGCTGGCCTCCGGCCTCGACCTCGATCCTCTCTCCGGTCACCTTTTCGTCTTCGTCAATAAACGACGTGATCGCATCAAGGTACTCTATTGGGATCGCGATGGGCTTGTCGTCTGGGCGAAGCGCCTTGAGAAAGGAACCTTCCGCATCCCCGACGCCACCGCCGATCGCGTCGAGATGACCGCCGCCGACCTCGCCGCGCTGCTGGCCGGCATCGACCTTGACTCCGCCCGGCGCCGGCCCCGCTACGCCCGGCCCACCACCCCATCTCAGAATTCCGATAGCAACGCGCCAACACTCCAGCAACATTATACGTAGTAAGGGGTATGATCACCACCGACGACCCACTCCCCGGCGACCTCGAGACGGCCCATCAGCTCATCCGCGAGCTGCTCAAGACGCTGGCGCAGCAGGTCCACCTCAACGACAAGCTCCAGCATCAACTCGAGAAGCTCCTCCGCCAGCTCTACGGCAA
Source organism: Planctomycetales bacterium (assembly GCA_027449865.1). Classification (GTDB taxonomy): domain Bacteria; phylum Planctomycetota; class Planctomycetia; order Isosphaerales; family Isosphaeraceae; genus JAKAUH01. The sequence goes on from DAIDKV010000100.1 coordinate 12,443, forward strand.
GAAGACCGAGCGGATCGACCCCGATCAGCTCCTCCTCTTCGCCCGCGAG
>DAIDKV010000101.1 GCA_027449865.1 Planctomycetales bacterium
GGGCCTCGCCGTAGACGAAGGACTTGAACTTCTCGACGCGATTGAGGATCGTCTGGATACGCATCCTGGGGCACTCCCGGTCTTGATGAAGTGTGGTAACTCCATCATGTCCCAGGGATGTCCCAGGATGCGATCCTTTCCCTCAAAGGCCGTCCCCGCTTCCACAGATTCTGCGGGAGAGCCCTTTTTTAGACGCGGTCATCTGGCAAAGGAGTGGGGCGAAACGACCGGGGGTCAGTTCGAAAAAGAGGAATCCGCGCGATAGCGCGGATTCCGTGGGTTGGCTGGAATATTCGAGCGGGGGTTTTCAGGCTCGTCTCGATTTGGAAGGGGTTGGTGCCTGGCGCCTGCGCCGGGCCGTCGCGAGGACGACACCCGCGAGACCAAGGGACGCCAGGACCAGCGTGGAGGGCTCCGGCACCGCCGCGCCGCCGATGCCGAGGATGTAGGTGTACCCGTCGGGCTTGTTGATGACCTGGTAGGTCTGGCCGGGGAGCGTGGTGATGTTGATCTGATGATCGGCGATCATCGCGTCCAGCGTGCTGACCCAGTTCAGGTTGGATGCCGGGTCCTGCCATCGGAAGACCCAGTTATTCGGCGTGGTGGAAGTGAAGACAAGGTCCATGGCGCTGGAGTAGGGCGAACCGCTGATGGAGAGGCTGTTCGACAGAGTTCCGAAAAATGTCAATCCCTGGCTATTGGCCTCGTCCACGGTCAAGATGGCGCGGTTGGACAGGGAGATCTCGTTGCTGACCATGTCGCCACCGTGAAGGGTAAGACTGGTCGCAAAACCAACATTGAGGTTGGTCAGCGTGACCTCGCCGAGATTCGTTACGCTCACGGCCGAGGAGCCATAGTATCCGGCGTCGAAGGTGGTTGCCGTCAGGGAATGCCCCTGCATGTTCAGGGACGAGCCGCTTTCCTGCACGCCGAGGGTGCTGGAGAGGTTCAGGTCTGCGCCCGCCGTCAGCGTGCCTCCGTTGTTGATGTAAATGGTACCCGTCACGTTTCCGCTCATCGTCGTCACCGCGCTCGATTCGACCCCAACATTTAGGTACGAGGTCACATCCTTGGTACCGAGAGTCAGGGAGTTGCCGTTGTCGACGATGACGCTCGACGCGGTGAACGATCCGCCGTTCTCATTCAGGACACCAGTACCGCCGGCCTCGGCGATTAACAGGTCGTTCGCGATCGCGAGGGTATGGCCCCCCAGGTCGAGCGTCCCCAATGTGCCGCCGCCGTTGCCCAGGTAGACGTTCGAGGCCGACTCGTTCGCCGTCAAGCTGACGGTCGCCACGCTCGCCGCACCGGTCGGGTAGGTGCTGCCAATGTAGACGTTGTTCGAGGACCCGGGGACGGCCCCGCCGGTCCAGATGGTGGAATCTTCCCAGTTGCCGCTGGTCTTCGCGCCCGTGTCCTGGGCGATGGCGACGACCGAGGCGCCGGCCCACGTCGCGAATAGGAACAGTCCGATCCTGATCGACCGTCTCATGCGGAGGTCTCCTGGTGGTACGTCGATGTTCCGGGCGCGCAGCGCCGCCCTCACCGGTCGGTCCGGGCCCGGCGCGGCACGCCAACCGTAAAATCGGCCCAAAAACCCGAACCGGACGCGCACCTCAAAGAAAAATCGATGAATTTCACCCGCAACCCGATCTCGTCGCCACTTCTCCAGATGCTTTCGAACCACAAATCCCGAATCCACCGATGGAATCGCAACCGGGTTCTGTTACTCTGTTTCCACCCCATGACGGTCGGTAACGTCCCGGGAAGCCACATCGATGAGTCGAGACGAGGATTTGATCCAGCGGGTCCGCGCCGGAGACCAGGCGGCGGCGACCGAGTTTTTCGAGGAATATCGGAAGGATCTCCGGCGGGTGATTCAGGCTCGGATGCGGGCGTCGGGGGTCACCTCGAGGGCGATGGGAGACACGTCCGACATCTTTCAGTTGGTGATGGCGGGGTTCCTGGTCGGCTCGGCGGTCGGTCGGTATCCGCTCGACCGGCCCGACGAGGTCCGGGCGGTGCTCGGCCAGATCGCGAGGCGGCGGGTGATCGACCTGGTCCGTCGGATCCGGGCGCGCGGGCCGACGCCCGAGGGGGGCGTCGGCGCTGGCGGGCTCGATCCCGTGGCGCCCGACCCTGGGCCATTGAGCCACGCGACAATCCGCGACCTGATCGAGGCCGCCAAACAGATGCTCACCCCCGCCGAGCGCGAGATCGCCGAAATGCGGAAGGACGGCCTGAGCTGGGAGGAGATCGGACACCAGACCGGGCGGTCGGCCGAAGCCGTCCGGAAGCTCATCGACCGCGCCAGCGAACGAATCCTGAGGAAGCTGGAGAAGGAGTGATCGTACGATGAGGGACGACCTCGTATCCAACGGCGACTCGATCGCGCCCGGCCTGGGTCGCCTGCTCCTCGCGATGGTCGCCGACTGGCGATCGGGCGACCGCCGGCCCATCTCCGATTACCTGGCGAGGCAACCCGAACTGGCTGAGAAGCCCGAGGCGATTCTTGAGCTGATCAACCAGGAAATCGCCCTTCGGCTGGAGTATGGCGAGTCGCCCCGAATCTCGGACTACCTTGCCGACCATCCGTCGCTGTCGGACGAGCTCGATCGCCTTTTCGTCCTGCACGCGATGGCCTCGGCGATGGGCGACGGCGCGCCGACCCGATCGTCGGCCGACGTCCGTCTCCCGGTTATTCCCGGCTATGAGGTCGAACGCCGGATCGGTCGAGGCGGGATGGGGGTCGTCTACCTGGCGCGCGACCTCGCGTTGAAACGTCGGGTAGCGCTGAAGTTGCTCAATGACCCGGCCCGCGAGAACCCCGCACAGGCTGCCCGGCTCCGTCGCGAGGCCGAGGCCGCGGCGCGTTGCCAGCACCCGAACCTCGTGCCGATCTACGAGGTCGGCGAATACGAGGGCGAGACCTATCTCGCCATGGAATATGTCGAGGGCGAGAACCTGGGCGTCGCTCTGGCTGGCGAGTCTCGCCCGCCTCGACAGGCCGCCGAGTTGGTTGAGGCGATGGCCCGCGCGATCGACCACGCCCACGCGAAGGGCGTGATCCACCGCGATCTCAAGCCGTCAAACGTATTGCTCGACGCCGAGGGCCGGCCACGAATCGCCGATTTCGGCCTGGCGAAGCTCCGCGACGCCACCACCGAGACCGAGGTGGGCGCGGTCCTGGGAACGCTCGCCTATCTGGCCCCCGAGCAGGCGCGTGCCGGTGTCGGTGAGGTCGGCCCGAAGGCCGATATTCACGCCCTCGGCGTCATTCTCTACGAGATCCTGACCGGCCGCCGACCCTATCGAGGGGCGACGCCCGAACAGGCTCTGCACGCGATCCTCCGTGAGCCGGTCGTGCCGCCATCGACGCGACGTCCGGGCATCCCGCGCGACCTGGAAGCGATTTGCCTGAAATGCCTTCAAAAAGACCCGGCGCACCGGTATGCGACAGCAGCCGACCTCGCCGAGGATTTGCAGCGGTTCCTCGACGGCCGGCCGACACTCGCGCGCCCGCTTTCGGCCGCGGGACGAGCTGCCCGATGGGGTCGTCAGAACCGCGTCGCGGTTGCCGTGATCGCCGCCCTGGCGATCCTCTCAACCCTGAGCGCCTGGCAGGCCGCCCGTGCCACCTCCGCCGAGCGGCTCGCCCGGACCGAGGCGCGGCAGAAGGAGCTGATCAATACGATTCTGGTCGAAGGCATTCTCGGGCAAGGCGGCCGACATCATCTTCCGATCGACCAGTGGAGCTATGGCGATCTTCAGGTCCGAACGGCGCTCGACATCGGCGCCCGGGAAATTGACGCGGAGCTTCAGCGCGATCCCGTGGTCGAGGCGGCCGTCCGGCTGGCGATCGGCGAGTCGTATCGGAACCTCGGGCTGTCGGACCTGGCTCGTCCGCAGCTTGAGCGCGCCCTCTCGCTTCGGACGACGCACCTCGGCGCCCGACACCCCGATACGCTGATCGTCCAGGCTCGCCTGGGTCGGCTACTCGTCGATGACCACCCGGACGAGGCCGAGCCGATGCTAACCTCGGCGCTCGATGATCTGGCCGCCACGCTCGGGTCAGACCACACCGAGACGCTGGCCGTCACGGCGGCGATGGGGTGGCTCCGGTTCCGGCAGGGAAAGCACGACGAGAGCCGGGCCCTGCTCGAAAGGACCGTCGGGCGGCTGCAAACCACCCTCGGCCCGGCGAATCCCCGGACGCTTGACGCCGTCGAGGAGCTCGCTGTCTCGCTCCTCCGTCAGGGCCAGACGGACGAGGCCCGACGAGTGACGGAAAACACCTTTCGGCTTCTGGATGAGCCCTCGGGCGCCGAGACCCGCGCTAAGCTGGTCGCGCGATCGCGGCTCCTGGACCTCATCGCGGTCGAGTTCAGGGATTCCGCCTGGGTGCTCCGCGAGGGCGAGGCGCTGATCTCGCCGATGCAACGGGTTCTCGGACGGAGCGACCCGGCCACGCTCGCGACGATCGCCCGGCTCAGTACGCACTATCAGGTCGTCGAGCGGTTCGGCGGGGCCGCGCCCATGCTCGAGGAAGCCCTCGCGGAGTGTCGCAAGGCGATCGATCGCAACCGAGGAGCCGCGATCGTCCTGATCGGGAACCTGTCCGCGCATCGGCTCAGGCATCGGGACGTCGAGGGGAGCAAGGCCCTGCTCATCGAGGCCCAGGACCTCACCCGGGCGCTCGACGGCCCCGATGCCGGGACGACCTCGGCCGGCAATCACACGCTCGTTCAGTTCCTCCTGCTTTTCCGCGAGCACGCCGCCGAGCGGCCTGCTCGCGAGCTGCTGGCCTATCTGCAACGGAACGCCCCCGAATCGAGCGAACGATCCATCGCCGAGGCCGAGCTGGGCTATTGCCTCCTCTTCCGCAGGAGCCGCGACGAGGGCGAGGCGAAACGCTTCCACGCCGAGGGCGAGGCGATGCTCGACCGCGCCTTCCGGGCGATCCGGCCCGATCGGCCCGACCTGAACCTCGCGCTCTCGATCGAATACCGGCGGTTGCTGGGCCTCGTCGGCCAATGGTACGAGGAGGCCGGAGACGCCGTCCAGGCCGCGACCTGGAAGGCCCGGTTACTCGACTTCGGCTTCCCCGACAACCCGTTCGGCACCTGAGGCCCGACGACTCGCCTGGTCCTCGACCACCGTTTTTCCGAGAATCCACTTGGTCTTCGGTCTTCGGTCTCGGATCGGCTCGGGCGCATCGAGGAGGCGGCGATGTCGGAGCGATGGATCGATCGAATCGAACGTGACGGATACGTGATTCTGGAATCGGTCGCGACGCCCGACGAGGTCAACGCGCTGCTTGCGGCCACCTTCGACTACGCGACGGGCTCAAACGACGGCCGGCTCGATCGCGGCGGCGAGGTCTACGGGGGTCGGGACCTGCTCTGGAGGCGTCCGGAGATCGCCCAGTTGGCGAGTTCACCGATGTTGATGGAGATCGCCGAGACGGTTCTGGGACCAGGGACGTTCGCGGTGCGCGGGCTCTTCTTCGACAAGACTCCGACTGCGAACTGGAATCTTCCCTGGCACCAGGACCTGACGATCGCGGCCTGCGAACGGCTCGATGTCCCGGGGTTCGGTCCGTGGACGCGTAAGGGCGGCATCCCGCACGCGATCGCGCCGGCCGCTTTACTGGAGCGGATGGTCACAATCCGCCTGCATCTGGACGACTGCGGCCCGACCAGCGGCCCGATGCGGGTTCTGCCCGGCTCGCACGCCGACGGCCGCCTCGACCCTCCGGCGATCGCCGCGTGGACGTCGCGTGCCCGGGATCAGGCGGTGGACTGCCTCGTCCCGGCCGGAGGCGCCGTGGTGATGCGGCCTTTGATTCTGCACGCGTCGGCCTCCGGCACCGGCGCCGGACATCGTCGGGTGATCCACCTTGAATACACCGCTGAACCGCTTCCTGGCGGCCTGGAATGGTATCGGCCCGGGGCGACGGTCGCGTCGGCATGACGGGCCCGACGGCTCGCGGCGATCGGCGTACTTGGAACCTTTCAGGTCCGTCGCGAATCGGATAGACTGGGCCGATCCCTTCGAGGTCCCCGTTGTGGAATACCAATATATCGAGGCCAGCGGATCCTTGAGTCGCCCCTCCTCGGGGTCGTCTCCGGCTGTCCCGGGAGCACCCGGTGGGGGCGAGTTGCCGATCTGGCGGGGGAAGGTCGTCCCGCGGCAGCTCTGCGAGGCCGTCCCCGAGAGTCTGGCGCGCGAGTGCCTTGTCTTCCCGATCGCGGAGGAAGGTGAGAAGCTCGTACTCGCCGCGGTCGAACCCGACGACATCGGTAACCTCGACAAGCTTACCTTTGTTCTCGGGAGACCGGTCCGACTTATCGCCGCCTCACGCGCGGGGGTTCAGGCGCTCATCGAGACATATTTCGGCCCGATGCAACGCGGTGGACCTGTCGATTCGATGCACCAGGAACGCATGGACGCGGCACAGCTTCGCTCGATGCTATCTCGAGACGCTCTCATCGCCTACCGCCATTCCGAATCGTCTCTCTTTCGCCATCGCGTCGAGGACCCGTCGCCATCCGCGTCCGGGCCTCGAACCGGCCTCGACACCTCGCACACCATCGGAGACACGGGCGTGTGGTTCTACGTCGTTGAGGAGGGCCAGCGGGTGCTGGTGCGAAACCCCGACGGCACGATGGAGGTCGTCGAGGGCCCGCGCCGGGTCTGGCGCGGTCGCCGGGAATTTCAGCCGATGCTCCACCACGTCGCGCACCCGGGCGATTATCTGATCGTCCGATTCCGGGACGGCCGGCAGGAGCACCTCGCCGGACCGGCCGACCTCTGGTTCGATCACCGCATCCACCAGAAAGTCACCTGCGAGGAGATGCTCCAGGTCGCCGCCAAGGAGGCGGTCGTCGTCTACTCGCAGAAGGAGGGAACCACCTCGGTCCAGCGCCGGATCGAGTACGGCCCGACCCTCTTCATGCCCCGGCCGGGCGAGTGGCTGCACCGGTTCGTCTGGCACGCCTCCACCGGCGGCTCGCAGGGCGTGAAAAAGGTTCCCAAGGGGCTGGTCTTCCACAAGCTCTGGCTGATGCCGGATCAGATGTACCACGATGTGGATGACGTTCGAACGTCGGATGACGCCGTGCTGACGATTCGCCTGATGATCTTCTTCGAGCTGCTCGACATCGACCGGATGCTTGAGACAACCCACGACCCGATCGGCGACTTCGTCAACGCGGCGACCTCCGACGTGGTCGACTTCACCGGCCGGCACGACTTCGAGTCATTCAAGCGGCACACCGAGAGCCTCAACGAGCTGGAAACCTACCGACAGCTCACGTCGAGGGCCGCACAATGCGGCTACCGGATCAACAAGGTGGTCTATCGGGGCTACGGAGCGCCCGACCGGCTCCAGCAGATGCACGACCAGGCGATCGAGGCACGAACGCGGCTCCAGCTCGATCGAGCGACCGAGCAGCAGGCCCAGGAACTGGAGAGCTACAAGCTGGAGAGCCAGATGCAGCGCGCTGGGAAGCGTCGCCACGAGCAGACGGCCGAGGTCGCGCACCAGCTCGAACTCGACCGGCAGAAGCAGGAGGCCGAACTCCGCGCCCGGGAGGCATCGTCCACCTCTCGACGCGAGCAGAACCGGCTCGACGCCGAGGCTCGCGCCGACCGCCAGGCACGCCTCGACCGCATCCGTCGCGAGCACCTCGGCGAATTGCAGCGGCTCGGTGTGGACCTGACCAGCTACCTCACGCGCCACCGCGCCGACCGCGTGATCGAGCTTCGAGGCCCAGCCGACGGCGCCACCCACCTGCACATCGACCCGGCGTCGAAGGCCGACGGATCGGCCTGAGGGGCCTCAGACGATCTCCACACCCGGAAAGGGCGAAGAGATCGCCGAGGCCGAAGTCGATTGGATCAAAGCATCGGCAGGTCGAGCTTTTCCTCGCTTGCGATGCGGCGGAGCTTGTCCTGGGCTCGCGACTCGATCTGGCGGACGCGCTCCTTGGTAATCCCGAGCTCGCGGCCGAGTTGTTCGAGCGTTTGCTCGCTCGCGCCGCCAAGGCCGAACCGGCTGATGATGATCTTCCGCTCGCGGTCGTCGAGCCGACCGAGCATTCCCTTGACGGCCTCCTGCATCCGCTTCAGAGCACTCTCATATTCGTGCTCGTCGGTCCGGTTATCGGCGGCGGCCTCGAACATCTCCTCGTGGCCCGTGACGAACCGATCGCGGCGGTAGTTCTCCTCGGGGATGGTCCGGGCGAAGTTCTTCATGATCGCCCACGAGGCATAGGTGCTGAACTTGTTTCCGCGGGAGAAGTCAAACTTCTCGACGGCGCGGATCAGCGACATGTTCCCATCGGAGACCAGCTCGAAGAAGTTGTTCGAGGGTCCGACGTGGCGTTTGGCGATCGAGACGACCAGCCGCAGATTCGCCCGGATGATCTGGTTCTTGACGGCCAGCGCCTCTTCCTGGAGCCGCTCGATCTCGTCGAGGTCGGCCGTCCGGGCCTTGGTTGGGTCGAGGTCCTGCCGCATCTCGTGGGCACGGAACTTCAGGTAGTTCATCTTCCGGAAGAGGTGTTTCTCCTGCTCGCGATCGAGCAGGGGGACCTCATAAAGACTTGCCAGGTACGGCGGCAGACCCTTCGGCGCCTTCGGCCGGCGGGGCGCCTTGCCGTCGGCCGGTTCGGGCATGGGCCCGGTGATCACCTCGGCATTCGCCGCGTCGTGGAAGCTTTCGTGGTCGATGAATTCCAGCTTGTTCGACAGAATCCGCTTCGCCCTCATCTCATTCAGGACGCGATAGATGCTTGAGCGCGTACGCCCGAACTGGCGGGCGAGCACCTCGGCGGATACCCCCATACGCGAGCGCCGATAGATCTGAGCCTTGGCTTCATCGTCGAGCGGCGGCACGCTGTTCGGGAAGATCGCCCGATCGGGATTCTCACGATCGTAGGTCTTCAACGTCGATCGGACCGTCTCGGTAGAGCGTGACATCTTGCGTGCGATCCTCCGCGCGATCTCGACCAGGCCGGCCTGTCCTGGGCGTACCAGCGCCATGCGGCGAGCGCGTCGGATGATTTCCTCACGCTCGGCCTCGGTGAGTTGCCGGAACCGCGATCCCCTCTCCACCTGCACGCGATGGGCCGTGACGAACCGCTGCAGGCTGGACTCCAGGAACCCGACCTTCGTTCGGCCGTCGATCACAAATCGACGTGCCACCAAACCCCGACGCCGCCAACGTGCCACTGTCCGTGACGAGACGTTGTAGCGGCGGCTGACCTCGTCCACCGTCAAAACCGGCTCGGAAATATGCTCGATCGCCTGTCGCGCTGTCGCCGAGAGATCCTCGACGAAAAGCGTCAGGTCGTGACGGACATCCGGCCCGTCAAGGACGAGCGCCGGCCATCCATCCGGCCGAAAGCCCGTGATCCGAAAGCAGACATATTCGTAAGGATACCTCTTGCCCTCGTCGATCTCCGACAAAAGGGCCTCGGCCCGGTTGATCTGCTCGAGCCTCCGATCCTTCGGCGCGTACCGGGTCTGTTGATCCTTCAACTGTTTCATCGCGGGATGACGGTACATCTTCCCCATCCTGGTCTTCCCCCGATGCCCGGGCCGTTAACCCAACACTCCCGATCCGACCTCATTCGCGCCTCAACCACTCTCTTCCATCGGTCGCAGTCCCGGCGACCTCGGCGACGAAAAAACTCGGACTGCAAATCGATTCTAACAATCTTCTCAGCGTAAAGGGCCCCGATTTCGTTCGGCGACCTGGGCGATTTCTTGCCGCGATCGCCCCGACTCCCTTAATACGTCCTCCATCCACCACCGGATCGCCGAATCCCAATGGATCGTTCGATTTTCGATTCCTGACTGTGACGCATGAGATCCTTCAGGAAATCCGCAAACCTTGTTCCACTGGAGCCGATCTCGCGAAACCCTCTCATCGGCTCGGAGCGGCCTCTGGTTCCGATCTTACTACTTCCAACGCCCGTTTTAAACAGACGTTTGAATCGGCCGGAGTGTTCGCGCTTCTCTTGAAGAAAATATGGATTGCGAATAAAGGATCGAACAGGGAGGGCTCCGATTTGTGTCGCCCGTCGAAAGGCTTTCGAGCGATCCTCTTGTGGTATAAGGAGTTAGGTGGACCGTATTTTGTTGGGACGATGGGAGGCCGTCCTCTCCCTGGAGTCGAGTTTTTTTTGCGCGCGTTGATCAGCGACCACGGGAGAGTGAGCCGGTCGAAGGTTGGGAGAGCCCAGCCCAAATTGACGGGTCCGGGCAAGTCTTGATAATGGGCACCGCGGCCGGTTGGGAACTCGGCGAATTCGTCGCAGTGATGCAGGGAGGCGAGGATGATCGGTCTCGACGGGGGACGATCGGGAGGGGAGTCGCGGGTTCGAGGGCGGTCCTCGTGGGCCTGGGCGGTCCTTGTACCGGCGATCGCCGCGGGAGCGACGAGTGCGGTGGCGGCCGAGGGACCGTCGGCGGTGATCCTCCGGGAGAGCTTTGATCGCGGGGCCTCGTCGCAGGTTCGGATCGAGCTGAGCGCCGACGGGCTGTTCCAACCGGGCTTGCCTCGGGGCGAGATGAAGGAAGGGGCGAAGATGCCGAGGCCGCTCGCCATCAAGGTCCGGACCCGGTTGATTTTTTATGAGCGGGTCCTCGACGTGTTTGACGACCCGGCGGCGCTCAGGATTGGCGGGAGCCCCGCTGGCGCTGGTGCTCGTCAGGGCGAGGCTCTCTCGCGGGGACGTCCGAGGAAGTCAGTTCGGCACGTCGTTCAGGCTGCGGCGGCGATCAATGGCGAGGTGCGTTCGCATACCGCTCAGCTTCGTCCCGATATTACGCTGCTGGTCGCCGAGCGTCGCCGGGGGGACGCAACGGCGACGGTGGTCTGCCCCGCCGGGCCGCTCGAGCGTTCCGAACTGGAACTGGTGGAGGTCGAGGGCGATCCGCTGATCCTCTCGGAGATGCTTCCCGATAGCCCGGTCGTGGTCGGGCAGAGCTGGCCTGTGGGCCAGGCGGCCGTCCGTGGGATTAGCGGCTATGACACGATCACCCGGAACGCCCTTGAGGCGACGCTGGAGCGGCTCGAAGCGGACCGGGCGACGATTCGGGTGCGGGGCCGGATTGAGGGTTCCTTGCAGGGTGCCACTGGAGCAATGGCCTGCGACGGGCTGCTGAGCTTCGACCGCCGCCTGGGATGGATCGACCGGTTTGAGATCAACCGGAACGAGAATCGGCGGCCGGGGCCGGTCGAGGCGGGCATAGACGCGAAGAGCACAATCCTCGTGACCCGGAAGGCTGAGCAGCCGCCGGCCACGCTTTCCGATGCCGCCCTGACCCGAGTCTCGCTGGAGGTTTCGCCGCGGACCGAGCGACTGGTCGAGCATGGTCCCGACGGCCGGACCGAGTTCCTCCACGACCGAAACTGGCATGTGGTTGGGGGCGACGGTAAGCGGGTGCTCGTCCTCAAGCGGATGGAGGGTCCGAAGGTCGTTGCACAGTGCAACCTGATGGTCGAGCCCCCGGCTGGGAGAGGCAAACACCTGGATCCAAAAGCATTTCGCGAGGAAGTCAAGCGTGCCCTGGGGGGACGTTCCTCGGTGGAGTTTCTCGGCATGGGCGAGATCCCCGGAGACCCGGCGGGCGGCTACAGGTACAAGGTCGGTGTCCAGGGTACGGAGGGGGGATTGCCCGTTGTCCGCTACTACTACCTGATCGCCGCTCCGTCCGGTGAGCAACTCGTCGTCAGTTATATCCTCGCCGCGCAGGATGTCCCGAAGTTCGGCGAGGAGGATGTCGCGATGATGACGAGTCTTCGATGGCTCCCCGATCGCCAGGCCGCACTTCCCAGATGAGCCCAGATGAAACAAACTCAGGCGTGATTCCTGCCGAGAGCGTAGGGATGCACGCCCGACATCGCGGGAGAGAGTGCGAGAAATTTCATATCAGATACTCTTCCGAAAACAGAGGCGAACGCCCTATAATCGGTCGAACCATTCGGGCCAGGTCGATGTAAGAACGCCACGCGAAGGAGGGTGGTGGGTCGCTGTTCCCTCGAGGGACGCCCCACCGCCAGGAGCGTTCATCATCGCCTTGCGTCTCTTCCTTGCACGGCATTGATCGCACTCCAGGAACTAGCAACGTGAGCTTCAAACTGGTTCGCCGTCCGTACCGGAACCGTCCCCGATCCGCGCGCGCCCGGAGGTGGACGTCCCGATTCGAGGGCCTCGAGACACGCTCTCTGCTGAGCAACCTGCCCGTGGCCGAGCCGATGTACCAGATTGGTTCGATGGCAACATCCAGCCCCATCGCCGGAGCCTTTTCGCCCTCGCAGATTTCGACGGCCTACGGCTTCAACAACGTGAGTTTCCAGGGTGTCGCGGCCAATGGCGCGGGGGAGACGATTGCAATCGTCGACGCCTACAGCGATCCGAACATCCAGACGGACCTGAATACCTTTGATAGCCAGTTCGGTCTCCCCTCGACCACGATCACCCAGGTCAATGAGAACGGTGGGACGTCGCTACCGGGTCCAGACACCTCCGGTGGCTGGGGGATGGAGACATCGCTTGACGTCGAGTGGGCTCACGCGATGGCCCCCGGAGCGAAGATTCTGCTGGTCGAGGCCAACTCGTCGAACGAGTCGGACCTGCTGGCGGGTATCTCGTATGCCGCGCAGAATGCCAATGTCGTTTCGATGAGCTGGGGTGGGGGCGAGTATTCGGGCGAGACCTCGTACGACAGCACGTTTAGCGTCCCCGGTGTGGCGTTCGTCGCGTCGTCGGGCGACGCGGGGGCGCCGGTCTCCTGGCCGGCTGCCTCGCCGAATGTCCTGGCGGTTGGCGGGACGGCACTGACGCTCAACGCGAACGGCGGTTACGGAAGCGAGACCGGGTGGAGCGGCAGTGGCGGCGGGCCGAGTGCTTACGAGTCGATGCCGACGTACCAGGCGTCTGCGAACACGGGCGCCTCGACCCGTTCCAATCCAGACGTTGCGTACAACGCCTCGCCGAATACCGGGTTCGCCGTTTACGACTCGTACCAGAATGGCGGATGGACGCAGGTCGGCGGCACCAGCGCCGGTGCTCCGCAATGGGCCGCGATCCTGGCGATCGCCGACCAGGGCCGCGCCCTCGCCGGCATGCCCGCGCTCGACTCCAGCAACGCCCAGGAGGTGATGACCGAGCTCTACCAGGCACCCTCCACCGACTTTCACGACATCACCAGTGGGACCAGCACCGGGAACCCGAACTACTCCGCGACAGTTGGCTATGACTTCGTTACTGGCCTGGGCACTCCGAACGTTGCCAATGTGGTACAGACGCTCGACGGCGGCGTGATCACCGCGCCCGACACGCTCGTCGTCTCGGTCCCCAGTTCCGCGACCGCCGGCCAGTCGTTGAACTTCACGGTCACAGCCGACAAGGCGACCGGAGGAGTGGATACCGGGTTCACCGGGACGATCACATTCTCCAGCACCGACGCGAAGGCCGGATTGCCGGGTAGCTACACCTTCACGTCGGCGGACCAGGGGATACACACCTTCTCGGTCACGTTCCAGACGGCCGGTTCGCAGTCGATCACCGCCAGCGGCTCGGGCCTCTCAGCGACGTCGTCAGGGATGAATATCGTTCCGGCTGTGCCGACGAATTTGAGCGCGACGGTCGCCTCGTCGTCGCAGATCAACCTCTCGTGGACCGCCGCCGCCGGCGCCACTGGGTACGAGATCGAGCGGAGGACCGGGGGCGGCGCCTGGACCCAGATCGCTACGAGCACGTCGACGATCTACCAGGACACCGGCCTCGCTGCTGGGACCGGTTATTCGTACCAGGTGATCGCGACCGGAGGCGGGCTCATCTCGGCGGCCAGCAACGTCGTCACCGCGACCACCCCCAGTGCGGCGAGTGCCCCCACGACGACCGACTCTCTCTGGAGCGGGCTCTCCACCCCGCCGGAGAACGCCTATGCCTGGGGCTCGTACGAGCTCGGCCTGCAATTTTCCTCGACATCCGGTGGCGTGGTCACGGGCGTCCGCTTTTACAAGCAGACCTGGATGAGGGGCCCGAACGTCGGTACTCTCTGGTCCTCGACGGGTCAGGTGCTCGCCTCGGCGTCCTTCACGGGCGAGTCGTCGTTTGGCTGGCAGCAGGTCACATTCTCCAACCCGGTGACCATCCAGCCGAACACCACCTATGTTGTCTCGTTCTCGACCTCGTCGAGTTACTTTGGAATCACGACGGGATACTTCAACGGACAGACCGTGAGCAATGGTCCGCTCCAGGCCCCTTCTAACGGTGTGCTCGGAAGCAACGGCGTTTACCAGTTGGCCGGCACCTTCCCCAGCATCGGCTCGGGCGGGATGAACTTCTGGGTCGACGTCAACTTCTCGCCCTCGGCGACCGCGAGTGTCCAGGCCGCCCCAGCCACCGCCTCCCCGGCGGCGAACACGCCCTGGGGTTACTTCGCCACCTCGCAGGTCGCGAATGGGACGACCACCAGCACCCAGGCCACCACAGGCAAGTCCACCACAACGGCCGCCGTCGTCGGCACCTCACGACGGGTTGTCAACCAGACGCAGCACACCTCGACCTGGGGCGCCTCCCGTCGATGGTTCCGCGACTGATCCCCTTCTCAGGCCCAATCGATCGAACCGAGATGGTCCGTCACGTGGAGGCTCCTTCCGTGGCGGACCGTCCGTTTTACTTCACCCCGACCACTCCCCACACCCGATCGTTCCCCATGATAAACTTGGGCAACCGGAATTGATCGATAGATTGGGTAAAATGGGGAAATTTTCATGCTGGAAACGATGCCGGAGGTGGAAGAGGACGTTGAGCCGATCGGTGGGGAGGCGCGGCTCTCGGGGTGGAAAGAGGAGTTACGGGCCGACCTGGACGAGGCGTTAATGACGGGCGGCGGGCGTTGGTCGCGAGCGGTCGCGGCGATCGCCTGGATTCACCTGGTGATTTTCCTGGGATGCCAGACGATTTACGATCAGGAACGGCCCCGCGATCCCCGGCATTTGTTGCTTTGGGGTGCCGAGTTTATCGCGGTTCTTGGGGCCCTTCGACTGATCGGAGGGCGGGGCTGGATACGGTCGTCGGCGGCGATCGGGCTGATTACCCGGTTTTGGGGGACGTTCCTGATCCTCTCGTTCAACGTGGTTTCGCTCAACGAGTTGATGGGATGGGAGGTGCGCTGGTATCGCCCGGCGTGGGGGACGATCAGCTCGTTCTTCCTGGCGTCGATGGGATGGCTCTTCACGCCGAAGATGTTTATTCCGGCCGTTCAGATGTATTTCACCGCGCTGTTAATGCTTCGATACCGGGACTACGACAACCTGATCTACGGAGTCTCGTGGTGGCTGGCACTGATGGGGATTGCGGCTCGACTTCGTCGCCGGGAGATGGGTCGAGGATGAGCCGCGCGGCCGTGCGCCGGCTCATTGGGCCGGCGCGGGGTCGCCTGGCTGGGGTAATGGGAGATTGAGGTCGATGGCGGGCGCGCCGTTCTCACGGAGCGGAGTGGGCTCCCAGACGGGCAACTCGCAGAGTCCGCCGCCGAGGAAGGTATGGTGCCAGAGCTGTGTGGCGATGACACAGGTCAGGCTGAGGTCCATGATGATCCGCTTGGGCGTGATCGCCAGGAATCTGGACTGTGCCTGGAGTTCTCGGGCAACGCCTTCGGGGTCGAACCAGCCGGTTTTCTGGAGTGATTCCCGGCTGAGAAGCTGGTCGACCCATTGCGGGCGGTCGGGTGCCAGGAATGCGGATGTCCGGCTCGCCCGGAACATGGTCTTGGGACGGTTGGCGATCCGTGGCGGGAGAGTTCGCGCGGCAACCTGCCGGAGTAGCCACTTATCGACGCGGCCCCGGAGCTTGTACTCGGGAGCGATCGAGGCACAGAAGGCGACCACGTCCTCATCGAGAAGGGGATAGCGTGCCTCGACCGAGGAGTTCATCGCGACGCGGTCTCCCTTGGCCTGGAGCAAAAGCCCGGCGAGCATCACCTTGTAGCCGACGTAGAGTGATTGGTTCAAGGGGGCCCATCGGGTGATCCGGTCGTTGGTCAGGTCGAGGTCCTCGTAGGCGAGATGGCCGTCGAGTTGTCTCCAGAGGTTGGGCGAGTAGACGAAGGAACGTCCTTGCGCCATCAGGTCGTAAACGTCCTGCTGGGCGGAGCGGATGCCGCGGGTCCCGAGCGGCGGCGGGACGTGCGCCGGATTTCCTCCCATGGAACGGAGGACCATTTTGCGAACGGCCGGATTGATGAACGTAAGGCCCCACCCGATCAGCCGTTCCCGGATGGCCTGGGTCTTGAACCAGGGGTAGCCGGCGAGGGCCTCATCGGCCCCCTCGCCGGTGAGGACCACCTTGTACCCTTGCCCGTGGACGGCCGAGGCCAGCCGCATCAGGCAGGCGCACGACGAGTCCATCACTGGTCCCTCGGCGGCTCGAATCAGCTCCGGGTAGGCGGCGACGATGTCGCGGCGGTTCATGGTCACCGTGGTGAGTCGGGAACCGAGGGCGGCGGCCGACTCGGTGGCGTTCGTTCGCTCATCGGGACCGGCGCGGTCGAGTCCGATCGTGAACGAGGGGACGGCCGCGCCTCGCTCGCGCGAGCTGAGGCCGAGGACGACCGTCGAGTCGAGTCCGCCGCTGATGTACGAGACGACGGGAACGTCGCCCCGGAGCCGGATCTCCACGGCCCGCCGCATCCTTGCCTCCAGCTCGTCAATGAGCGGAGTCGGATCGTCGAGACGGCGTTCCTGGCCGGCATCGGGGAAATCGAGGTCCCAGTAAATTCGCTTTTCGGTTCGGCCGTCGCGCACCCGGACCAGTTGACCTGGTGGGATCGATCGGATTCCCTCGAAATAAGTTCGCGAGGTCCCCGCGCAGAATGTGTGGAAGAACAGGTCAATCCCCTTCGGATCCGGCCGCGCCGAGATCATCCCCGAAGAGAGCAGGGCTTTCATCTCCGAGGCCCAGAGCAGCCAGCCATCAGCCTGGGCATAGTAGAGGGGACAGATGCCGACGCGATCGCGGCCGAGCAGGAGTGTCCGGTTCTTGCGGTCCCAGAGCGCGACGGCGTACTGTCCCCTCGCCTTGACGAACATCTCCTCGCCGAGATCCTCGTATAGGTGGACCCAGAGTTCCGTATCGCATCGGGTCGAAAGCCGATGGCCCCGGGCGACCAGTTCGGCCTGAAGCTCGGGATACTCGAACACTTCCCCATTCTGGGTGACCCAGATGGAGCCGTCCTCGTTGGGAATCGGCTGGCGTCCACCGGCGAGGTCGACGATGGAGAGCCGACGTGCTCCCATCGCCAGGCCCGGCTCGAGGTGGACCTGCTCGTCGTCGGGTCCTCGGTGGGCGATTGCGCCGGTCATTGCCAGCAATCGTGCCCTCGGGAACTCGCGACGGCCCTCCAGATCGATCGCTCCGGCGATGCCGCACATCTCGGAAGTCCTCTCCAGGCCAGCGGATAGGGCGGGCCGTGCGCCCGACGGTTCCGCGAAGGTCCCTGGAATTATACCATCCCGGAAGGCGTCGGGCCGATCGTCATGCCTGCGGCGTGAACAGGATGATCTCGACGCGGCGAGGGGGAAGGTCCGAAGGTGTGGGATCGACGGCGTGCGGTATCTGGCTACCGAAGCCGACGGCCGCCACCTTTCGCCGTTTGAACCAGCCGACGGATTGGATGGCGTGCTGGTCGACGAGGTACTTGCGAACGGCGTCGGCCTGCTCCTGGGTGAGGATCTCGGCGAGTTGCTCGTCGCGGTCATGATCGGTGAACGCGGCGATGACGACCTGTGTGGCAGGACCGCTCGTCTTCTGAAACCATCGGGCGATCTCATCGAGTCGGGTCCGTCCAACCGGGCTGAGTACGGCGCTACCGGACTCGAATAGCTCGTCGTCGCGGAGCGACCGGCTGTTCCGTCGAGAGCCTGGCTGGTAGAGGACTCGCTCGCGATCGAGATAGGCGCGGTGGTCGAAGTACCGCGAGATCGGCCACGTTTGCTTGAGTGCCGCCAGGTTCTCTTCGAGTGAGGTGAGCGTCCGCTCGCCGCGTCGAGAGAGCGTGAGGAGGTCGCGATAGATCGTCTCGTCGCGGATCAGCTTACCGAGGCTCCCCTCGCCGCGCCGGATGGAGCCGGCAATCGCGTTGACCTCCGCGAGGCCCTGCTCGGCCGACTGGGTCAGTCCTTCGAGGCGGTCGATCGTCCCGCTGGCGCGGCGAGCGATGTCGGAAAGATCAACGGGCCGCTCGGAGCCGATCCGGCCCATTTCCTCGATGGCGGGTGCGTCGGGTCGGCCTGGTGTCAGCTCGACGACCTTCGCCCCGACCATCCCCTCGGCAAGAATCCGGGCGATGGCGTCCGACCGAACCAGCGGCCGGAGCCGCTGATCGATTCGGAGCACCAGCTCGACCGGTCGGCCAGGCACGGAGGGGGCGATCACCTGCTCGACGACACCGGCGTCCATTCCCTGAATCCGGACCCGGTGGCCGGCCTCCAGGCCGGCGATCGTGGCGAATTCGGCCCGGACACGGAATGTCGGCTGGACCTTCCAGTGTCGGCCCGCGACCGCTCGAATTCCCCAGCCGGCGAGCGCCAGTACCGCGAGCGCCAGGCCGAGACTTGCCGCTGCTCGCCAGGGACCGATCCCGCGTCTCATCGAAGGGGCTCCTCAGGGGCTGCCGATCACGGACCATCGGCCTCCGGCCACGGACCACTGGATCAAGGGGACCATCACGACGTTCGAGGCGAAGACGATGAGAACCGAGCGAACGACTCCTCGAATCGCCGCCTGGCCGACCGCCTCGGCCGACGAGTCGGCGTTCAGCCCGGTCCAGCAGGCCGTCAGGCCGATGAGCATGCCGAACACAGCGGTCTTGAGCGTGGCCGGGAGGATATCGGCGAGGTCGAGGAAGGTCAGCGATCGACTCCAGAAGAGGCGGGCGGTCAGGCCCCCGGCGGAAAGCTCGGCGGCCAGCCCGCCAAGCATCGCCGAGGCATCGAGAACCACCGTCAATAACGGGACGGCGGCCGCACAGGCGATCGCTCGGGGCGAGACCAGGCTGGGCACGGGATCGACACCGAGGGCGAGTCGAGCGTCGATTTCCTCGTTGAGGACCATCGTTCCCAGCTCGGCTGAGAGCCCAGCGCCCATCCGGCTTGCCACGAGAAGACCCGCAAGGATCGGGCCGATCTCCACCAGAACCGCGACGGCCAGGAAGCTCGGCAGTGTGGATTCGGCGCCGTGCTGGACGAGGAGCCGATGGGTTTGGAGCCAGGTCACGAGTCCGACGCTCAACCCGGCCCCCGCGACGACCGGCAGGCTCCGCACGAAGACCTGCTCGAACTGCACCAGAACCTCGCCAGGGTGCCGCGTGATCGCGACCGGAACCGCGGCCGCGGTCTGGACGGTGAACGTGAGGAATTTCCAACCGGCGGCCAGCCAACCCGCGACCAAGTGACTCCCTCCCTCCCGTGGAAATCGCGTCCCTCGAAGGTATTCCGAGTCCAGGTGGTATTATTATTGTAGGGAAGCCAGCCCGGCCACCAGCGGACCGGTCGGTTTCGTTCGCCGCCCGGGTCGTGTCAGGCTCGTCGGAATCATGGAAATGGATCCTTACGCGATCCTTGGCGTCCCGAGGGGTTGCTCCCGCGATCGGGTCAAGGAAGTCTTCCGGACAATGGTTCAGCAGGCTCACCCGGACCATGGCGGAGACAGCGAGGCCTTCGTCTTACTCTGCACGGCTTATCGCCAACTCCTGGCTGAGCTCGACGCCAGGGACGAGGCGGATCGGACCCCGCCCCGAGACTGGCACGAGCCTGCTCCGTCGGCGCCGCCGGTCCGTCGTGAGGATTATCTCGCGTGGATGCGGCAGGTGGCGCGGGAATCGGCGCGCCGACGCGCGGCCCCCTGGTGGCGACGGCATCCGCGAGAGGCGCGCGCCGGTCTCCTGGGCCTGATCGGTCTGGTTGGGTGCCTGGTTTTTGCCGCCGCGATGGCACTTGGGATGCGATCGACAGCACCGGGAGCCCGGCACGCGGTCAGGGCGCGAAGCTCACCCGCGATTCGATCAGCTCCGGCCGAATCTCCGATCGACCGAACAGCGAATTCCGCGGATCGACGATTCTGATCCAAAGCGGTTGGACGATCGTCTCGCGGACCTCGGTCGGCCGGGTTGATCCCCGTTGCGAAGATCGATCCGGAGTCGTCGCCCGGAGGAAGAGACCTCCGGGCGCGATCGCCCGCAATTTGCTAATGCGAGACATTAGAGAGCGGGGCCGAGGAGGTCCTTAACAGCGTCGCGCTCGGCGATCAATTCCTGAGCCGAGGCATCGATGCGGCGGCGGGCGTCGTCGTCGATCGGCAGGCCCTCAACGATCTTGAAGGTTCCATCGCCGGGTGAGGTCAGCGGATAGCCGTAGATCAGTCCAGCCGGGACACCGTAGCTGCCGTCCGAGACGACTGCGGCGCTGAACCAGTCGTCGTTCGGCGTGGGGTGGCTCAGCGAGTACAGGCTATCGAGCGCGGCATTCGCGGCCGAGGCCGCCGACGAGTTGCCCCTTGCCTTGATCACCGCCGCGCCCCGCTTCGCCACGGTCGGGATGTAGGTCTCGGCCAGCCACTTCTCGTTGCCGATCACCTCGGGTGCCGGCTTGCCGCCGATTCGGGCGTTCTTGTAGTCGGGATACTGCGTATCGCTGTGATTACCCCAGATCGTCATCCGCGTGACCGACGAGACCGGCACACCGGCCTGCCGCGCCAGCATCGCCTCGGCGCGGTTTTGATCCAGCCGGGTCATTGCGAACCATCGGTCGGCCGGAACCTTTGGCGCGTGCGACCTGGCGATCAGGGCGTTCGTATTGCAGGGATTCGCGACGACCAGAACGCGGACATTTGGCCCGCCCACGTCGTTGATCGCCTTCCCCTGTCCGGTGAAGGTGGGACCGTTGGCGCGAATCAGGTCGGCGCGGGTCATCCCTTCCTTCCGCGGCAGACCGCCGACCAGCACCACCCAGTCGGCGTCGGCGAACGCCTCCTCGGGCTTATCCGACGCCTTCACGTCGGCCAGCAGCGGGAAGGCGCAGTCGTCGAGCTCCATCATCGTCCCCTGGAGCGCCGGCAGGGCCGTGGTGATCTCCAGTAGCGAGAGCGCCACCGGCCGGTCGGGGCCGAACGCGGCCCCCGAGGCGATCCGGAACAGGAGGGCATAGCCGATCTGGCCACCCGCCCCCGAGACGGCGACGCGAATTGGCTTGCTCATACAGCGAGACTCCATCTTTCAATTAGGAAGAGGTCGTGTTTTCCTCAACCTCCCTAGACTGGCAGGAATCTCGTCGCGATGGAAGATCGTTGTCAGCGGTGGCGTCGAACTGGCCGATGCGGGATCGTACCGAGCCCGATCCGGGCCACCCGACGAGTGGGGTGCTGAGCAAAGCCGATCGAGGCCGAACTGGTCGTGGTAAGGCTCATCGGTACCCCGCCCGTCGCCGACTTTGAGACCACGACCTGGACTGCGTACCGGCGTGAGGCCGAGAACCGATGCCGGCCGACGACCGTGTACTGTCCGCCTGAGCCCTCAACGATTCCCCGGCTGGTTCGACCGTCACCCCAGTGGATGATGGCCGTGAACACACCCGTAAACGGCGCCGACGGGTCGGTGAACGTCGCGACCACCCCGTTGAAAAGCTGTCGGCGCCCCGCCGCGATCACCATCGGAGCGATCGTCGGGCCGACCGGAGCGACGGGGACCGGCGTCGGCGTCGGGGCCGTCGGCGTCGAGCCTGTCTGAACCATCGCCGGAGCGCTCAGGCCCGAGTAACTAAACTCCGACATCGCTTCGACCGCATACACGTACGTCGCCGAAGCAGAGACTCCCGCGTCCTGGTACGACGTCGACGCCATTGGAGGCGCGATCAGCTCCCACATCCCGCCAGGCGTCGCCCGCTCCACCAGGTACGACGTCGCACCTGCCACCGGCGACCAGTTCAGGTTCACCTGTGTCGCTCCCACCGCCACCGCCGAGACGACCGATGGAGCCGGCAATGTCAGGCCCGTCGGTGCCGGCGAGGGCGATGGTGTCGGCGAGGGCGATGGTGTCGGTGATGGCGATGGTGTTGGTGATGGCGATGGTGTTGGTGTTGGTGATGGCGTTGGAGATGGAGAAGGGGACGGTGTCGGAGTCGGCGAGCCTGGCGTGGAGATATCCAGGTTCTGAAGATTGAACGGCCAGTAGGGGAGTCCGCCGAGGGTTTGGGTCGGCACGGATGGCGACTGGATCACACCGTTGACGGTCGCGGCGTAGACCTGGCCGGTCGAGCCGGCCTGGTTCGTGACCGTCCCGTTCGAGGCGATCCACTCGGTGGCATTGGCGGAAACGTTCGCGACCAGCTCGCCCGGGTCGACGAAGATCGGCCGGTTATTGCCGAAGAGAGTCAGGGCGTTCCCAACAGTCCAGGGGAACCGAGGGCTTCCGTGTGAGCCCGGCGGCTCGGCACTCCAGCCGCTGCCGAGGGTGATTGTCGGCGGCGTCGACACTCCTGCCGGATCGTTCCCCAGCGCCGTGTACTGAGTGGCCCACTGCTGGAGGAACGAGGAATCGAACTGAAATGTGTTTCCAGTGATCGTCGTCGAGAGATAGACGCGGCCGTTAAGGCTGGTGGAGCCCACCATCGAGGCCCAGTAATTGACCGAGTGCTGGACGGCGGCCTGAATGCCGCCGAGCGAGTCTCGGATCGTGTTCCCCGAGATGGTGATGCCGAGGGTCGGCAGGGCCGTCCATCCCCAGGGGGTCGGGAAGGCCGTTCCCGCGCTGGGAGACGAGGCGATCGGCGCACCGACCAGGATGGCAGTTCCGTTGTAAACATTATTATAGGATGTGCCACCGGTGATCTGGTTGCCGGTGATCGAGGTGCCGTAGCTTTCGCCATCGACCACCACACCGGTTCCCGCCTTGCCTGTGAGATCGATCGTGTTGCCGGCGATGGTGGTGTTGACGAAGCCACCGGTAACCGCCAGGACGTAGTAGCCACCGGTCGGAGGAGCGGGGAGTGGATCCTGCATGAGCAGGGTCAGCGAGCCGCCCGAGAGGCCCGCCTGCTGGGCCACGCGGTAATAGGTCCCGGCCATGGTCATGTTCGGCGTGCCGTCGGCGTTGACGCCAGATAGGATTGAGACGACCAGGCCTGGTCCGGTCCAGCTTGGCGCCACACCGGTTCGGAGATTGTTCAGGACGAGCCGGCGGCCATCCGAGGAGGTTGCCGCCGGCCGGCCGGTGAACAGAACGGAATAGGAGCTTTCGGCGAGGATCGTCTCGGGCGAGTTCAGGCCGCCGAACTGCCCGGTGGTCGGGTCGTAACCCATCTCGGTGCCCGACCAGCCGGCGCCCCCGCCGAAGGAATTGTTGAGGATCTGGTCGTTGGTTCCGCTGACGGCCATCACGACCAGGCGGAAGAGGCTTCCGGCCGGGTCCGACTGCGTGACGACGTTTCCTTCGATTGTCGATCCGTTCGACGAGTGCAGGCCGAAGGCGTTGGTTGAGTAGGTATCGGCCTGGGCGCCGAGGACCTGATTGTTCGAGACCGTCCAGGGGCCGCCGAAGAGGTCGATCGGTCCGCCCTGAAACGTCCCGCCGGTGATTGTTCCGCTGTCGGAGTCGTTGGTTCGGATGAGGTTGATGGCCGGCTCACCGGCATATTTCCAGGCTCCACCGCCGAGCTGTTGCGCCTGCGCGGAAAGCGCGGCGAAGCTGGAGGCGTCGAATGCCGGAGGGCCGTAAATTGAGACGCCTGAGAGCGTCAGCACGTCGCGGTTTTGATTGGAGTTCGAGTCTCGGGTGTCGATCACCGCATGAGTGATTCCCAGGTTGTTCATCGGATCCCAGAGCGCAGGCGTGTCGCCCGCCGGATTGCTCCAGCGGAGAGGCTGGCTCATGTCGAACCGGATCGTGAAGTTCTGGAAGTCAAGCTGAAGGTTCGTCCCGCCCGGGTTGCTGGTGTAGATGGCCCCTGAGGCCGAGGCCGGCCAGGCCGACGTGTTTCCCTGCTGGAAGAGGAGCGTGGCACCGTTGCCAATGATCTTGACCGAATGCGTGATCTCCAGCGGCTGCGTGATGACGATGGTCTGGCCGGCGGGCAGGTTGATCGTGTCGTACAGTGGGGTGGTTGACATCAGATCGGCGCGAAGCTCCGCCTCGGTCGTCGGCGGGGTCGGTGCTGCCTGAGCGTTGATCGACTGAGTCAGCAGGGCGAGGTTGGCGTTGGTTCCGGCGAAGGGTGTCGCGTAAACCTGCGATGAGTCTGGCAGGTCAACCTGCAGCAGCATCGAGGTCGACGACCCTGCTGTCGGCGCGTCGTTGCCGGCTGGTGGGAAATACAGGTCAACCACGCTGGTCGAACCGGCACGGAGTGTTGCGTAAATGTGGTTATGATCGAGCGTGTTGTTCGTGCTGTCCCAGAAATTCGAGAACGGGTCGCTGAGCGTCCAGGTGACCTGTCCGAAGGTCGCGGGATCGAATGCGACTCCTGAAGGCGCCGTGACGACCAGGTGGTTGTAGCCCTGCTCGTAAGACGCGCCGGTGCCGTCCTGGCCGAGATTCTGCACGGCGAACGTGCCGAGAACCGGAGTCGGCGTTGGAGTCGGCGGCATCGGATCGGTGGCCGATGTCAGGTTGTCGATCGCAACCGAGACGACGTCGGGCGTCGTGCTGTTCTGGTAGTCGATCGTAAGGGTCAACGTCGAGCCGTTGGTGAGCTGGATGATCGGCCCAGTCGATCCGCCGAGCGGCAGAGAACTGTCCGCCGGAGGCCGGTCACTCTGGACCGACGGATTGAGGTAGAGATCGCCCTGCCCGGAGGTCGTCGAGGCGAAGAACTCGGCGAGCGCGAAACCACTCGGGTCGGGCGCGGTGGCCCAGGCAAAGCCTCCAGGCGCGGTCACGGCGATCGACGCAACTGGCCCGGAGAGGTTCGAGAGCCGCAGGTGAAGGTCCTGGATGCCATCCGGACCCTGAGAGGCTGTCGAACCGACCAGATCCTGTCCGTCCTGTCCCAGGCTCGTGACGACCGCAGAGAGCAGCCGACGCAGTTCCAGGGAGCTGACCTCGGGGTTCAGTCGGACTCTCCGACGTCCTTGGCGCGACTTCATGGCGGCTCTTCAGAGGTACGAGGGAACCCGTCCTGGCGTGGGCGTCCGTCGATTCCTTCCGAAGAACTTTAGCTCAAACTCAGGTCTCCCTCCGAATTTAGTCGGGTTGCACCGGATCGCAAGAGAAAGCAGGCGCACCGTGATGAGCGGCGATCGTTGCTGCCGGCACAATCCGCTCATTCGGTGAGACGCGTAGGCCAGGCTGTATGGCCTGAATGCGTTGGCTGGGTCGCGAGAGTTTAGCGTGGGGCTGGAGTTGTGCGGAGCTTGGCAATCATGAGGGCGAGTTCGCGCGGGAGATGACGAACACCGGCCAGCAGGACGGCGCCCGCGAGGATGGGAGCTGGTAGGAGGGCGAGCCAACCCGCGACGAGATTCTCGGGATCGTGGCCGGGTCGGGCGACAGGGACAGCGCCGATGACGGCGAGGACGCGGCCGAGGCCCGTCGCCAGTGTGTCGTCTCGGGCGCAGGTGTCGATCACCCATCCCATGACGGTCGGGGACCAGAGGTCGCCGAGGAGGTGTCCGGCGGCGATCGCCGCGCCAAAGGCGGCGCCCCTCATGTTGGGCATGGTGACGCCAGCGAGGATCGTGAATCCGATGGGGACGACGAAAAACATTGCGGCCTCGGCTGGCAAGAGTCCCACCTCGACCGCGACCGGATTTGGGCCGTAGGCGGTGGCTAGCAGACCGGCGGCAGCGGCGAACATCGCCAGGGCTGGGACCAGGAATAGCTGGCGTGAACGGGTCGGCGCGATCCCGTCCGCGACAAGACCGCCGGCCGTCAGACCGGCGATCGCGGCGGAGAGCAGGATCAATCCGGCAACCTGCTCGGCCCGGGAGGCTGTCAGTCCGCGTGCCATGAGCCAGGGAGGTGACCAGTAGGCCAGTCCCGCGATCGCGAATGAGGCCGCCGTCATCCCAAAAATCGAGTAGTTGAATGAGGAATTGACTATAAGGTCGACATAATCGTTCTGGCTCGGGCCCAGGCGATCGTGGAGGATCAACCGGGATGGTGGGGCTGGCTCGCCCGTCCCGCGGATCGGTTCGGGGATGAGCAGGGCGAATAGCGCCAGCGGAATGCCGGGCGCTCCCACCGCAAGGAAAGCGGCCTGCCAACCCGCCGCCGGCGCGATCTCCGCGGCAAGCAGCCGGCCCAGCACTGCCCCGGCTGGGACCGCCAGGAAGAGCACCGAGAACACCCGGCCCCGGGCCCCGCGAGGGAAAAGGTCAGCCAGCAGCGTCAGCGCGATCACGGTGGTTGCCGCGCCCCCGGCACCGGCCGCGGCGCGAGCCGCCTGGATCTGGTCCGAAGACCGGGCCAGACCGGTCGCGACCGCCGCGAGGCTCCATCCGGCGAACGCCAGGGCCAGCACCCTCGGTCGGCGGAGCCGATCGGACAAGTAACCGACCATGGGCCCGCCGATGGCGGCGCCGACGAGCAGGGCTGTTGAGAGCCAGCCGGCTTCCAGCTCGTCGAGACCCAGCTCGGAACGGACCGGCTCCAGCACCGCCCCCATCAGCCAGACGTCGGCCGCGTCAAGCGCGTGCATCGCGAAGACGAGCCCGAGCACGCACCACGCTCGCCAGGCCATCGACGGTGGCGGCGGTGTGGACGGCGGACCGTCCGCGAGGTTTTCTCCACTGGTCTGACTCACGGTCGGAAGTCTCCGAAAATGGCGGTGCTGGAGCGAGTGCCGTTCTACTTCTTCTCGATGTTCCTGAGGGTCTCGAGGTAGGCGATCAGGTCGGCGAAGTCGCCGGGCGAGATCCCCTCGGCGAGGCCACTCGGCATCAGGGAAACATCGCCGCGTTTTCGGGCCTCGACGTCGTCCTTCGCGACCTTCACGAGCTTTGCGTCGGCGTCCTGGATTTGAATCGCGTCGGCTGTCTCGTTGCGGACGATTCCGGTGACGATCCGGCCATCGGCCAGAGCGAGGACCTCTGCCTCGTAGCCCGAGGAAATCCGCGCTGAGGGGGTCAGGACCGAGGCGACCAGCTCATCGCGCGGATACTTCGACGCGACGCTTCCCAGCTCCGGACCGACGTTACCCCCCTCCTTGCCGACGGCGTGGCACTTGATGCAGGCCAGGCCCTTGGTATCGAAGAAGATCCGACGCCCGCGAGCGGGGTCGCCCTTCCCGTTCATTGCGGCGGCCCGGTAGGTGTCGGGGTTAAAGGCCCCGGTCGATGGACCCTTCAGGAAGGCGAAATCCGCAGGCGCGGTCACGGAGACCGCGAACTGCCACGGACCACCTCGGTTTCCACATCGAATCAGGACACGATTTGTCCCTTTTTTCAGGTGGATCTCGAAACGGCTGCTCTCGGGATTGAAGCCGCGTCGGTCAGCAAACTGGTAGACCTCCTGGCCGTTGAGCCAGACGGTGAGCGTGTCGTCGGACCCGACCGCCATCTGAGCGGAACGGTCGACGGCGCTCTGGATCTCGGCGTAACCAAAGGCGGCGAGGTCGTCGCCCTGACTGTAGATCCGGCCGAGATTGATCTGGCCGCCGTCGTCGATCGCCTCCGCCGACCGCCAGGCGACCCGCTTTCCTCCGGCGCCCTCGAAGCTGGCCGAGGGGTCGATGGGCTTCTCGGGCGAGAGGACGGCATTGGCGTCGATTGTGAATGGACCGACGAGCCGCCACTGGGCGATCGGGGCCAGGCCGGCGAAGATGGTTCGGAGCTCGGGGATGAGCGAAGGTGAGAGTTCATGCCGGCCGGCAAGCTGGTCGAGCACCGGCGCGGCGTGGTTGCGGATGCTCGCAATCGCCGAGACCGAAGCGCGGCGAAGGTCCGCGCTTTTATCCGCGAGGCCGCGAAGGTAGACCGAGAGCGCGCGGATATCGGGGACGGCGGTGAGAGCCAGGGTGGCCTCGAATCGAGTGTCGGGCGAGTCGGCCGCGGCGATCAGCGCGGGGATCACTTCGCGGTCCTTCAAGACCGCCGTCGCGGCGATCGCCCGGCGACGGACCGTGACCTCGGGATCCTCCAGATGCGAACGGACCGCCGCGAGGACATCGGCCGGCAGGGCGGTCGTCGTCGGGGCAGGGGCCTGCGCGGGTCGTCGTCGCGGACGTCGATTGAAGCCCCGAGGCGCGGGGGCCTCGGCGATTGCCGCGATCGCGTCGATCCCGGCGGCGCGAACGGTCGCCTGTGGAGCGCCCAGGGTCTTTTTCAGGAACGGGAGAGCGTCCGTATCGTGGATTCGCCCGAGTGCCGCGATCGCCTGCACGCGGAGGTTGGGCGAGAGCCGATCCCCAGAGACCAGCGCGCCGATCGACTCGACCGCGGCATCTCCGCCGATCGACTCGACGGCCGAGAGCGCAGCGTCGCGGACCGGGGCCGGTGTCGAGCCATCCCGAAACGCGGCGGCGAGCATACCGATCGACTCGCTGTCGCGAAGCTGTCCCAGCGCCCGGGCAACGGCGCGGCGGACATCGGCGTCCTTCTCACCAGGGAACTGTGATCGGATCGCAGCGCGAGAGTCGTTGTCCTTCGCCTCGGCGAGAGCGTCGATCGCGGCGATTCGGATACGGCTGGAGGGGTCGCGGAGCATCGAGCGGCCCGCGTTCAGGACGCGAGTGGTCCCTTCCCAGGCGATGGTCTTCGCGGGCGGCTCGCTTCGGGCCGGTTGCGTGCCCCACCACTTGCCGTCCCAGGGCGGACGCTTCCGGTGGGCCTCGGCGAGGAACCGGATCGCCTGAACCCGCTCATCGGTCGGACGCTTCGCATTGTTGGCGAACCGGATCAGCTCGTCGACCGCCGACGTTGCATAAACCTCCTCCATCGCCAGGAGAACGCCGGCGCGGACCTTCGGGTCGGGCGAATCGAGGCCCTTGGCCGCGGCTCGCCAGTGGCCGATGCGCTGCAAGGCTCGACGCGCTGAGAACGCGACATACCCATCCGGATCGGCGAGCGACCCGAGCAGCGCAGGTACGGCGTGGGCCTCACCAATCCGTCCCAGGGCGATCGCGGCCTGGAGCCGGACCGTCGGCTCGCTGTCCTTCAAAAGCCCGACAAGTTGCGCCTCGTGGCCACCGGTGGCACGCTCGCCCAGGGCTCGAGCGGCCTGGGCGCGGACATCCGCCTCGCTCGCCCCCAGCGCGGCCACCAGAGCGTCGGTCGCCTCGGGAGTCCCCCCGGCGATCGCATCGACGACCCAGACGAGATGGCGACGACCAAGTGCAGGCGTGCTCTTATTTTTAAGTGCATTGATGGCTGGTTCGAGGGCCGCCTTGCCGCGGTGCACGAGCGCCGCCTGGGCCCGGCGCCGCTCCTGGTACGAGGGGTGGTCGAGGTGGTGGATCTGATCGGCGATCGAGTCGGTATCGCGACCGCGCGGGCGGGGCTTCGTGACGGATCCCTCGTAGGTCACGGCGTAGACACGGCCGAGCTTTTCGGTCTTGTTCCCCCAGCCGCCCATCGACCAGTCGGCGACGTACATGGTTCGGCCGTCGGGCGAGAGGGCCAGGTCGAGCGGGCGGAAGCTCTCGACGCTGCCCGGCTTGATGAAGTCGATCACCTCGGCGATCTTGAAGGTGGCCCCGTCGGGGACGAAGCGGAACGCCTGGACCGATCGCTTGCCCCACTCGGCCCAGAAGACCAGGCCGCGGTATTTCTCGGGCCAGGCATCCTCGCCGTAGTAAAGCCCGCCGCAGGGCGAGCCGCCACCGTACTCAGCGATCCGCGGAAGCATTCGGTCCTGGCGATTGTGGTAATCGTACGGATACCCATAATAGCCACCGTCGATGTGATAGGTGACCCGCGTCCACCAGCCAAGGCCATCGTCGGTATTGTCGTAGGTGAACAGGTTATCGCGATCGTCGAGGTTGGGCTCGAGGTGGTTACGGGTGCCGGTGGTGAAGACCTCAAGGCCCGTGCCGTCGGGGCGGCATCGGAGGGTGCCTCCGCCGTGGACCTGCGCCGTCCGGCCGTCGGGGCCGGTGGCCTTTGGAACGCCCTTGTCGCCAACCGATATGTACATGTATCCGTCCATGCCGAACTTGAGGCCGGAGACGATGTGGTCGTTGAAGTCGTTGGGGAAGCCGGCGGGCTGGCCGAGGTCCTTGAACAACTCTTTCCGCTCATCAGCGCGGCCGTCGCCGTCGCTGTCGCGAAGGACGGTGAGGTTCGGCATGTTCATGACGTAGAGCGCGCCATTGTGCCAGGCCATGCCGAAGATCGCGTTGAGCTTCTCCGCGAAGACGACGGGTTCTTTCCCCTCGCGGAACAAAAGGATGCGGTCGATCGGCTTGGAAGCGGGGCCGACCTGGTCCATCGGGTCCTCGCCGACGAAGAGCGAGCCGTCAGGCGCCACGGCGACCTGGCTGGGGTATTGCACCGCCGGGACCGCGGCCACCAGGCGGATCTTGAATCCGTCGGGCACCTTCGGCAACTCGCCGCGAGCGACCACGGGAACCAAGGAAAGAAGCGAGAAGACGAGCAGGACGAGTGCTCGACATCGGGAGGGGCTGGTCATGAGCGAGGCCCTGAGTCTGGGTATCGAGTTTGGAGGAACCACGAAAAGCACGGGAATTCGGAGCAATCGCGAAAACATAAAAATTCGGTGCAACCGCGAAATCATGGGAGTTCGGAGCAACCACGAAATGACACGGAGAGCACGAAAAAGAGGTTAGACAACAAGTCGCTGGTAATCGAGTTTCTCGGGGGCGCAAAAAGTTGACCAGGAGGCCGAGTTTCATGTCCGTCGCACGAAGGTAGTTGATGGCCTGGGCACGGTGTTCATCGATCAGGCGGGCGACGGCTTTCACCTCGACGATGATCTTACCGTAACAGACAAAGTCCGCCTTGTAGAACTGGCTGAGGGTCCGCCCCTTGTAAAAGATCGGCAGCCTTTGCTGCGAGACAAACGGAATCCCGCGCTCGGCAAATTCAATCTCCAGACATTCCTGATAGACCGCCTCAAGAAAGCCGCGTCCCCGGATCCGGTAGACCTCGAAACAGGCCCCTATGATCCGATAAGACTCCTCCTCATAAATGAGTTTACCCACTCAAACCCTCCGCCTTCGTCTCCGTCTTTTTTCGTGTCCTCCGTGTCATTTCGTGGTTCCGTCTTTCTTTCCCCAACTTGTGGTGGCTTCCCGTCTCCCTCGCAATCGAACGGACAGGGCCACGATTGTCCGGAGGATGCGCCAGCCGTCGCGGAAGGCGCGGAGCTTGCTCTCGGTCCCGGCGATTCGGGGGTGATAGGGGACGGAGACTTCCAGCACCGGCATCCGTCGCGCTGCCGCCTCCCCGGCCAGTTCGGTTTCGATCTCGAAGCCGGTCGAGCGCAGGTCGGCCTCGCGGATGAACCGTTGGCTGAAGCCTCGATAGCCTGAGAGAAGATCCGTGGTTCCCCGGCCGATCAGGAGGGTAAACGCCGCCCGAATCAGCAGATTACCGAGGCGACGGGTGAGCGTCATCGCTCCGGCGCCCGGGACCGGATGGCGGGCACCGACGGTCATCTCGGCCGTGCCGTCGAGTACCGGCGCGACCAGCATCGGGGCCGCCTCGGCGGGATAGGTTCCGTCGCCGTCGGTCAGGAGCACGACATCGTAATCCGAGAGGATGGCGAAAGCGGCGCGTACCGCGTAACCTTTCCCCTGCTCGGGGACGTCGATCACGCGGACGCCAAGGCCCCGGGCGAGGTCGCCGGTGCCGTCCGTCGAATTATTATCAAAAACCACGATCTCGGCGCCTGGGAGGGTCGATCGGAAGGCCTGGATCACGGAGGGGATCGCCGCCGCCTCGTTGTAACACGGGATGGCGACGGCAATCCGGGGCTCGGCGTTGGGTTTCGTCACGGGCGGGAGCTTTCGTCTCGCGGGTGGCGGGGACGTCCTGATCAAAACGAGGACAGAGGACAGAATTGGGGACGGCCGCTCGAAAACCTGGAGTCCGTCCCCATATTTATCAGAACAGATTATCTGGACGTGAAGCCGATCGGATGATCGGCCACGATCGTCGTCACCAGGCTCGCGCCGCCGGCAACGCCGGCGCGGACCGGCAGGCGGATCAACAGCGAGACCGAGCCGGCCTGCAGGTCGAACGTCGCCGATCGTGCGTCGCCCTCCGCCGGTCCGAGGTGCACGGGCTTGCCATCGACCCAGGCCGAGACCTCGGCCTTCGTATCCAGGACCAGCCGGGCCTGCTGCATCACGGTGGAAACCATTGGTATATAGAGATACGCAGTCGTTGGTGAACCGCCCGACGCCATCGCCGAGAGGTCCACCGAGCCTTCCGCGCTGGCATTCACTCGACGCCAGGCGAGGTTGTGGCCGCGACCGTCGTCGACGGTCGCGGTGAGGTCGAGCTTCGTGCCTGGGTCGAGCTTCGAGGAGTCTGCGAGCGGACCGAGCACCTGATACTGTCCGACGATCGCGACTGGCTGCTTGAGCGTCGAGAGGAACGAGACGAGGTCGACCAGTTCGGTATCGGTGATGGTCTGGGCGAGGCCGTCGGGCATGAGGGAGACGTCGCTCGTCCTGCGCTCCTCGATGCTCGACGTCGGGATCGTCACACGCTCACCTGTCGCGGTTTTGAGGATCAGCCTCCCGGGGGTTTCCTCGACGGGGAGGCCGGTGATCACCCGGCCGTCGTCGAGGGCGCAGACGACCGACCGGAAGTTGTATCCGATTGCGGCACTCGGGCTGAGGATCGACCGGATCAGCTCATCCCGGCCGTACTTCACGCCGATGGTCGAGAGATCGGGACCGATCCATTGACCGCGGCCCTGCACGCGGTGGCAGCTCCCGCAAGAGTTCTGACCCTCGCGGAAGAAGACCTCCCGGCCGTGTCCGGGGTTACCCCTGCGCCGAAGTAGTTCGGCGATCGGCGGGAGGTCGCGCCCGCCCGCGAGCTTCGGCATCGGCAAAATCTTCTCGGCCGCCTCGCGGATGCCCCGGAGCGGCGAGGTATAGAGGATCGTGGTTGCGTCGGCCTTGAGGTCGGCGGGGAGTTTGCCCGTCTTCGCCAGTTCGAGCACGCGATTGGCACCATCGGGGACTGCGGAGAGAGTACGGATGGCCTCGCGTCGGAGTCCCAATGGATAGGCGCGATCGATAATGATGTCGGCAAGCCGGCCCCGGGCGCCGGAGTGCCGGGCCATCACGCGGAGGGCGGCCTCGGCGACCGGGTCGCTGGTCGGTCGGCCCCGGGTGGCGGCGACCATTTGTTCGGGCACTCGATTCGGGGTAACCGGGAGCGGAGCCAGGGCCTCGAGCGCCGCGACCCGGACCTCGACCGGCAACTTTTCGTCGTGCGCGAAGCCTTCGAGTATGCCGCGATATCGACCGTCTCGGGTGGCGGCGGCCATCGCGATTCCGTCGAGTCGCGAGGAGGGATCGTTCATCGCGTCGAAGATCAGCCTGATGATCCGGGGCCGCTCGTGGGCCTGGTTCCACGGACCGCTCAGCCGACGTGCGAGCATCTCCTCCAACTGCTCGCGACGGAGCGGGTCGTTCGTCCGCCCGACCATCGAGGCGACCACCTCGGCCGCGGCCGGATCACTGATCCTTTCGAGGATCTCATCGGCGGCCTGCTCCAGGTCGGGCGTCGTCAGGTAGGGCGTGATCTTTTCGAGAAGGGGCAACTCCTCGCGAACGTGTAGTCGCCAGGCCAGGCCGAGATTCTTGCTCAGCGCCGAGGCGGGTAGGCTTGGCGCCCCGATTGGAATGTATGCCTCGTTGCGATCGACCGGGAAATACGGCGGCAACGCGACCCTGCCGCCCCTCGGCGACGGTGCCGACATGGCACCATAAAGCGTCCCGTCGAGCAGGCCGGCGAGGTAGGCGCTTTCCCGCTTCTCCAGCGCCAGGCCGAGGGCTTCGAGGTACCAGCGATCCTGGCCGTCCCACGAGGCGGCGAGCTTCCGCAGGGCGTCGCCGACCTTCTCCGTCGGCAGGTTGCGGAGGGCCAGAATCAGCTCGCGGCGGACGCCCGCGTCGGGGTCGTCGGACATCGGCAGGAGGACGGCCAGGTTGTTCATCGCGATCGGCTCGGGGCGATCCTTCGGGTTCGCATGGGCGACGTGCCCATTGTCGGCGCAGTCGCGGCCGAGCATCCGGACGACCATCTCGCGGACTCGGGGATCCTTGTCTCGCACGAATTCCAGGACGCTGGGGATACCGCCGATCTCGAACAGGGTCCAGATGGCGCGGGCCCGCTCGGCAGGCTTCTGATCCGGTCCGGCGGCATCGGCCAGCGCTTCCATCAGGTGCCGTTCCCCCTTGACCGTCTTGACTCCAGCGCTGCCCGCCGGGACCCGACCCATCTCGATCAGCCCCCGACGAGCGGCATCGGCGGTGGCGATGTTCGGCGACTTCAGCGCCGCGAGCAGGCCGGGCACGGTGGCAAAGTCGGCCATCGGTTTGGCGAGCTTGTGGCCCTTCGGAGCGACGCGATAGATCCGGCCGGTGGACTGGTCGCGGAAGGCGTGGCCGCCGACCCCCGCGTCGTACCAGTCGGCGACGAAGACGGATCCATCGGGAGCCGCACACGCGTCGACCGGCCGGAACCAGGGGTCATCGCTGCCGAGGAAGACCTTGTAATCGGTCCGGAACGCGGCGCCGTGGCGCTGGATCGGGAAGAAGTTGACCTGCCTGGTGCCGGCGTCGACCTCCAGCACGGCGCCCTTGTATTCCTTCGGGAGCAGGTCACCCTCGTAGACCATGATCCCGCACGGGCTCCCGTTGCCGGTGCCGACGATCTTGGGGACGTTCCCGGGAACCTCCTCGCCCCAGTGCCGGGGCGAGCCGGGCGTCCGATAGCCGTAATGGCCGCCGTCCATCGCCCAGATCACCCGACAGCCTCGGTTGCCGTCGTCGTCGTTGTCGCTGGTGAAGATATTTCCAAACGAGTTGAGGCTGGTCTCGTAATTGTTCCGCTGCCGGTCGCAGATGATCTCGAACTGGGTTCCGTCGCGATTGACGCGGAGGGTGTTGGCGAGCTGATCGCTCCAAACGTGCCGGCCGGACTTATCGACGACGTCGAAATTCTGCTGCCGCTCGGAGTGGTCGTGCTGGACCGAGCAGCAGCCGTCGCCGTGGGTGAAGTAGAGCTTGCCGTCGAACCCGAGCGTCATCCCGTGGACACCGTGATCCGAGTCGACCCCGCCGAAGCCGGTAAGCAGGGGATAGCGCTTGTCGGCCTTATCGTCGCCGTCGGTGTCTTCCAGGACGAGGAGATCGGGGCTGTTGCCGACGAAGACGCGACAACCGGCGTACTTCCCTTCCTTCGTCCAGCGCTCCTCGACGGCGATCCCCATCGGGACGGGGAAGATCCGGTCGGCGAAGACGGTGACCTTGTCGGCCTTGCCATCGCCATCGGTATCTTCGAGAATCTTGATCCGATCAGCCTCCTCGATCCGATGGAACCGCCGGTTGCCGCCTCGGGTGAGGCGGTAGTTGAGGCCCTCGGTGACCCAGACGCGCCCGCGGGAGTCGACGTCGATGGTGGTGGCGTTACTGAGCATCGGCTCGGCGGCGAAGAGGGTGGCTTCGAGGCCCTCGGCCGGCTTGAGCTTCCGGGCGGATTCCTCGGCGCTCACCTGGGCCGAGGCGGGCGAAGGCGCGATCGCCACAAGCCCCCCGGCGATCGCCAGGATTCCGAGGATTCGGACGAGCGGGGCGCCCAGGGGCGCGGAACGTTGCGGCATCGTGGTCGGCTCCTTCTTCGGTGCGATCGGGGCGATGTTGGGATTATTCTCCCCGGGCCGCCGGGGCGCGTCCAGAGCCGAGACGCGGGGCTTCGGGGCCAGGCCGTTCGGGTAGGATTTCGGAGTTTCACGCAGAGACGCAGAGGGCCGCAGAGACGCAGAGAAGACCGAGAGATTCAAAACCCGTTTCACGCAGAGACGCAGAGGGGCGCAGAGACGCAGAGAAGAGGATTTCCGAATGAATTCCGGATAACAGCGTTCCCTGGAAACCCCGGAATGCCCGTCGGCGGGCCAATCGAGGGTAGAACTCTCTGCGACTCTGCGTGAAACTCCGAGATTCCGGTCTTCTCTGCGTCTCTGCGGTCCTCTGCGACTCTGCGTGAAACCGTCTTGGAATCCTCGGTCTTCTCTGCGTCAGTCTGCATCTCTTCGTGAAACTCCGGCCCCTTTTCGGACATCTCCACGACCATACCACTCTCCGGCCCGCGTATCCGGCAGGCCGATTTTCTTCATGCCCGGTCGGAGGCGGGGATCGTGTTCGGGCTGAGTCGGGCGCTGCCATTGAGCGGCCTGATCCGTTAGACTTGGGTCTACATCGACCAGTGATCGCGTTGATCCACGACCATCGGGGCCCGAATCCGTGCTGCCGACCTATTCCGCCATCCTTCGCTATGGCACGCTCGACTGGGGCGAAGACGGACCGCCGCCGCTGCCGGCTGGGGCCATCCCGATCCATGTCACGCTCCTGGTGCCGCCCGCCCCTGCGACCGGCGGGCCGGCGATGGCCTCGGCGCTCGAGGCCATCGCAGCGGCCGGCGGCCCTTCGGGCTTCGACGACCCCGCGGAATGGCAGCGGGAGGCCCGGGCCGATCGCCCACTGCCCCGCCGGGACGCATGATCCTCGATAGCAACCTCATCATCCATGCCGCCCGACCCGTGTATCCCGGCCTTCGCCGGCTCATTGCCGAACGATCGCCGGCGGTCTCGGCTGTGAGCGTTGTGGAGGTCCTGGGCTACCACAAGCTCTCGGAGGTCGACCGGGCGCATTTCGAGGCGTTCTTCGCCGCGGCGGAGGTGCTGCCTTTGAGCGACTCGGTCGTGGCGCGGGCGGTCTCTCCGCGGCAGGCTCGCAAGATGTCGCTCGGCGACGCGCTCGTCGGGGCGACGGCGCTGGTAC
This sequence comes from Planctomycetales bacterium, assembly GCA_027449865.1. Classification (GTDB taxonomy): domain Bacteria; phylum Planctomycetota; class Planctomycetia; order Isosphaerales; family Isosphaeraceae; genus JAKAUH01. Next base: position 36,998 of record DAIDKV010000101.1, read on the forward strand.
TCGGTCGAGAGTTGCTCACCCGTAACCTGAAGGACTTCACGGGAGTGCCGGGGCTGGTCGTCTCAGACCCGATCGCCAACGGCGACCCGGCGTGAGCCCCACCGAGGCGACGATTACTGCGAGCGCGCTGAAAGGGTCATCGTCTTGAGGAAGAACCCCATCGCGGCGCCGGGGTTGATCGAGCGGTCGGTGTTCACGATTGGGTCGCGGATCGTCCCGCTGATTCGAAATTTCATCAGCCGGGAAGAAACAAAATCACGGACCTGGTCGATCTGCGAGGCGCGGCGGGCGACCTCGTCGGCGACGTCGGGCGAGCGAGCCATGATCGCCTGACCGCTCTGGTAGACGCCTCGTGTGTTGTTGACGACTACTTCCAGATTCAAACGGCCGTCGAAGTGCATCGTCCCGGTCGCGTGAACCTGCATCAACGGGCCGACGAGCGTCAACTGTTGGATGTAGAGCTTCCGCTCGGCGATTGTCGCGTGGATATCACCGTCGTCGAAGACGCCGCCGCCTGTTGAGCCGAGAGAACGGTCGAGTTCGTCGAGCAGAGGGATATCGACGAGCGAGGCCTGGTCGAGGTCGAAAACCATCTCACCCCGGTAGCTCGTCGGGTTCGCCGGGTCCGTCCCGTAGATCGAGGCGAAGCCCGAAAGCCGGCCCGGGACCGATCGCGTTCCCATCTCCTCCCGGCTGAGGATGCGGAGGTCCACATCGTCGACCGTGAGCCGGGCGCGGAAGTCGCGGCGGTTGCCGACCGCGAAATGCGCCTCGCCGCCGATCCGTCCACCCGCGAGCTTGCCGCCCGCTCTTCGGACGTGCAGCGACCCGTTCGGCGTTCCGTCTCGCGAGATCGACCAATCGCCCGGGACATGAAGTGCCTCGAGCATCAGGCCGTTGATCTGGCCCCGGTCGACCCGGAACTCCAGCGAGCCCTGGCCGCTTCCGTCGGCGCGGCCCGAGACCCGCAGAGTCCCGGCCGCCGCGAACCGACGTTCGGCTTCGGGGATGAACGAGAGGACACGTGCGAGCATCAGGTTGTCGATACGAAGGTCGGCGCCGTAGCGGTCCTGGCCGTCGGAACCTCGCGAGGCCCAGACGCCCCGGCCCGAGATCCGGCCGCCAAAGAGTTCACCGTCCATCGGGCCGATCCGCCAGCCCTCGGGCGACTTGCTCACGCCCGCCGAGATCTGGCGTGTCAGCCGATAGTCGAACCCATAGATCAGCTCGTCGAGCCGGATCGTCGCCTCGCCGTGGGTGTGGGCCAGGTCGAGTCCGCCGACAGCCCGGCCGTGGCCGCGGACCGTCGCCACCCCACGCAGGTCGGTGACCGCGCCAGCGGCCCCCGTAGCGGTCCAGATCTCATAGAGATTGAGCCCGATCGCCTCGAGCTCAGCGCGAAGGCGCTCGTCGGAGGCGTTGTTCGACAGGTGTCCGTCTCCGGCCATCCGGATCGTGCCGCCCATTCCCTCTGCCGAGATCTCGAACCGAGGATTTCCCTCGTGCATCGTCAGTGCGACCTTCACCCCACGCGCGGGGACACCGCCGACCTTCAGATCTGGGGCGGTGAGATGGGCCTCGGCCGAGATCGGCAGATCAGAGGTGCCCGGCGTTTGCTCGGCGGGGGCGTACTTGAACCGACCCTGGCCGTGGGCGTGGCCCGTCACCCCGATCGAACCGCTGGAATCCACCTGGCGGGCCAGTTCGGTGGTGTCCACATTCTTGAGCAGAAACGTGCCTTCGATCGGTCGAGCCAGGCCGTCGACTGGCAAGCGTGCCTCGGCCGAGACCAGACCGCCGAAGCGCTGATGCTCCTCGGCCGTGATCTGGATCGACTCGCCCTTCGTCGACCAGCGGACCGGGACATTGCCGATGACCATTTGGCCGTATTCCAGGCCGGTGAGCTTCGCCCGACCGTCACTGGCGATTTGCCAGGGCTTCATCCTCCCGCCGGCGCGGGCCTCAACGGCGATCGTGCCCCGGATTTTCTCCTTCGCGGAGCCGGAAGATTTCGAGGCGATCGAGATCGCCTCGCTGGCGGGAAGGTTGGAGGTTTGCAGGTCGCCGTCATAGGCATAGGGCGCGAAGAGGTCCAGCCCGAATCGGCCCTTGAAAGAGGCACCGCCGAGCCGGCCTGAGAGATCCGTGAGTGTGAGGTGTCCGCGCTCAACCGAGAGGCGAGCTCGAACGTCGTGGGCGACGGTCGAGTCATAGGCCACCTCGGGCATCTCGGCCTGACCGGAGGCGTTCCAGACCCGCGGGTCGCTCGGCGAGGGTCCGCGGCCGTGGGCCGAGGCGCGGATCGTCAGGCGGCCGGAAAGTGGCAGCGCCTCGGGTGGCGACTGCGAGGCCGGTCGCGAGGTCGACAAGGATGGCGCGGCGGTCGCCAGTTCGGCGATCGGCAGTTCCGAGCCCTCGAAATCGACCTTGAAGTCAGGCTCGTCGGCCGCCAGATCGATCCGGACCTGACCTCGGAAACCCCCGTGGGGCAGGGGCCCCCTTGCGGGCGCCGGCTCGGTCGAGGGAGGACGTCCGCCGCCCCCGGGTCGGTTGAGCAGGCGACCGCGGAGGTCGGCCACCTCAATGATCCCCTCCGACATCTTCATCTGTCCGCTCAGTCGGCCGAGGTCGAGGCTGCCGATCTGAACGCCGGCGATGTCGGCGTTGCCGTCAGCCCGGTACGCTTTCCAGTCGTTCAGCGATCCCAGCGGCATCCGGATCTCGGCGGCGAGATCCAGTCGACCCGTCACGGGGAGCGGTCGGCCGCCCTCGGGATGCTTCGGGGTCTCCAGTCGTGCGAGCGATCGGTCGAGGTCGACATCCTTTACCCGGAATTCGCCTCGCACCCACTGTGGCAGGAAGGGACCCTCATTCTTCAGATTCTCTGGGTTCACTCCTGCCCGCAGTCCTTCGCCGCGAAGACGGAGCGCCAGGTGCTTCAACGGGATGCCGCGGATTTCGGCGTACGCGACCACACCCTCGCCGTCCGTCCCGGTCAGATCGATACCTGCCGGCTGCATGACCATTCTGAGGTCCGCCTTGCCGGTGAACCGCCCTCGGACCCCCAGGCGATGCAACTGCCAGGAGGAGGGAAGCGCAGTCAGATCGACATCATTCAACTTCAACTTAAGATCATAGCTGTCTGGCTTGTCGCGGAAATTGAGAGGTCCGGCGAACTCGACCCGTCCATCGCACATCCGGCCGCGAACGCCTTCCAGGGTAACGATCTTGTCGCGAATCAGTACCTTCCCGGTCGCATCGCGGCCGGAGAGCCCGAGGGTCGGCAGCTCGACAGAGGTCCCCTCGAAGATCGCGGTGGTCTCCATGGAGATCGTCCCGGGCATCGCCGGATCCGAGGGGGCTCCCACTTTCTTGCCGCCCTCGTGGACCGGGGGAGCGTATCGATAATCGAGGACCACCCCGATCGGGCCGGTCGGCTGAACGAAATCCCAGACTTTCTCCTCGATGAACGGAATCCGACGCGCCTTCTCCAGATCGGCGGGCAGATGCTCGGCGGTCATGTGGAGGGAATACCCGGCGAAGTCCGGCGTGAACCGGCCCTCGACCACGGGATGGCCCCACTCAGGGTCGTCGGCCTTCGCCTCGTATCGCGGACCCTCCGGCGAGGGGCCGAGCGTTCCGCCGAGGCGACGGATCACCATCGCCTCCCGCCCCTCCTGGCGCATCGTGAGAGTCCCATCGCGGACGGCCAGAGTCGGGAGCGCCCCGCCACCGCCGGACTTCATCGGGATCGTTGTCTTCGGCCGCCCATCGGCGGTGATCTGGAAGTCGATCGTCGGCCGGACGAACTCAATCCGGTCGGGTACGAACTTTCCTCGGATCAGTCCGAAGGGCGTCAGGTCGGTCGAGACTCGGTCCACCCGTGCCCAGGCCGGCGAGTTGGGTTCGGGCGTCTCGCGCAGGACCAGGCCCGTCACACCGGCCGACGTCCCATCGATCCACCAACCTTTGATGGCGACATGTCCGGTATACTTCGCCTGAATCGCGGCAACGATCGCGGCCGGAATGGCCCATTTCCAGGCCGCTAGCCCGAGCAGCGGCACCACCACGAGCATCCCCAGGGCCACTCGGCGCAAGCGCCTGGAAGTCATCATTATCATCGATGATGGTCCCCCTCAGGACGCTCCAAGAGCGAACCGCGTGCCATCCGCGGCGGTCGATCGAAACCTCGACCTTTTCTACGCCCCTCCTGATAAGATCGGCCATCGACCAGGGTGGAGATTGGTAGAATCGGCCGAAAATTCCGAATTATCCTTCGGAGCGGTAAACTCGGCGCCTCGCTGGCCTCGATTTTAGATAAGGCTGGGCTCACATGACATGTATGAGCCTGGCGCCGCTAGAAATGGGTCAAACGATCGGCCGTGCGGACCCCAAGGATTCGGGCCCAGATTCGGGGCTCAACGGCTGTCTTCGGGACGTAGAGTCCATCGGGCGGGACCTGCATCTCGGAGGTTCCTGTGAACTCCCGGCGGGCAGGGTCGCGAAGGTCAACGTAAATGGCGCCTTCGTCGAGCCGAGCACCCATCGGTAATAGGGAGACGAGGCAGAGGTCGTCGTCGGTCCAGTCCACCAGTTGGAGGCGTGCTTCGTTGTTCTGAGCCGCGGTGCGCGGTGCACCGGCGGCCGCCACGGCGCCAGGCCGTAGGGGATTCGTTGGTCGGTCGATCATGATCGTGGACTCCCCCCGCCCTGGAGTCTGTAAGACCCTGGGGCAGACCTTAATTATTGCATACTTCGTGCCGGGCGTACAGGTATCGACACGACCGAAGGCATCGATTACGGTGTCGTTTACGTCGAGTGAGCAAGACAGCCAGGCGATCGCAATTCGAGGCCCGATCGATCGATCGGGCGAGAATCCAGGAGAGTCCCATGCAAGAACGAGAGCGGGATCGGACGGGTCAACTGGACCGCCGGAGCTTCCTGGGCGCGGGGGCCGGGGCCCTTGCCGCAGCGGCGGCCGTCGGGTCCGAGGCGGTTGGAGGGCAGGCTCCGGCGCAGGCCGAGGGCGGCCACAAGGCGACCGACTCGGCCGTTCTGGCAAAGCGGAAGCTAGGCAAGAGCGGTATTGAAGTCTCGATGCTGAACATCGGGACGTGGCGAAGTCCGGGCGTTGAGCGGTTACTCCGGTTCGCCTGGGCCAACGGCGTCCGGTATGTCGACACGGCGAAGTCGTACGGCAGCGAGCCGGCGATTGCCCGGTGGCTTCAGGCCAACCCGGGTGCACGTAAAGAGCTGTTCCTCGTCACCAAGGACCACCCCCGCTCGCCCGGTCAGCTTGTCGAGGAGTTGGAGAAACGGCTCGAAGCGTTGAAGACCGACTACATCGACCTGATCTTCATCCACGCGCTGGGCGACCACGACTTCGCCAAAGAAGTCGAGTGGCCGAGGAGCAAGGAGTTCAAGGAAGCCGCCGAGGCGATCCGGAAGTCGGGCAAGGCGCGGCTGGTCGGGTTTTCAACCCACCACCCGAGGCGCCCGGAGATCCTTCAGGCGGCCGTGCAGGGCGGGTTCATCGACGCGATCATGCTCCAGAGTAACCCCTGGATCGCCCAGGAAGACGCGATGAACCGGGCACTCGACGCCTGCCACAAGGCCGGGATCGGTTTGATCTCGATGAAGCAGGTCGCCGGAAACATGAATCTTGACGAAGTTGCCCGCCGACTTCCCGAGATGGCTGAGAAAAAGCAAACCCCGTACCAGGCGCTCCTGCATGCCATCTGGAGCGACGAGCGATTCTCGTCGGTCTGTGTTTCGATGCGAAACACGGACCAGATCCGCGAGAACACCGAGGCGGCGAGGACGTACCGGAAGCCGATGACCCGCGCGGAGATCAACCGCCTGCGGGATGCCTGCATTGCCGCCGGGCCGACCATGTGCGCCTCGTGCGACGGTCGATGCGCCCACGCTGGCGGTACCAAAGCCGAACTGGGGAACCTGACACGGTTCCTTACCTATCACGAGCACCACGGCTACCGTTCCGAGGCGCGCCGGCAATACGCGGCACTCTCGGCCGAAGCCCGCGAGTGGAAGGGCGCTGACCTCGACGCCGCCCGCGAAGCCTGCCCCAACAAGCTCGATTTCGCCACGCTGCTCCCCCGGGCTGACGAACTGCTCGCCTGACCGGCAATCAAAATCCACCACGGATCAAAAATTGAAGAGGAACCACGGAAAACACGAAGGACACGAAAAAGAGAATGGATCTTTGGGCCTCGCCAATGATCGTTTCGCCTGGTCGATCGAGAAATCCTTATCTCTTCTTTTTGTGTCGTTCGTGGTTTTTGTGGTTCCTCCTGAGGATCTCCATTTTGCGGATTCGGCGATTCTTCGGATGACACCGAAAATGGCGGGAATTCACTTGAGTTCCCACGGGAGAACTCCCATAGTGGCAGTTGGCCGGGTGGGTGTCGACCGGACAGTATCGGCGGATGCCGGCGATTCGATCGACGAGATGGCAAGCGAGCGAGTGAGACCGAGAGACCGGGTCATGGCGAAGAATATCTACGTCGGCAACCTGCCGTACGAGACCACGAGCGACGACCTGCTGGAGCTTTTCGGCACGTATGGGTCGGTCATCAGTGCCCAGGTGGTGATGGACCGATTCAGCGGACGAAGCCGGGGCTTCGGCTTCGTTGAAATGTCGGATGACAGCGAGGCCCAGGCGGCGATCGACGCGTTGAACGGCCAGCCGTACGGCAACCGCCCATTGACCGTCAACGAGGCCCGCCCGCGGACCGACGCCCCCCGTCGTGGCGGTGGCGGTGGCGGCGGTTACGGCGGTGGCGGTGGCGGCCGTGGTGGTGGTGGTTACGGCGGTGGTGGCGGCTACGGCGACTACTGATGAATGGCGCGACGAGACGAGAACCCACGACCCTCCGGATCGCGGGTTCGAGGCGGTTGCCGGCTTCGACCGAACACCGATCCGATCGGCCGTGTGGACATTGGCCGACTGGAGCCGGCTCTCACACGGGAGGAACCGGGGCCGGATGACAGTGGCGTCAGTCGGTCCCAATCTGGAGGAAGCTGGGGACGACGCACCAATCGCCGGCTGGAGCTGGCTCCGAGAATCGACCACGCAAAGTGTGTGCGTTCAAGGAGCCGGGCCCATCAGCGTCCCGAGATTTCGTCGGCCGTCGGCTGACGAGCGGGGATCTCGTGAGGGCCCCGATAGGCGGATACCAGGTCGGGACGCCTCGACAGCCGCGCCACGATCCGCTCGGCCGCTCGATCGGTTGCGCCCGGATGCGCCACCCGCCGACGGAGCGCTTCGAGTGACGCGAGCGTCCTCGCTCGCTCGTTGGTCTCGTCCAGCCAGGCGAGGGCCCATCGGACGAGCTCGGGCGAGGCGTCGCGGCAGGTCAGGTATTCGGGGAAGACCTCCTCGTCGGCGAACAGGTTCACCAGGCTGATGTACTTCGCCTTGATGAACGGCCGGGCGATCCAAAGGTCGATTCGCTTGACCTTGTAGAGCACCACCGAGGGAAGTTCGTCGGCCATCAGTTCCAGGCCGACCGAGCCCGAGACCGCCCAGGCCAGCCGGGCCAGGCGGATGATCTCGGGGGTCCGTCCGGCGAAGACCTCGATCGGCGGTCGAGGACCAGTGCCGAGGACCTCGTTGAGGACGCCCTCGGCCATCGCCTTGTGCCGTTCGTGAAGGCAGGCGACCGCGAACCGCACCTCGGGTCGCGTCTTCGAGAGTTCGCGGGCTGCGCGGATCATGTCTGGCAGATTTCTTCGCAGTTCCTGGGTGCGCGAGCCTGGGAGGATCGCGACCATTGGCCCGGGCCGGACGCTTTGATCGGCGAGGAAGCCGTCGTCGAGCGGTCGCTCGGCCAGTTCATCGAAGTAGGGATGGCCGACGTAGACCGCATCGGGGACACCGCGGCTCTGATACCACTCCGGCTCGAACGGCAGGCTGCAAAGCACCTGATCAATGTATTTTTGGACCTTCTTTACGCGCCAGCCGGCCCAGGCCCAGAGTTGCGGCGGGACGAAGTAGAACACGGGGATCCCCCTCGCCCTGGCGCGCTTCGCGATCCACCAGTGAAGCCCCGGGTAATCGATGAGAACAACGGCGTCGGGGCGATGGTCGCGGAAGTATCGATCGGCCCTGAAGACCAGGCGGATGAAGGTGAAGAGGTTGAGGAACACGTTCAGGAACCACATGACCGCAAGGTCGGCCAGAGGGTAGAGGAGTTGTCCTCCCGCGGCGGCCATCCTCGGCCCGCCGTAGCCGACGAATTGCAGGTCGGCCTCGGGCAGTCTCTTGCGGATCGATCGGATCAAATTGGCGGCGTGCAGGTCGCCGCTCGGCTCCCCGGCCGAGATGAAGATGCGCATGAACGGAGCCTCGCTTCCTTGCTCGGTCGATGTCCCTGGTCGGTTCCTTCCAGAAGAGCCAGCGTAAACTAGCAAATCCCGGACCTGCTGAGAAGCCGAGTCACGTCGAAGACCGCCGGTCGCCGGTAGGAGGCATGCCGGCTTTTCTCGGTTGGGCTGATGGCCTTCTCTGTGGTCTCACTTCTTGCTGCTCAGAAACGCCTGGGGACTCTGGAGTAAGTAGTGAGATTGAGCGGCCTCCGACCTATCGATCGCGGTCTCGGGGGCAGAGTTCATCGAGGCGTTTGTGCATCCGTGCCCGACGCTCCGACTGCTCGGGGCGATCGGCCAGGTTGTGTTGTTGTTTCGGGTCGAACTTGAGCGAGAACAGTTCCGTCGGGCGCCGGCTGTACTCGATCATCGTGTGATCCTCGGCGACAATCGCTTCCATCCAGAGGATATCCGAGGTCCGGAAGTCGTCCCCCTTGAGTCGGGGCTCATCGAGCTGGGAGAGGACCGCGTCCGGCTCGACCGGGGCGTTCGAGCGCCAGTGTCGGGCGAGGTTCTGGCCGGGGAACGGCGACCGGTCGCCAGGCAAGAGCAGGCCTGTCATCGTTGAGGGGAGGTCGCGAAGCGAGACAGGCGCCGCGATTCGACGTCCCCTCGCGTGGGCAAACCGGTCGGGATGGGAGTCGTCGCGGGCGGTGGGTGGGATCAAAATCAGGGGGACGTGCGTCTGCTCGTTGTAGAGCGACGACCCGTGTCCGAAGTGGCCGTGCTCGCCGAAATGCTCACCGTGGTCCCCCGTGATCACAACCCAGGTATTGGCCAGCCGGCCCTCCTCGCGGAGGTTCTCCAGCAGCCGGCCGACCTGATCGTCCAGGCCCGAGAGGCATTCATCGTAGAGGTCGCCAAGGCGACGAGCCACGGCTTCCACTTCCTTCTGGCGGGCGTCATGCTGTGCGGGATCGGCCGCTTCCAGGGCCCTGGCGGCCTTCCAGCCATCCTCGGGACGAGCGCTGTCCTTCGACGGCGGCGGACCGTGGTAGAACCGCTGGGGTGTCTCGGCCATCGGCAGGTAAGGGCCATGTACGTCCATGAAATTCAGGAAAAGAAAGTACGGCCGGCGGTCCCCGGCTTGGCTTTCGATCCATTGCCGGCCCTCCGCGGCGATCGTGGTTGCCGGCTGGTGGTAGTCGTAGGGATAGAAGTCGATCAGATGGAAGCCCACTCGTCTTGCCAGACTGATCGCCATCGGACCGAGTGCTGAGCTCGTCAGAGCCATCTCGAGCGAGACCTCGTCTCGCCAGGGGTAGTCGACGTAGTGGTCGAAGCCGCGGCCGACGCCGTACGACGTGTTGCACATCCGGACGTTCGCCACAATCCCGGCCGTTGCGTAACCCTGATCGCGGAGGTGCTCGGCGATCGTCGGGCGGTCGAGGTGGTAGGCCCGGTCAACACAGGCTCCGTGCTCCGACGGCCAGAGGCCGGTGAACATGCTGATATGCGAGGGGAGCGTCCAGGGCGCCGTCGATCGGGCCGTCTCGAAGGTGATTCCCCGGCGTGCCCAGGCGTCGAGCCGTGGAGTGGTCGGACGGTGGTATCCGTAGAGGCTCATTCGGTCGGCGCGAAGGGTGTCCAGGACGATCCAGAGGAGGTTGGGCGTGGGCTTTCCAGCGCGGAATACGGCGGGGCCTTTGGCCGATGCCTCGACGTGCCACTGGGTGGCAACGAGGAGGCCCAGCAGACCAATTCCGGCCACCGCGGCGATGGGGATCTGACGTTTCCAGCCGAGGGTGGGGCGGACAATCAGTCGACGCGTCCGGTAGCCCAGTCCGACGGCGATCGCCATCGGCGCGATGGGGTGCAGCCCTCGGATGGCGAGCATTGGGCCAAGGAAGAGCAGGAAGCCCAGGACGGCTCCTGTCCAACCCCAGGCGGGTCCAGGCTCGATGACGCCCGGCGATCGCCGCATCCGCCAGGCGGCCAGGGCGAGCATGGGGGCCATCATTGGGATCGCCGCCAGAATGACCAGCACGGCGGACGTCGCGGGGATCAGCCAGCCGGCGTGCCGGCTGATCATCAGGGTGGTCCAGTCCACATAATGGATTCCCTGCATCTGAGCCATCAGGACACCCAGTTCCAGGACGCCTGAGAGGACTCCGACGGCCACCGCTGCCGAGATCGCCTCGCTCCAGGTGGGGGCCCGACCCACAACCGGCTCGCGAACCATCCGACGGTGGAGCAGTCCCGGTCTGCGCCCAGGGGCGTGCCGAACCTCGGGCGCGGTTCCTTCCGTCGAGGACGGTTCCGGACGAGTCGTCATCGGGCTCCCTCCGTGAATCGAATCAGACGCGCAACGTCAATCCCCGGGAATCGGAATAAAGCGAACGGCCGATGTCGTCAACCCGGGATTGTGTCGCGATTCGTGCGATCTAGTCGTCCTGCAAACGGGATTCGAGGCGATCGAGCTCATTCCAGGGGCCTCGACTTCGGAAGCGAGGCAGGGGAAGTCTGGCGGCGATCGCCTGGGCGGCGGCAGAAGAGACGTTGTCGCGGCGGGTGGCTTCGCCTCGGAAGATGGTGAACCCTCGCGTACGCGCCAGGATCTCGCGACGGGTCCGACCCTCAGGGGCGTCGGGCCAGGGCTCGACCCTTTCTTGCCATTCGAAAAGATGCGGTAGGATGTGGCTCATGTAGGCGAAGTAGTCGGGGTTATCGGTCTGCAGGAAGAGGCGGCCGCCCGGCGCCAGAATGCGGTGAACGTCGGCCAGGAATTCGGGCGTGAGCACGCGGCGGTGGGCCTGTCGTGCGTCGTGGTAGGGCTGAGGGTGGTAGAGGTGGACCTCGGCCGCCGCGGCCTCGGCGACGTACCGGGAAACGAATGTCTCGGCGTCCTTGACGACGAACCGGACGTGGTGCAGGCCCCGCTGATTGGCCCGTCGGGTTGCGTATCGGATGACGACCGGCAGGATGTCGACGCCGACGTGATCGTGGTCGGGTCGGTTGACGGCGCTCAGCAGGGTGGATCGGCCGTTGCCGCAACCGAGGTCGAGCACCAGCGGCGCCGACCGGCCGAAGATCGAGCGCCAGTCGATCGGGCCCGCCTCGGGGAGCCGCTTGATCGCCGTCTTCGCCCAGCGTTCGGGCGGGAGGATCTCGCCCGGAATGGGAACGCCCAGCTCGTATTCGATCGATCCGTCGGACATGCCGCGGCTTCCGGGGATGGCGTCGGCGGGGTAAACTTGGTTTTTAGTTTTCGGTTTTCAGTTTTCAGTTTTCAGACCGGATGACCGGTGACGAGAGTTGAGGACTGGACCATCGCCTTGGCTGGATCACTGAAAACTGAAAACCGAAAACTGAAAACCGAAGACTGTCTGCCGAGAACCATCATGGCCGCCGGAACGTCCGTAGGGAAGGGAAGAGGAGCGCGAGCCGACATGTCCGGGTCATCGATCATGCAGTCGCTAATGGACGTCATCGAGGAGCGCAAGACCCGAGATCCGGGCGAACGGTCGTACGTCGTCCAGTTGCTCCAGGGCGGCCTGGCGAAGATCGGAGGCAAGATCGTCGAGGAGGCCGCCGAGGTTGTCGAGGCCGGCGACGAGCCGGGCGACGCCGGCCGCGAGCACCTGGTCAAGGAGGTCGCCGACCTGGTCTTCCACGCGATGGTCCTGCTTGGCCATCGTGAGGCCCGGTGGGAGGACGTCGAGGCCGAACTGGGGCGACGGTTCGGCATCAACGGGATCGACGAGAAGGAGTCGCGAGGAAAGGCTTCTAGCTGAGATGAGCGATCGAGTTGTGCTGGCGATGAGCGGAGGCGTGGATAGCTCGGTCGCTGCCGCGCTTCTGAAGGAGCAGGGGTACGACGTCGTCGGCCTCTTCATGAGGACTGGGGCGCACGCGGCCGACGAGGAGCGTCGGACGAAGACGTGCTGCAGCGTCGCCGATGCCCTCGACGCGCGGTCGGTTGCCGACCGGCTCGACATCCCGTTCTATGTCCTCGACTTCGAGCGCGAGTTTGGCCGGATTCAGGACGACTTCGTCGACGAGTACCTCGCCGGCCGGACGCCGAACCCGTGCGTCCTCTGCAACATCTGGCTGAAGTTCGGCAAGCTCTGGTCGTACGGCAAGCAGGTTGGGGCCGACTTTGTGGCGACCGGCCACTATGCCCAGATCGCCCAGGCCCCCGACGGAACCCACCGCGTCGCTCGGGGAGCCGACACGGGGAAGGACCAGTCTTATGTCCTTTTCGGCCTGAGGCGCGAGGTCCTGCCGCACGTTCTGTTTCCGGTTGGTGGCTTCGCCAAGGCCGAGATCCGGCAGATGGCCCGCGATCGCGGCCTGCCGGTCCATGACAAGCCCGACAGCCAGGAAATCTGCTTCGTCCCCGACGACGATTACCTGGGCTTCGTTCGGGCGCGTCGCCCGGCTCGCGAGACGGCCGGACGGATCGTGGACGAGTCGGGGAAGGTGGTCGGCGAGCACGAGGGGATTGAGGCGTTCACGATCGGCCAGCGCAGGGGGCTGGGCGTTGCCGTCGGCGAACCTCGGTACGTCGTCGCGATCGAGCCGCTCGCCCGGACGGTGACGATCGGCCCTCGCGAGCAACTCGACAGCCCCGGCCTGGTCGCCGAACGGTTCAACTGGCAGGGGCCAGCGCCCGATCCGGGGCGACCGATCGCCTGCCTGGCTCAGATCCGGGCCCGACACCGCGCGGTCCCGGCGATGGTGGAGGCCCTCCCGGACGGCGGAGCGAGAATCGCGTTCGAGACACCCCAGCCGGCCGTCACGCCGGGGCAAGTCGTGACCGTCTACCAGGAGAGTCTGGTGCTCGGCGGCGGCTGGATCAGGGCCGCGAGTGCCCGTTGACCGACGCTGGCGCGATCTCTCGGGCCCGCGCGGCGATCGTCCTGGCGAGTTTCCTGGCCGATTCGAGGAACATGGCGCATCGCGAACGGAGCGACTCGGGCTCGTTGTGCGCCAGTAGTTTGCGGAGGTCGATCCCGAACGGCTCGTATTCGGCCCGGTAGCCGCCTTTCCGCATCAGGAGAACCATGAGCAGCCCGGCGGTTGAGTTGTGGGTGTGAACGTAGAACCGGGTCGCCTTCAGATGCCTCGGCTGATGCCGGCAGAGCCAGCGGATGACCTCCATTCCGCAATCGACGTCGGCGCTGTCGACATAGATCTTGCCACCGAGGTCGTGATCGAGGTGGATCTCGTCCCAGGGTTCGGCGAGGCGGGCGAGGCAGTCGGGGACGTTCGTTACCCAGACGGCCCCGGGATACTTGTCGAGGAAGGCCTCGGCTCGCTTCGGGTCGTCGTCGAGGAACAGCAATCGGGGCGAGCGCAGCCGACGGATCCAGCCGACGACGTTTGGCTGTCGGCGTGGAGACGGCGGCGGAGGGCAGGACTCGTTGAGCGGGACCTGGGGAGTGCCGGTCATGGGATTCCCGGTTCGGAGGCGGCCTCGCGGTGCGGGTCGATCATCGGTCGAGATCGCCCGCCGACGCCCGGCGCGCGGTATCTTCGAGCGGATATTCCCAGATGGAAAGACCTTGCGCCGAGAGCTCCCGGAGTCTCAGGAACCCTCGCGTAATCCGCCGTTCCTCCTCGGCGACGAAATCCGGATCGAGCCCTGCCTTCGCGAATGGTCCCTCCGTCACGACGACTGGCTCGAAGCCTTCCACAACGATGAACTGAGCAAGTGTTGGGTCGCACCGGATGTGATGTTCGGGCATCCGGTCGAGCTGGTCGGCCTTCACCTCGCCCAGTACATAGCGCAAGTATAGTCCCGATTCGGCGATCTCCTCCACTTCCCCTCCGCAAACGACGCAGAGGTATCCCTGGTCACAGATGGCCATCGCCGGTGCCTCCGTTCTGTCTCCCGATCAGCGAACCGGACGTCGCCGCGATCTGGCATTCATGATAACCACCGGGCCAGGCAGCCGACCAGCACGCCGAGGATGGCCGCCAGGCCCGAGAGCGAGACGATACCCTGGATGAAGCCTGGCATAGGACGTACGAGCTTCGTCCAGACGACCAGCCCCAGGACGGCGCCCGCGCAGCCGGCCGCCGGATGAAAGCGAAGCGCCAGTAGGAGCGGCCCTTGCGTGCAGATGAGAAGGAGCAGGATCGTCAGGGCCACGGCGCGTGACATTGACATCCTCCGAGCTGATCGAGGTGGCCGGGAACGGAAGCGGCACAGCCGTCGGGGCCTCCGGGGCATCAGCGACCCACGATCAGATGGCCCCAGCGAGGCGTTTCCGCGACCACCTGGTATTCATCCTCGTAGACCACCCGACCCGGCCTCTCGGTCGTCACCAGACGGACAGGAACGCCGTGTTCTCTCAGGATGGCGACGATGTCCCACATCCGCTGGATCGGCTCTCCGGCTTCCGCGCGGAACCAGGCGACGGCATCTCGCGTCCAGGCACCGCTGCGGAGCTTCTGCTCGAAGGGCGGGCAGGGAAGATGCTCATTGAACCACTCGTAGATTTCCTCCAGCCGCTCGGACTCGTAGTCGTAAAGCTCCCCCGCGTCGCGAAGGAGCCGGGCCTCGGTGATGATGCCGGTGAGCCAGGCCGCGTTCTCGGCGTCGGCCCCGACGACGAATCGCACGTACATCGTGGCTGGCTCCCAGAATGGTGAGCCGTCCTTCCCGCGAGCCTCGAAGACGGTATCTCCCGGCCGATCAGGCCAGGACATCCTCCATCGTATAAAGCCCCGGGGGCTGGTGGGCAAGGAACTTCGCGGCGTCGAGAGCGCCTCGGACGAATCCATCTCGATTGATCGCCCGGTGGCCCAGTTCGAGCGTCTCTCCCATCAGCGAGAAGACGACCTGGTGCTCACCGGGGCAGTCAGCCACCCGCAAGGCATGGATGCCGATCTCGCCCGGCGCCCGGACCCCAACCGATCCCGGCGCACCGGGAATCAGCCGGCTCGCCGCCAGCCCACGGCCCGCGACCTCGCCCAGCCGGATCGCCGTTCCGCTCGGGGCGTCCTTCTTGGTCCGGTGATGCCGCTCGATGATCTCGACGTCCGCCGAACTGCCCAGCACCCGGGCCGCCTCGCCGACCAGCTTCATCAGCAGGTTTACCGCCCGGCTCATGTTCGGGGCGATCAACAGGGGGATTTCGCCCGAGGCCGATTCCAGCTCCTGACGCTGTTCCGGCTCCAGACCCGTCGTCCCGACGACCAGAGGGACCCGGTTCTCCCGGCACCATCGGCCGATGGAGAGCGCCGCGGCGGGTGTCGAGAAGTCGATCATCGCATCCACATTCGACCCGGCCGGGACGGCCTCGCTGATCGCAACGCCGAGCGGAGCCAGTCCGACGGCCGTCCCGGCGTCGTGACCGAGTGCCGGATTCCCGGCGTGCTCCAGCGCTGCCGAAAGCGTCAGCGCGGGATCCTCCGCCAGCAACTGGATCAGTCGACGCCCCATCCGCCCCATCGCGCCGTGGATTCCGACGCGGATACGAGCTAGCGACACGGTGTCACCCCTCTCGAAAAACGCACGAACCGATCACGCAGGCGCCGATGCCTCAGAATACAGCGCGATCGTTCGAATGATGTCGTCGAGGTCGTTGGCGACCACGACCGGACGGTTGGCGAACCCCGCCCGCTTGACCCCTCGGCTGCCGAGGACCGAGTCGAATAGCTCCTGATCGCCGCTGTGATAGGCGACCGTGGCTGTCGGGTCCTTGAGCTGGTGCCCTGTCAGGATGCAGACGACCCGGTCGGACGGGGCAATGACTCCCGCTTCACGGAGTCGCTTCGCACCCGCGACGCTCGCGGCGCTGGCCGGCTCGCACCCGAGTCCGCCCGCGCCGACCCTTGCCTTGGCGTCCATGATCTCCTGGTCGCTGACCATCTGGACCACCCCACCGCAGAAGTGCAACGCACGCAAGCACTTCTTCAAGTTCACAGGGCGGTTGATCTCGATCGCCGAGGCGATCGTCGATGCCTTGATCCCCTCGGTGTCGAGCTGGGTGTAGTAGGAATCCACCGTCGACATCTCGGGGAGTCCGTCGAGCCAGGCCAGCTTCCGGTTGCCGACCAGTTCGTCGAGCGTTCGCGCCCCGCTTGCGTTGATGACCGCGAGTCGAGGCACCCGGTCGATGAGCCCAAGGTATTTCAGTTCGATGAGGGCCTTGCCGAATGCGCTCGAATTGCCGAGATTACCGCCTGGAACCACGATCCAGTCGGGAACCTCCCAGCGGAGGGCTTCAAGGATGCGGAAGATGATCGTCTTCTGCCCCTCCAGCCGGAACGGATTCACAGAGTTCATCAGGTAGATTCCCAGGCGGTCGGCCACCTGTCGGACGCGATGCATGGCGTCGTCGAAATCGCCGACGATCTGGATGGTCAGGGCTCCGTGGTCGAGAGCCTGAGCGAGCTTGCCATAGGCGATCTTGCCCGAGCCAATGAAAATGATCGCCCGGAAGCCCAGGTCAGTCGCCGAGCAATAGACGGCGAGCGCCGCTGAGGTGTTCCCGGTACTCGCACAGGCCACGCGATGCGCTGAGACCATTCGCGCGTGCGTGAACGCGGCCGTCATGCCATTATCCTTGAAACTTCCGGAAGGATTCATTCCTTCGTACTGGAGCCAGAGACGACCGTGATCGAGGCCGACGTACTGGGCGACCTTATCGGCCGATTGAAGGAGAGTTTGGCCTTCGCCGATGGTGACGATTTTTTCGGGTGGGGCGAATGGAAGGAGGTCGCGGAATCGCCAGACGCCGGAGAAGTTCAGAGGGTCGTGTCGGTCGGCCCATCGCGACTGGAAATCGGCGAGGCAATTGGGGACCGGGAGGCGATCCCAGTTGTAAACGACGTCGATGAGGTCGGCGCAACGAGGGCAGGCGAAGTGAGTTTCGTCGATGCCAAAGGTGGCCGCGCACGACGGATTGATGCACTGCTGGTAAGCGGCCGTCCGCAAGGAAGCGGACACGGGTGGGGTCGTCTGCTGGATCATCGGTCGGTCGCTCGATCGCTGGCTGAGGCCGGGACGGGGGCGGCCCGCCGGCCCGGATGCTGCTGGGCCCCCATGCCCCCACTCTACGACCGGCCGTCCCCGCGGGCAAGCGACGATCGCCGGCGCGGGCGCTGGAACTGGCATGGCCGGGCCCTATTGTTCATTAACCCGAGAATTCAATTGCATGAGCCGAACAAGAGGTCTTGACGACTCGTAGGCATAAATCTATTATAAGCTGTAGCGATTCTTAACTGGTCGGCTAGGGCCCCGGCCGCGCGAGCATCGATCGACGGAAATCCCCAGTCCATAGCGATTTGAGGTAAAGCAATGCCTCCGTCCACCACGAAGTCCTCCCGGTCGTCGAAGTCGTCCGGCGGAGCGGGCGGTCGTACCACCGCCGAGATCCGTCGCGTCGCGGAGCTGCTGAAGCAGGTCTCCGATCCGACCCGTCTCCAAGTCCTCATGCTGCTGAGTGAAAAGGAACGGAACGTCACTGAGTTGTGCGCCGATCTGGGTACGCAGAGCCAGCCCGCGGTGAGCCACCATCTGGCGCTGCTGCGGCATGGCCGGCTGATCGAGCCCCGTCGCTCGGGGAAACATAATTTCTATGCCCTGACCGAGGCTGGTCGGGAGCTTGCGCAAGTTGTGAATTCGGTCGTAAGTTGAGCGGAGCGAGGGATGGTCTCGGTCGGGGCTGGCCTCCGCGAAACGATCTCCTGGTCGGGTCGATTGCGGGGGCGAGCCCACTCCCCATTTGGGGTTATCTCCTGCTCCACTGCTTCAATCGGTCGAGTCCGATCGCCAGGTCGCGCAATCGGCCCGACTGGTCACCGACCTCACGCTCGATGACGAGCGGACCGGAATAGCCAATGGTTTCCAGCGCGGCGAGGAACGAGGGGATATGCACCTCTCCCTCGCCGAGCGGGACTTCCTCGCCCCAGGTTCCTGGAACCTTGGGACGTCGGGCGTCTTTCAGGTGGACCGATTGGATGTCGGCCCCGAGGATCTCAACGGCCCGGATTGGATCGCCCATGTCATAGAGCAGCATGTTTGCCGGGTCAAAGTTGACCCGGATCGATGGCGATTTGAGGTCATCGAGTGTCTGACGGAGGAGTTCAGCGGTCTCCTGACCGGTCTCGAACGCGAGTGTGACGCCCGCCTCGGCAGCGAGCTGTCCGGCTTCCGCGAGGGTATCCAGCATCGACGATCGGCCTGGGTCGCCTGGCTCCGGGAGGAATCCGGCATGGAGGGTCAGGTCCTTCAGCCCAAGGGCCCGCGTCCGCTCCAGTCCCCATCGAAGGCGGTCGAGCCGCTCGGCCCGTGTGGAGGGATCGCCGAACCCGCCGGTCCGTCGGATGGTCTCGGGCGTCGTGTAATCCTCGCCCGGAAAGCCCAGCATGGCGCCCGTCATGACGATCCCCGAAGCCAGAGCCGCCCGGGGCATGTCATCGCCCTCGTCCCAGCTTGCATGATGAGGATCGCCACAGGCGATTTGCACCACGTTGATCCCGAGTTGGTCGAGCAGGGTGCGTAGCTCGGCGATGCTTCGGACCTGGAGACTCCAACTGCAGACGCCGAGGGCCCTGGGGGTCACAGCCCGCGTGTTCGGCTCTGGTGATTGCGTCATGTTTTGCCCTCTTCACGGCCGACGGCCGCGCATGGTCCTCCGACGATCCACCCCGGATCGTGTTGATCGGTGATCATAGCGGCCGACGTTCCGCCTCGCGACCTCCTGTCGGTGTTCGGCGCGGGAATCCGGGGGAGTGATCCGGCGGGGATCGAATTAGAGGGAAGTGAGGAGCTCGACCGATTGCGTGTCGCGTGGGGGGGGACAGGGGAGAAAGTCTCGGGCGAGGACGACGCAATTCCGACCACTGGCCTTGGCCTGATAGAGGGCTTCGTCGGCGGCCTCGATCAGCTCGATCGGAGCGACGGGCCAGCCTGGCGGACCGTAGGCGAGGCCGATGCTGACGGTCGCGTGGATCTCGTCGCCGGCTGCTCGGATTCGCCGGGAGGCGACGCCCGATCGGATTCGCTCGGCGCGGTCGGAAGCGAGGTCCAGTGAGCCAGCCGGGAGCGCGACGATGAACTCCTCACCGCCATACCGCGCGACAAGGTCCTCGTTTCGAGTGGATTCGCGGATCACGCCGGCGACCTCGCGGAGCACGACATCGCCAACCAGGTGGCCGTGGCGGTCGTTGATCCGTTTGAAATGGTCGACGTCGGCCATCATGACCACCAGGCCCAGCCCCTGTGCGGAGGCACCCGCGGCCAGTCGGCCGACCTGCCCAAGGAAATAGGCACGATTATAGGCCCCGGTGAGGCCGTCCCGGACGGTCCGCTCGAACATCTCACGCTGGAAGTGCTCGTCCGAGGAATCCAGGCGGACCAGCTTCAGAACGACACCGCTTCCAAGCTGAATGCGGTCTCCGTCCTCGACCGGGAAGGTCCGGCCAGGGGCGAGCCGGTCGCCGTTGAGAAACGTGCCATTGGTGCTCGACTCGTCCGTAACAGTGACCTGGCCGTGCGCATCCATTCGGACGATCGCGTGGCGCCTGGAGACAGTCATATCGTCGAGGGGAAAGGTATTTTCGCTCGAGCGGCCGAGGCTGGCGCCCTCGTCACCCATCCGGAGCATTGTCCCGGGAATGCCGCCGCGGATGACGATCAGGTAGGCGGAGTGCCGTCCACCCGATCGCGGCTCGGCACGGCCGGCGAGGATCGGCGATTCGCAAAACTGCGTGCTGGCTTTCGCATCCATGTTGGGACCCCGCTCGACGGATCCGTCGCCCTCGACCTGGGCGAGGTCGTCCGCGCGCCGTCGTCGCGCAACCCTAGGTCGCGGAGCGGGAGGCGTCAAATTGGGTAGGGATTGATGCGGAGGGCCCCCCGATTACGGGCTGGGCTCCTCGTAAACGCCCGGAACGGGTTCGTCGGAGAGGGGCGGGACGGGAGGGAGTTCGTCCGAGTTAAGGCCGATCATCGCCTGGATTGAGGATGGCTCGATC
This sequence comes from Planctomycetales bacterium, assembly GCA_027449865.1. Taxonomy (GTDB): domain Bacteria; phylum Planctomycetota; class Planctomycetia; order Isosphaerales; family Isosphaeraceae; genus JAKAUH01. Next base: position 57,320 of record DAIDKV010000101.1, read on the forward strand.
TCGCCGAGGATCAGATCCGTCGTTACGTAATCGCCCATTGCATGAATGGATGCGTCAACCCCGTAGGCTTTGGCCTCGAACCCAGGCGCGGGCGAGGCGAAGGGTGGGGCCGGTGCCAGGGCCGGCATCGGAACGGAAGGGGCCGGTACCGTGGCCTGGCCGGGAGCCTCGGGATCGGTGTGGGGGTGTGAGAGCGAGACCGGACGGCGGCGGTCGAGCAGGTGACCCACGTCGAAACGCTCGCCGATGTAGTGGCGGCGCACGTCGGGGTTGTTGAGGATCTGCTCGCGATTCCCGTAGGCGAAGACGCGCCCCTCTCGGATCAGGTAGCAGCGGTCGGTGACCTCGAGCGTCTCACGGAACTGGTGGTCGGTCAGGAGGATGCCAATGTTGTACCGCTCGACCAGGTCGCGGATCTGGTCCTGGATCTCGGCGACCGTCTTCGGGTCGATGCCCGCGAACGGCTCGTCGAGCATGATCAGCTTCGGTTCGGTGATCAGCGATCGGGCGATCTCAAGTCGGCGACGCTCGCCACCGGAGACCCGGTTGGCCTTGGTCTTGCGAATCTTGGTCAGGCCGAACTGGTCGAGGAGCTCGTCCTGCCGGTCACGACGCTGCTTCCGCGTCATGTTCGGGCGGGTCTCGAGGATTGCCATCAGGTTGTCTTCGACGGAGAGCTGCCGGAAGACGCTCGCGTCCTGGGCCAGGTATCCCATCCCCGCGCGGGCGCGAAGGTACATCTGCATGTTCGTGATGTCGCGGCCGTCGAAGAAGACCTTGCCACCGTCGGCGGGAATCAGGCCGATGGTCATCCGGAAGCTGGTGGTCTTTCCGGCACCGTTGGGTCCGAGCAGGCCGACGACCTCGCCGCGGTCGACGTCGAAGTCCACGCCGTTGACGACCTGACGGCGTCCGTACCATTTCTCGAGGCCCCGGACATCGAGCAGTGGCATGAACCGATCCTCCTTGATCGCGAAACCTGGCCCCCCGGCCAGGCGATCCCGCCCGCACATCCGGCTACACGGGGAAAGTCATCGGATCCACTTCATCCGCTCGAGATAGGGCCGGAACGGGAACCGAAAGTCGCGGCCCCAGGCAATCTCGGGCCAGACCGGAACACCGTGGGGCCAGTAGATGAAGAAGGCCTTGCCCGTGAGATACTGGCGAGGAACCTCGTATGTTCGCCGGCTTCGGGTCTCGTCCCAGGAGATGTCGCGTTCTCCCCACCGACGACTATCCGAACTGCACGGGCTGTTATCACCCATCATGAAGAACCGATCGGCGCCGATCTCGAAATCGCGACGGCCCGGCCGGGTCATCCTGGAGAATCGCGAGGGGTCGCCCAGCAGGTCGAAGAGTTCCGTCGGGGTTGAGGGCGTCCGCTCGTTCCACGCCAGTTCGTAATCGTGCTTACCGGGCTCCTGGGTATAGTAGATATCCCGTTTCAGGACAAGATCGGCCGTCTCAATCGTCGCCTGACGCACGGCGATCGCCGCGGGGGCCAGGTCGGCGCCCGTCGGGACCGGGTCAACCTCCCCGTCCTCGTAGGCGAAGCCCTCGCCACCAACTGGTCGGCCGTCAACCACCAGCATCAGCCGGTTGTCTACGTTGGCGAACTCGACCCGATACCGCCCCGCTCCCTTGATCGGCGTCGCGACCTGGCCGAGAACCTCGTCTCCCCGGGTAAACGTCGCCTCTCCGGTCTCCAGGTCGACCGTACAACGATGGACCACGCCCCCCTCGATCAGCTCCCAGCGGACCGAACCGCCCGCCTTCACTTCCTTGATGTCGAGGCGAGATTGGATGGTCAGGTCGCCGACCCAGTCGGCTTGCATCCAGGGGGCGAGCCTATCCTGAGGGTTGGGGATGTTGGTGTTGTATGAATAGAAGTCAGTGATGAGTGTCGGGCGGGGTGCCCGGGGCTCTCGGCCCTCGAGGATCGCGTCCCACTGTTCAGGGTCGGGGACCAGGTGGCTGTACCGAAGTTCGGACCAGTCAGAGCTTCCCTCGGACCGATACTGGCTTTCCGAAGAGGAGGCCGACCATCCCGATCCGCCGCGCCATCGGGCCCATTCGGGGCGATCGGCCAGGGCCCGGGGTCGATACCGGTCGTCGTGGACCGTGATCTGCATCGACGACTGGTGTTTCCACGGCTTCCGGGCAAGGACGAATCGGTCTTGCCCCTGTGCCCGGAGGTAGAGGTCGCCGTGGGCGATCCGGATCGTCTCGCCGGGAAGACCGACCAGACGCTTGATGTAGCTGACATCCGGGTCCTCGGGATATCGAAAGACGACCACGTCCCACCGCTCGGGGGAACCGCTGCCGGGGAGGAACGGCAGGTCGTAGGGGAACATCATCACAAGGATGCGATCCCCCTTGAAGCTCGGCTGTTCGGCCAGGGATCGGTCAAGGAACCGGCAGTTCACGCAGAGGCCCGCGTCGACATCGCGGTTCGGATAGCCCGATGCCTCGACCTCGCCCGAGGCGTTCACCGCGTAGACAAAGCCACACTGCGGGCAGGCGACTTCCTTGTGGCGGCCCATCAAGGTCGGTGCCATCGAGCCGGTCGGGATCACGAAGGCCTGCGCCTCGAAGCCGCGAACCACCAGCGCCAGGATGAACGCCACGACGATCGCCTCGACGGTGTCGCGGTAGCTTTCCTTCGGCGGCGGCTCGGCCCGGCCGGTCATGGTGGCGGATGGCGGAGTGGCGGAGGACCGTCCCATCGCGTGGCTTTCCCTTTCGTGATCGCGTCCCAATCCGACGGGCCCCTTTGGCATCCCGAGGCACTCACAGGCACACTCTCACCGAATGTAACGGATCCGGCGGGGATCGGGAACCCAGCAAACCGACCGCCCAAAGACCTTCAGCGGCACCAGGGCCCCCGGCAGGTGGACCAAAAACGGCTTGCCCAGCAACATCGATCCCGGCACCACCGGCCCGACTCCCCAGAACCGCGAGTCATTCGAGACCGGACTGTTGTCCCCCAGCACGAAAAACTCGTCGGGACCCAATTCGACCGAGGAATGGATGGATCGCCCCGCCCTCGGCATCCCGGCGAGTGTTGCTGTGTAGTAAATATCCCGGAATACCTTCAAGTTATGGATGGTGAGGGCTCCACCGTCGACCCCCAGGCCGAGCGGAGCTTCACCACGGCCGATGCCTCGCCTGGGATGTTCGTAATCGTAAGGCTCGAAGAGCGATTCGCCGTCGATGGCGACGGTGACCCGACGGTCGAAGGCGGAGGCTTCGAGCCGGAAGGACTCTGGCCAGGGATCATGGCCCTGGAACGGGTTTGATCGCTCAATTATCGGAACCCGAACGCCATTGTGTGTCAGCTCAACGCGTCCATTTAGCCCGACCGGGATCCGAACGACGAACTGGTCGGCTCCGTTGCGTAGGGCCACCGAGAGGGCCTCCACCGATCGATCGGCGGTGATCTCGGCCTCGAGGCCAAGGTCGCTGATCTCATTGTCGGAGGGCATTTCGCCGCCGTTGTAAGCGTAGAAGTCGCGGACGGGGCCATAGCGCCCGCGGTGAGGATCCCAGTGTTGATAGATGACCCAGTCACCGGGCCCAATTCCTGACTGGGCCTGGTGAATGAACTGGCCCGCTGACCGCGACCATCCTGTTCGGGTGGATCGATAACCCCACCCCGATCGAAAAGTCCAGCGCGGGAAGCGGTCGGCGTCGCGGGGCTCGAAGCGGCTCTCGTGGACCGGGATTCGGATGGCACGCTGATCTTCCAAAGTCTTCCTGAGGATCTGGCCGTCGGCGTAGACGTCGCCCGCCTCGATCCGGATCGATTCGCCCGGAAGGCCGACCACCCGCTTGACGTAGGCCTGCGAGGGGTCGCCGGGATAGTGGAAAACCGCGACCTCCCATCGCTTCGGCGGGCGAAAGTCGTACAGGAACTTCTGGACCAGAACTCGATCGCCGCCGCATTCGACGGCCGGAACCGAATCCAGCCCCGACTCGCCGCAGTTCGGGCAGACCGCCGGGCCCGAAAGACCCTCCTCATCGATTCCCACGTCGAACGGGTAGGCGCAGTTCGGGCAGACGATCTCGCGGTGCCATCCCAGGAGCGTCGGCGCCATCGAGCCGGTCGGCACCACGTACGCCTCGGCCGAGAACGTCCGGACCACGATTACACAGAGGACCAGAAGCACCAGCAGCTCCACCGTCTGGCGCACGGGGCCCATCGACGGCCCCCCATTCCGGCCGGAATCGCGATCGTCGCTGTCGGTTGAATCGACCATCAGAGATTGGGCCTGTCTGGCTCCATCAATCCTCGCTGTCATCCAGCACGGAAAGGAACGCCTCCTGGGAGATCTCGACGTTCCCTACCTGCTTCATACGCTTCTTGCCCTCTTTTTGCTTTTCGAGGAGCTTGCGTTTTCGGCTGATGTCGCCACCGTAGCACTTGGCGGTGACGTTTTTCCGGAGCGCCGAGATCGTCTCGCGGGCGATCACGCGGCTGCCGATGGCGGCCTGGATGGCAACCTCGAACTGATGGCGCTCGATTTCTCCCCGGAGCTTCTTGACCAGTTTCCGCCCGCGACGGTCGGCGTGAGCCCGGTGGACGACGGTCGAGAGTGCATCCACCTTCTGTCCGGCGACGAGGATATCGAGCCGGCAGAGGTCGCCGGCCCGGTAGCCGATGACCTCGTAATCCATCGTCCCATAGCCGCGCGTTGCGCTCTTCAATTTATCGTAGAGGTCATAGATCATCTCGGCGAGGGGCAGTTCGTAGGTGAGGATGGCCCGGGTCGTCGAGAGATACTCCGTTTTGAGGTAGATCCCGCGGCGATCTTCGCAAAGCTGCATGATGGCGCCGATGCCATCGGTGGGGACGATGAAGTTGACGCGGGCGATCGGCTCGCGGAACTCCTCGATCAGCCCTGGGTCGGGGATGCGGGTGGGGTTGGAGATGTGGAGCGTCTCGCCCTTGACGGTGAGGATCTCGTAGGTGACGTTCGGGGCGGTCTGGACGAGTGAGAGGTTGCTCTCGCGTTCGAGCCGCTGCTGGACAATCTCCATGTGGAGCATGCCGAGGAAGCCGCACCGGAAGCCGAAGCCGAGGGCGTCGGAGGTCTCGGGCTCGAACGAGAAGCTGCTATCGTTGAGCGAGAGCTTCTGGAGGGCTGTCCGCAGGTCGTCGAACTGGTTGTGCGTGGCGGGGAAGAGGCCGCAGAAGACGACCGGGACGGGTTCCTGGTAGCCCGGCAGCGCCACCTGCGCGGGGCCGGGGACCTGGGTGATGGTGTCGCCGATGTTGACGTCGGAGAGCTTTTTGATATTGGCGACGACGTAGCCGACCTGGCCGACGCCGAGTTCGTCGCAGGGGACCTCGCGGGGCCGAAACCGGCCAAGGCCGGTGACCTCGTATTCGGTCTCTCCGGCCATCAGCCGGATCTTCTGGCCGCGGCGGAGGACGCCGTCGACCACGCGGACATACGTCACAACGCCCTGATAGTCGTCGAATTTCGAGTCGAAGATGAGGGCGCGAAGCGGGGCCTTCGGGTCGCCGGCCGGCGCGGGAACGCGTTCGATGATGGCCCGGAAGACATCGGGGACGCCGAGCCCGGTCTTGGCGCTAACGGCGAGAACCTCGGATGGATCGATCCCGAGGCTGGTCAGGATCTCTTCCTTGACCTCCTCGGGGCGGGATGCCTGCATGTCGATCTTGTTCAGCACCGGGACGATCGCCAGGTCGCCGCCGACGGCGAGGAAGGCGTTGGCGACGGTCTGGGCCTGGACGCCCTGGGTGGCGTCGACGAGCAGAATGGCCCCCTCGCAGGCGGCGAGGCTGCGCGAGACCTCATAGTGGAAGTCGACGTGGCCGGGCGTATCGATGAGGTTCAGCTCGTAGGTCTGGCCGTCGAGGACGTAGTTGATCGCGACGGCCCGCGCCTTGATCGTGATCCCGCGCTCGCGTTCCAGGTCCATATCGTCGAGGAGCTGCTCGCGGAACTCGCGATTCGTGATCGCGCCGGACTGGAGCAAAAGCTGATCGGCCAGCGTGCTCTTGCCGTGATCGATGTGAGCGATAATCGAGAAGTTTCGGATGAACTTCGGGTCGAAAGCCATGTTCGGGTCCATACCCTCGGGTGCGGCCGTCTTGGCCCGGCTGGCCGTTCAAGATCGGGGAAATTGGGAGATTGCGTGGATAACAGGCGAGGCGTTCCTGGGAATGCGGGCGCACCGGGCGCGCACGTGCATGCTGGATCATTATATTGGACGAGGTCAACGCCGAGAAGTCGGGTTCTTCGCCGCCCGGATTCCGATGAGGCTCTCGAATCGATCGCGAAGGCGCGAAACGACGAAAGCGCGAAGAAGGTAGGCCAGCCTGCGTCTGCTGACACTCCTCCATTTCGTGATTTCGTGGTTTCGTGCTTTCGTTGTCGAATCGAAGGCGAGTGCCTTTCGCCCCCGATGGTCCTCGCGTTTGGATGCGCCGATCCTGGAGCGTCGAATCCCAGTGCAGATTCCTGCTCCGCCTCACCTGAACTCGGCCAGATCTGGTGTGATGAGGAGTGGCGGTCGGCGTGCTCAAACTTCTGCCGTAATCGTGACTCGTGGGCAGCGACTCACCGCAGATCATGTGCCCTGGCGCAGTTGGAACTTGCGAGAGTGCGTTCCTTTTGATTTCCGTCGGAATTTTGGGCTAATTCTTTTCTAACAAGCAGCTTGCGATATTGCATAGTTTCCACGAATGAAGATGCCTTGGGACTGGTTTCCCGGCATTCTTCTGCACTTCCTGCACGAATCCTGCATCCCACGAACCGTCCTGGTAGACTCGTGGAACGTGCGCAGGGTCTCCTCTGGAATCACCATCGATCCATACACGCCCCGAGAGTCGTCCCATGGATCTCACGCGAACACCGCCACCGGCGAACCTCCTCGCCCCCCAGGGCGCGACGACCATCGCCGCCCGGACGTGCCTCCTCGAGGGGCCGGCATTCGACGCCGATGACAACCTGTTCTTCAGCGACATCTTCGGCAATCGCATCTATCGCCTCAACCCGGGCGGTGACCTGTCGATCTTCCGGGCCGACAGCGGGCGGACCAACGGCAATACCTTCGACGCATCGGGGCGGCTGATCAGTTGCGAAGGCGCGGAGCAGGGGCCAGGCGGCCGTCGGCGAGTCGTGCGCACGGACATGAAGACCGACCGGGTCGAGGTCTTGACCGATCGCTATGAGGGCAAGCGTTATAACAGCCCCAATGATGTGGTCGTCGACGTCCACGGCTGCGTCTGGTTCACCGACCCGTATTATGAGAAGGACCGGTCGGCGCTGGAGATGGACCAGGAGTCGGTCTACCGGATTGACCCGTCGGGCCACGTCCTTCGAGTGCTCAGCCAGCCGGAGATCGAGCGGCCCAACGGCCTGGCGATCACGCCCGACGCCCGGACGCTCTACGTCATCGACAGCCACACCCGGCCCGGCGGCAATCGCAAGGTCTGGGCGTTTGACGTGGCCGAGGACGGGCGGCTGAGCAACCAGCGGCTGGTCTTCGACTTCGGCCGGGGCCGTGGCGGGGACGGAATGCGGCTCGACGAGCAGGGCAACCTCTGGATCGCGGCCGGCGTGCTTTTCCCCCGCCATCCCGGCGAGAACGCCGACGTGCCGCCGGGTGTCTACGTCATCACGCCCGGGGGCGAACTGCTGGGCCGCATCCCGATCCCGGAGGACCTCTGCACCAACCTGGCCTTCGGCGGCCCGGGCCGGAAGACGCTCGTCGTCACGGCCGGCAAGACCGTCTACAAGGTCCCGCTGGCCGTCTCCGGATATGCCCTCTACCCGCCGATGCAGGCTCATCGATAGGACATTTTCCCAAAGCCGCACGCCCCGACCAGTGGCGGCGGGCCCTTGCAGCGCCCTACCGTTGCGATCGGTGATGGGCCTCGACCAGCGCCTCCACCGTGCGGCGCCGCAGGACCTTAAACAACCGGTCCTCCTCCCTTTTCCTCTCTCTGCAGGCCTGCGAGCATCCGAGAGAGCGACGAGCGACCCATGTCGAGTCGTCGGGCGCTAGCTCCGCCGGGGTCTTCATCGGTTCGGACCTCCCCGGAGGTGGGCGTGGCGGCTGAGGCAATATATATCCCGTGCGCCTGGGACCATGGGATGGATTCAGAATCTCCTTCCCTTCCATCGTGTCCTTTCGGCAGCCGTGCAAAAAGCACCGCGCCGAGGCTGGGCTGGAGTGCTCGGCCGCGAGCGTGGCAGGCATCTCGGCGCGTTTCGCCCAGATCCGGGCGAGGGCCGGCGGCGGTCCTGCTCGCTGGTGGGC